>JAHDVQ010000197.1:0-1515 GCA_023384595.1 Vicinamibacteraceae bacterium | reverse complement strand
CGCCCTGATATGATCCCGCCCCATGAACGTTGTCGTGCTCGGGGCGCAGTGGGGTGACGAAGGCAAGGGCAAGATCGTCGACCTCGTGACGCCGCAATTCCAGGTGGTCGCACGCTACCAGGGCGGTCACAACGCCGGCCACACGGTGTTCGTAGGCGGGCAGAAGTTCGTGCTCCGCCTCATCCCCTCGGGGATTCTCCATCCCGGCACGCTCTGCGCGATCGGCAACGGCGTGGTCGTCGACCCGCAGGCGCTCTTTGCCGAAATCGACCAGCTCGAGGCCGTCGGCATCGAGACGACGGGCCGCATCATCGTCAGCCAGCGCGCGCACCTCATCCTGCCGTATCACCGCGAGCTGGACATCTTCACCGAGGGACAGCGCGGCGAGCGGAAGATCGGCACCACCTCGCGCGGCATCGGTCCCGCCTACGAGGACAAGGTCGGGCGCCGCGGCATTCGCGTGGGCGACCTGGGCGATCCGTCGCCCGCCGTGCCGGTGGCCGATCTCGTACGCGCCAACGTGGAGGCCCGCAACCAGGCCATCGGCGAGCGTCCGGTCGACTGGCGCGCGGTCCACGACGAGCTGATGGCCTGGTGGCCGCGGCTCGCGCCGATGGTGCGTGATGTGTCGCTCTTCGTCGCCGAGGCGCGACGCGAGGGCAAGTCGGTGCTCCTCGAAGGGGCCCAGGGGACGCTGCTCGACATCGACCACGGCACCTATCCTTACGTCACCTCGTCGAGTGCGTCGGCGGGCGGCGCCTGCACGGGCATTGGCATCGGGCCGAGGGCCATCGACGCCGTCGTCGGCGTCGCCAAGGCCTACACGACGCGCGTCGGCGATGGCCCCATGCCGACCGAGCTGCACGACGAGACGGGGGAACGGCTGCGGAAGGCCGGCAACGAGTTCGGCGCGGTCACGGGCCGGCCCCGGCGCTGCGGGTGGCTCGACACGGTCGTGCTGCGGTACGCGGCCCGCGTCAACGGGCTCGACGCCCTGGCGCTGACGAAGCTCGACGTGCTGGACGGCTTCGAGACGCTGCGCGTGTGCATCGGCTATCGCGTGGGCGACACCGTCGTCGCCGAGTTCCCGATGGAACTCGGCGTGCTCTCGACGTGCGCGCCCGTCTACGAGGAGCTGCCAGGCTGGGAACACACGGCCGGGGTGCGCCGTTACGACGACCTGCCGTCCACCGCGCGCGCCTACGTGGCCCGCATCGAGGAGCTGACGGGCATCCCCGTCGCCCTCGTCTCGACCGGCAGTGACAGAGACGACACCATCTTCAGGGACAACTCGGACGTCTCACGCTGGTTAGCCTTCAAATAGGCTACAGAGCCTACAAAGGCTACAAAGGCTACAAAGGCGGCTGCAAGGCCCCAACAGCCAGCCTTTGTCGCCTCCTTCGTCGCCTCCGTAGCCCTTGTAGCCTCCGTAGCCTTCGTAGCCTGTTCTGCCCATGTCCTCCGCCGTGTCCGTTCGTGGCCTCGTCAAGCGGTACGAGGAGGTGGTCGCCGTCG
>JAHDVQ010000196.1:3625-6215 GCA_023384595.1 Vicinamibacteraceae bacterium | reverse complement strand
TGAGGTGGCCCATGGTCGAGACCGACGACGTCTACCGGCGGCTGCAGGAGCACCTCGACCGCCTCCCCCAGCGCTTCCCCGCCACGGGTTCGGGTGTCGAGCTGCGCATCCTCGCGCGCCTCTTCTCGGCGGACGAGGCACGGCTCGTCCTCGAACTGAGCGCGCTGCCGGAGCCGGTGGCGACGATTCACCGGCGCGTGCGGGCGTCGTACACGCCCGCGGCGCTCCTCGAGGCGCTCGAGCGGCTCGCCGCGCGCGGGCTCGTCCATCGCGTCGTCTCGAAGGGGGTCGCGAAGTTCCTGCTCTCCGGGTTCGTCGTCGGCTTCTACGAGCGCCAACTCCCGACGCTCACGCCCGACCTCGAGCGCGACATCCTCCAGTACTTCGACGAGGCGCTCGCCGTCGCGCTGCCCCTCAGGAAGACGCCGCAGATGCGCACCGTGCCGGTGAACGTCTCGGTCGTGCCCGATCGTGAGGTCGCCACCTACGACGACATCCGCGCCTACGTGAGGCAGAGCCGCGGGCCGTTTGCCGTCATGGACTGCATCTGCCGGCTCGGACGCAGCCTCGTAGGCCACACCTGCGAGCACACGACGCGGATGCAGACGTGCCTCACCTTCGGCAAGGCGGCCGAGGGGATGGTGCAGTCGGGCGCCGCGCACTTCATCGAACGCGACGAGATGCTGCGCCTGCTCGACGAGGCCGACGCCGACGGGCTGGTGCTGCAGCCCGAGAACACGCAGGCCCCGCTCTTCATCTGCTGCTGCTGCGGCGACTGCTGCGGCGTGCTCGCGAGCGCGAAGCGGATGCCCGTGCCCGCCGACTACTTCGGCACCAACTTCTACGCCGTCGTCAGCCCCGACGCGTGCGAGGGATGCGGGACGTGCCTCACGCGCTGCCGTATGGACGCGGTCACCATCGAGGACGGCCGCGCCGTGGTCGCGCGCAGCCACTGCATCGGGTGCGGCCTGTGCGTGACGACGTGCCCGTCAGAGGCGATGACCCTCGCCAGGACCGATCGCCCGCGCGTCCCGCCGAAGAACACGCCCGCGCTCTACGTGCAGCTCTATCGCGACCGCTACGGCACGCTCGGCCTGGCGAAGGCCCTCGGGAAGCACGTGCTCGGGAGGAAGGTGTAGCCTACAGGCGGGCTACAGAGGCTACACAGGCTACAAAGCCTACAAAGCCTACAAAGCCTACAAGGGCGACAAGGGCGACAAGGGCTACCCAGGCTACAAAGCCTGCAAAGGGCTACACGGGCCGTCAGCGTGCCGCGAGTTCGACCTGATGGCCGAGTTCGGCGACGACCCAGCGGCCGTCCACTCGGACGACGAGGTGGCCAACCACGCGGCGCGCATCTTTCCGCGCGACCCGGAACCCGAGGTCGGTGCCGGTCAACACTTCGGGCTCGGCCGACAGCTGCCCGCGTGCGTGCGCCAGGCCTCCCACCAGCACCAGGGACAGCAGCCACACCAGGACCATCGCCAGACGCTTCGACGTGAAGGACGTATTCACGAGCACCTCCGCAAATCGAAAGGTGGGGGGAATTGTAGCCTTTGTAGCCTTTGTAGCCTTCGTAGCCTCTTTCCCCTCGTATAGCATCTCCCAGTGCGCCTGCCTCCTTCCTTGCCACGCTGGACGGCCGGTCCCCAGGACGCAGGCTCGCGACTGGACAAGTTCCTGGCGGCGCCCGATCGCCTGGGATCGCGGAGCCGCGTCTCGACCGCGCTCGAACGCGGCCGGGTCTTCGTGAACGACGTCGAGATGACGCGCGCCGACGCGGCGCGGCCGCTCGCGCCGGGCGACGCCGTCCTCGTGTGGGCCGATCGCCCCGGCAGCGCCGCGCGCGTGCCGCCCGCGCCGACGGTGCCCGGCGCGGTCCGCATCCTCCACGAAGACGAGGCGCTGGTCGTCGTCGACAAGCCCGCCGGCATGCTCACCGTGCCGCTCACGGCGCGCGCGGGAGCGCTCTCGGTGCAGGACCACCTGGCCGCGCTCTTCCGCGCGCGCGGGATGAAGTCGCCGCTCGTCGTGCACCGCATCGATCGCGACACGACGGGCCTCGTCGTCTTCGCGCGGGATCCGCGGGCGCAGGCAGCGCTCGCGAAGCAGTTCAGGCAACGGGAGCCGCAGCGGATCTATCTCGCCGTGGTGTGCGGCCGGCCTGAGCCGGCGGAGGGCATCTGGGTCGACACCCTCGTGTGGAATGGCGACGCGCTGGTGCAGGAAGCCGTGGGCCCGCGCCACCCGCGCGGCGCGCGCGCCGTCACGCGCTACCGCACCGTCGAGCGCTTCACGGAGTCCGCGCTCCTCGAGCTGCAGCTCGAAACGGGCAAACGGAACCAGATCCGGATTCAGGCCGCGCTGCGCGGCCACCCCCTCGTCGGCGAGCGCCAGTACGTGTATGGAAGGCGCGCGGGTCAGGCCGTCGAGTTCCCGCGACAGGCACTGCACGCGCACCGGCTGGCGTTCCGGCATCCGGCGAGCGGCGCCCCGGTGGTGTTCGAGGCGCCGCTGCCCGACGACATCGCGACCTTGCTGGCCCGATTGCGGACCGGGCGCTAGGACGGCTCCTCGCGCATGACCGAGC
>JAHDVQ010000196.1:2168-3525 GCA_023384595.1 Vicinamibacteraceae bacterium | reverse complement strand
CCGAGCGAGGCGGCCTGCGCCGTCATCTCGTCGAGCGCGATCTGCTTGGCCTTCCGGAGCTCCTGCTCGTAGGCCGCCGAGCGGCCGCCGACGATGTCGCGGATGCCCGCGAAGATGTCGCGGAAGATGTTCGCGCCGAGAATCGCCTCGCCGCTGACGATGCCCAGGTACTGGACGACCTTCCGGCCGTCGAGGATGGTGGTGGTGGAAATCAGCATGGTGCCAGTCTAGCCCGGCGCCCTTCCCTCTTGTCCTCGGACCCGCGCCGGTGGGAACATGGGCGCTGACCGCCACATCTCATGCGCTGCCCGCATTGCGGACGCGACACGGTGGCCAGCGATGGCCTCTGCCGGTCGTGCCTCCGGCCCGTTTCCGTGGCCGTGATGACACCGCCGCCCGAGGCGGCGTCCGCCCCGACGGCGCTCTCCCCCGCCGCGGGCGCCACCGGATCGACCGCGCCGCTCACCGCCTGGCCAGGCGCGTTCACCGAGGGACAGCCATTCGGCGCGCGGTACCGCATCATCCGCCTGCTCGGCGCCGGCGGCATGGGCGCCGTCTACCAAGCCTGGGACTCGGCGCTCGACGAGCCGGTCGCGCTCAAGATCATCCGCCCCGAGATCACGGCCGACCCCGACGCCGCGCGCGAACTCGAACGCCGCTTCAAGCGCGAGCTGCAGCTCGCCAGGCAGGTCTCCCACCCGAACGTCGTACGCATCCACGACCTCGGTGAAATCGAGGGCACGACGTACCTGAGCATGGCCTTCGTGCAGGGCGCCGACCTGCACTCGATCCTCAAGCGCGAGGGACGCCTGCCGGTGCCGCGCGCGCTCGCCATCGCGCGGCAGGTGGCCGCCGGCCTCTCAGCCGCGCACGACGCCGGCGTCGTCCACCGCGATCTGAAGCCGGCCAACATCATGGTGGACGAGCAGGGACGCGCGTCGATCATGGACTTCGGCATCGCGCGCTCGGTGGCCGCCGAGGGCGTCACCCAGGCCGGCGTCGTCGTCGGCACGCTGGAGTACATGTCGCCGGAGCAGGCGCAGGGTCACGCGGCCGACGCGCGGGCCGACATCTACGCCTTCGGGTTGATCCTGCGCGATCTGCTGGTCGGGCGCCGCTCCGAGGCCGTGCGCAATCCGACCACCGAGCTGATGCAGCGCATGAAGGAGGCGCCGGCCGCGATTCGCCGGATCGATCCGGCCATCCCCGAACCCGTCGAGCACCTGCTGGCCGGCTGCCTGGCGCCTCATCCCGACGAGCGCTTCCGAACCACGCGCGACCTCGTGCGCGCGCTCGACGCGCTCGACGACGAGGGGCGTGTACGCCAGGGGGTGTCGGAGGTCCGGCCCGCGATCTC
>JAHDVQ010000196.1:0-2068 GCA_023384595.1 Vicinamibacteraceae bacterium | reverse complement strand
CACCTCGCGCTCGGCCTCACCGAGTCGCTCGCCGCGCGGCTGTTTCCGCTGAAGGATCTGTACGTGGCCGCCGCGCCCGACGTGACACGCGCCACCGCCGAGCACGCCCAGGACACCGAACGCGTGGCGCGCGACCTCGGAGTGAACCTGCTCGTGCAGGGCTCGGTTCGCGGCGATGCGGACCGCATCCGCGTCACGGTCACCCTCGACGACATGCACGCGGGCACGCGCGTCTGGGCCGAGGAGTTCTCAGGCGTCGCCGCCGATCTGTTCTCGATGGAGGATCGGGTGTTCGAGGCCGTCGTCGCGAAGCTCGGGATCACGCCCACCGGCGGCGAACTGGCGCGCGGCGCCGTACGGCCCACGCTCAACGCGGCTGCCTACGATCTGTACCTGCGAGGCCGCGAGACGCTCCGCAGCTCGACGACGCCCGAGCGTATCCAGGCGGCCATCGCGCTCTTCGAGCAGTCGCTCGAACGCGACCCCAGCCTCGCGCTCGCGCGCAGCGGCATCGCCGATGCCGCGCTGCACATGTATCGCGAGACCCGCGACCGCGCGTGGGCCGATCGCGCCCTGCAGTCGGCCGAGTCGGCGGTCCGCGTAGACGCCACGCTGCCCGAGGTGCACTTCGCGCTCGGGAGCGTCTACGAGCAGGTCGGCCGCCAGGCCGAGGCCATTCAGGTGCTGCGCAAGGCGCTCGAGATGGCGCCGGGGTCGGACGAGGCCTACCGCCGGCTGGGCATCGCCTACTTGCGCGCGGGGAACGCGCGCGAGGCGATTGCCGCCCTCGCACGCGCTGCCGAGATCAACCCGTTCTACTGGGCCAACCACAACGCGCTCGGCGCCGCCTATCTCCACACGGGCGACTACGCAAGTTCGGTCGAGTCCAACCGCCGCGTCGTCGAGATGGAACCGGACAACGTCAACGGCTGGAACGACCTCGGCGCGGGCTACCTGCAGCTTGGACGCTTCACGGAGGCGGCCGACGCCTTCAACAAGGCGATCGCGCTCGAGCCGGTGCCGGAGGCGTACACCAACCTCGGCATCGCGCACTACTATGCCGGCGACTTCGCGCTGGCGGTGGCCGACTTCGCGAAGGCGGTGGGGCTCAGTCCCAACAACGAGCAGTTTGTGGGGAACCTCGCGGATGGCTATCGTCTGGCCGGCGACCTCGCGCGGGCCAACGAGACGTACGGCCGCGCCATCGAGCTGGCCTACAAGGAACTGGCGGTGAACCCGCTCAGCGCGATCACCCGATCGAACCTCGCGCTCTATCACGCGAAGCAGGGACGCCATGCCGAGGCCCAGCGCTTCATGCGCGAGGCCCGATCGATGGATCCCGCCAACGTGAACATCGTCTACGGCCAGGCACTCGTCGACGCGCTGGGCGGCCGGCCGAGCGAGGCGATGACGGCCCTCGGCGAGGCGCTCGGTGCGGGCTACCCGGCCGTCATCGCGCGGGCCGATCCCGATTTCGCCACGCTCAAGGACACCGCGGCCTTCAAGGCGCTCATGCGGCGCCACGGCGCCGGAACCTGACGCCAGCCGCCGCGAGGCTCGCGGCCATCAGCAGCACCACGGCCGGCTCGGGCACGGTGCTCACGCCGTTGACCGCGCGCACCGACACGAAGGTCGCTGGCACGTCGCCCGGGAAGGGCCCGGCCGCCGTGAAGATGACCAGCCCCGTGAACATCACGAAGTTCTTGACGGTCGCCAGCGCGGCGATCTCGAAGTCCTGGTTGAAGAGCCTGACGACGGTGTCGTCGACGGGCTGCATGGCGTTGAAGATGCTGTTGCCCTCGTCGTGGTCCAGTGCGTCCGTCAGGAACGGATCGCCGTTCGCATCGAAGAACTCGAGATCGAGGCTGTCCACGCTGAGCCCGTCGAGACTGTACGGCGCGCAGAAGTAGCCATCGGGCAGCGGGTCGCCGACAATGCCGAGGCCCTCGCACGAACCGAACGGCTGCAGCGAGGGATCGGTGATCGATGGCGACGAGGCGAGCGTGCCGCGCACGCCGATGAGGGGATCGACAAACGGCGCCGCCGCGGTCGCGGCAGGCCAGGCAAG
>JAHDVQ010000195.1:2824-6226 GCA_023384595.1 Vicinamibacteraceae bacterium | reverse complement strand
ATCTCTGGCCGAAGATAGGCATCGCGTGAGGTGACTTTTGTCGGCGCTGGACCCTTGAGGATGCAGACGCTCTCGCGGATGGGGTTTGCAGAGCAGTATGCGGCCGAGTTCCCATTCCGCGGCGTCGGACCGGAGACCGAGGAGCGAGGCGACATCGATGCGGCGATGGGACACGGGCGTCGGGGGCTACTGCGGGCCCACTCGTTCGGCAACGAGCAGTTCCACGGCCCGCCGTCCTGGCGTCAGCGTCAACCCCAGTGCGGCCACCGCCTCTCGCAGGTGCTGCTCGCTTCGCGGGAACGTCAGCACGTAGTCGTAGGTGCCGGCAAGGCCCGTTTCATCGACGACCACCGTCTTCAAGGCGATCTCGGAGAAGCGCACCACCCGCGAGATGTCCTGCCCCTTGGGAAGAGTCGCGAACATCGGCCCGTCCGCCGCCATCCTGAGCACCATCACCGGTATCTCCCGGGTCTCACGACGGACCGCGACCCCGAACGCGGCGTGGATGACCTGGCGCAGCATCCCCAGACGGCGCTCCTCGCGCCCGTCGGGCAAGAGCATCGACACGTCGAAACGCGTCTTCGCGAGGCTGTCCGGAACCTGGATCCGGCTCTCGGGGACCATGTACGCGGTCGAGAGCAGCCTGCGCAGATCGACGCCCCACGTCTCCCATCTGTTGCCCACCAGTCTCGTCCCGCCAGGCGACATCCCGACATCCTCGGCAGCCATCGCCGGCCGGACGATCGCCTGGAGCAGGGGCATCGGCCCGCCGGCCTCCGTGCCAATGATCGGCGTGTCGATCTCCGCGGGTGGTTCGAGCGCAAGCGAGCCGCTCACGAGCTGGCGTACCATCGCGGCGTCCAGCGTCGATGACGGGATCACCGCGCGAAGGATGCCGTCGGCGTCGATCAACGCGGCGTAAGGGCGGCCCACGATGCCGTATCTGTTGAAGGTCTCGCCCCTTTCATCGAGCGCGACCCAGCCACGAATGGGACGCCTCTCGAGAAAGGCCCGGACGACGTTCCGGTCGTCTTCGTCCGTGACGGAGATGAACTGGACGGGCGCGTCCTTGAACTGCTCCGTCAACTCGTTGATGTGCGGAATGAGTTCGATGCACCCGGAACACCAGGTGGCCCAGAATTCGAGGACGACGGCACGGCCCCTGAGCGCGGCGAGCCTGGCCTGCTCTCCGGGCGGCCCGTCGAGGAGCGACAGACTCAACTCTGGCGCGGGAGCGTTCCACGTCGGTCCCCGCGACTGCGCGGACACGACAGGCTGAGTGCCAAGGCTGAGACCGCAGACGAGCAGCGAGAGCCGGACCCAGAGTCTCACGTCCACCCCCGGAGAAAGCCGGTCCAATTGTAGCGGGTCGAGTCCATGGCGCCCTCGATCGGCGCCATCACTGCTTTCGCGACGCTCACCGCCGGAGCGGTTCCGTGTCCTCGGCGAGGATCGCGAGGTACTGCGCGTACGAGAACACGCGGTTGCGCCGGTTACCGGTCAGCGAGCTGCGAACCGCGGACAGGCTCCCGCCCACTGAAGCTTCGTAAGTGCTTGATAGATTGTGGGTTGGAGCTTGGTACCGGTACGGGGATTCGAACCCCGGTTCCGTGGCTGAGAACCACGTGTCCTAACCCCTAGACGATACCGGCACGGGCAAGGAACCCCCATCATAACTGGCTCTCGTCCGGAGGGTCAAGGATCGGAGCCCGGTCTGCAGGGGCTACAAGGGCTACAAAGGCTACGAAGGCTACAAAGGCTACATAGGCCACGGGGACTACAGGGCCCGAGGCTGCCCGAGGCCCGAGGCCCAAGGCCCGAGGCCCAAGGCCCAAGGCCCAAGGCCCAAGGCCCAAGGCCCAATCTGCGCTACCCTGAGCGGATGCGCAAGTTCCTCGGGTTTCTCTTCCTCCTTGTCTTCCTCGCGGCCATCGGCCTCTTCGTCTACACGACGCGCGCGGCGGCGCCCGCTATCGCCATCAACCAGCCCGGCGCCTATCTCGGGGCGGCGGGCACGTTCGACGTGACGGTGACGACCCCGGGCGGCGAGCTCACGCGTCTCGACGTCGCGCTCGAGCAGAACGGGCAGACGCATCAGTTGTTCACGCTTCCGGGACGCGAGGGCGTCACGCTCAAGCAGGAGGACGAGAACACCGTGCGGGTGACGGGGCCGGTCGGCAAGCGGGCCGTGCCGGCGCTCGCCAACGGGGCCGCGCGCCTCGTCGTGACCGCGGAGCGCCCGCTGCTCGAGGGCTACAGGTCGCGCCGGGCCGACGCCGCCAGAGATCTCACGGTCCGCTTGACGCCGCCGGTCGTCGCGGTCGTCTCGCGCCATCACTTCATCAACCACGGCGGCTCCGAGGTGGTCGTCTACCGCGTGACGCCGGCCGAGGCCGCGTCGGGCGTGCGGGTCGGGGATCGCGAGTACCCCGGCTTCGCGGCAAGCGGGGCCGTCCAGGGCGCCGACCCGTCGCTCAAGGTCGCGTTCTTCGCGCTCGCGTGGGACCAGGATCGCGACACGCCCATCCATGTGTTCGCGCGCGACGAGGCCGGCAACGAGGCGCGCTCGTCGTTCGACTACCAGGTCTTCCCGAAGCCCTTCCGCAAGAGCCGCATCGAGCTCAACACGCGCTTCATCGAGCGCGTGGTGCCCGAGATCCTCGCGCAGACGCCCGACCTCCCCGTCGACGATCCGAACAACCTGGAGGCGGCCTTCCTCGCCGTGAACGGCGAGCTGCGGCGGCGGAACAACGCGTTCGTGAAGAACCTCGCGGCGAAGACTTCCTCCTCCCTGCTCTGGTCGGGCCCCTTCAAGCAGTTGTCGAACACCCAGGTCGAAGCCAACTTCGCGGACCAGCGCACGTACTTCTACGAAGGCCGGGAAATCGACCAGCAGGTGCACCTCGGGTTCGATCTGGCCTCGCTCGCCAACGCCCCGGTCGAGGCGAGCAACGCCGGCGCGGTGGTCTTCGCCGGGTATCTCGGCATCTTCGGCCAGTGCGTCGTCGTCGATCACGGCATGGGGGTGCAGTCGCTCTACGCGCACCTGTCGTCGATCGACGTCAAGGAGGGCGACAAGGTGGCGCGGGGGCAGACGCTCGGGCGCACGGGCATGACCGGCCTCGCGGGCGGCGACCACCTCCACTTCACGATGCTCGTGAACGGCGAGTCGGTGACCCCGGTCGACTGGTGGAGCGCGCAGTGGGTCGAGGACCGTGTGCTCAGGAAGTTCAGGGAGGCGGGGGCGCCGGGGAACTGACGGAAGCGGGCGTTGGGCGCTGGGCGTTCGGCGCTGGGCGTTGGGAGTTGGGCGCTGGGCGTTCGGCGTTGGGCGTTGGACGCTCGACGACGCCGGACGCCGGATGCCGGTATAATTCCCCTTTGCGGGTCGGGCCCCGCCCA
>JAHDVQ010000195.1:0-2724 GCA_023384595.1 Vicinamibacteraceae bacterium | reverse complement strand
GACGCCGGACGCCGGATGCCGGTATAATTCCCCTTTGCGGGTCGGGCCCCGCCCACGGCAACTGCACATGCTCAAGTCACACGCGGCGGCGATGGTCGTCGATCGGAGTCGTGTCGCCGACTACGTCGCGCTCACCAAACCGCGGCTGAACACGCTCGTCGTGGCCACGTCCGCGGCCGGATTCTATCTCGGCTCGATCGGAGACTTCGACGCGCTGAGGTTCGTCAACACGGTGGTGGGCACCGCCTGCGTGGCCGGCGCGGGCGCGGCGCTCAACCAGGTGTACGAGCGGCGCACCGACGCGCTGATGACGCGCACGCGCTACCGCCCGCTGCCCGACGGCCGCCTCCAGCCTGCCGAGGCGAGCCGCTTCGCGCTCGTCCTCGCCGTGGCGGGAATGACGCTGCTCGCCTGGGGCGCGAACCTCGTGGCCGCGTTCATCGCCCTGGCCACGCTCGTCACCTACACCGCCGTCTACACGCCCCTGAAGACGCGCACCTCGTTCAACACGGTCATCGGCGCCGTCCCGGGCGCGCTGCCCGCGGTCATCGGCTGGACGGGCGCGACGGGTGTGGTCTCGCGCGAGGCCCTCCTGCTGTTCGCCATCGTGTTCCTCTGGCAGATGCCGCACTTCCTCGCCATCGCCTGGATGTACCGCGACGACTACGCCGCGGCCGGCCTCGCCATGCTGCCCGTCGTCGAACCCGACGGCCACAGCACCTCGCGGCAGGCGCTGGCCTACGCGGCGGCCCTGGTCCCCGTGAGCCTGGCCCCCGCGGCACTGGGCATGGCGTCGGCGGCGTATTTCGTGGGCGCGCTGCTGCTCGGGCTCGCGTTCCTCTGGTGTGCCGTGCGCTTCGCCCGCACGCGCCACATGCTCGACGCGCGCCGCCTGTTCTTCGCCTCGATTACCTACCTCCCCCTCGTCTGGGGGCTGATGATCGCGACGCGCACCTGATGGTGCCCCCTCCCGGCGCTGCCCTCGAGATCAGGGCGCTCTCGCATGCCTACGGCGATCGCCGCGCGCTCGATGCCCTGAGCCTCACGGTCCACGAGGGCGAGATCTTCGGACTCCTGGGCCCCAACGGCAGCGGCAAGAGCACGCTCTTCCGGATCCTGAGCACGCTCATTCCGCCGACATCCGGCACCCTTCGCGTCTTCGGCGAGGACGTCGTCGCCGAACCCGCGCGCGTGCGCAGGGCCATCGGGGTCGTCTTCCAGTCGCCGGCGCTCGACCCGCTGCTCTCGGTGGACGAGAACCTCCGGCACCACGGCATGCTGTACGGCCTGCACGGCCGGGTGCTCGAGGAGCGGATGGCGTCGCTCGTGGAAGCGCTCGGACTGGCGGACCGGCGCCGCCAGGCGGCGGGCACCCTTTCCGGGGGCCTCGCCCGCCGCGTCGAGGTCGCCAAGGCGCTGCTCTCGGCGCCGCGCCTGCTCGTGCTCGACGAGCCGAGCACCGGCCTCGACCCCGCCGCCCGCCGCGACCTGTGGAGCGCGCTGGCGCGGCTGCGCGCGGAGTTGGCGACCACCGTCGTTCTCACGACGCACCTGATGGACGAGGCCGCCGCCTGTGACCGCGTGGCGCTCCTCGACCGCGGGGCGCTGGTCGCCCTGGGAACGCCGGCCGAACTGACCGCGCTCGTCGGCGGCGATGTGCTGTGGCTCTCGAGCGCCGCCCCCGAGGTGCTCGCTCCCGCCATCGCGGAGCGCTTCGGCCTCGACGCCGGGGTGGTCGATGGCCGCGTGCGCATCGAGCGCGGCCGGGCGCACGAGATCGTCGCCCCCATCGTCGAGGCGTTCCCGGGCCAGATCGATGCCGTCACCATGACGCGGCCCTCGCTCGACGATGTGTTCGTGCACCTCACGGGAAGGCGGTTCGACTGATGGCGCTCGCCCTGGCCATCTGGAGCCTGTGGCGGCGCGACGTGGTGCGCTTCCTGCGGCAGCGCAGCCGCATCGTCGGCGCGCTGGCGACGCCGCTCGTCTTCTGGGCGCTGCTCGGGTCGGGCCTCGACCGCGCCTTCGTCCCGGGCGGCGCGGCGTCGGCGCCGGGCTACCTCGCGTTCTTCTTTCCGGGCACGATCGCGCTCATCCTGCTGTTCACCGCGATCTTCTCGACGATTTCGGTCATCGAAGACCGGCAGCAGGGCTTCCTGCAGGGCGTGCTCGTGGCGCCGGTGCCTCGGGTGGCCATCGTCATCGGCAAGCTCCTGGGCGGAACGACGCTCGCGGCGGGCCAGGCGATGCTGTGCCTCCTGATGGCGCCGCTCGCGGGCATCTCGCTCGACCTCGCGGCGCTTCCGTCGCTGGTGGTGGCGTTCGTGCTGATGGGACTCGCCCTCACGGGCCTGGGGTTCCTGCTCGCGTGGTCGCTCGACTCGACGCAGGGGTTTCACGCCATCATGAACCTGCTGCTCGTGCCCATGTGGCTGCTGTCGGGGGCGGTGTTTCCGGTGGCGACCGCCGCGGCGTGGCTGAGGCCGATCATGCTGGCCAACCCCCTCACCTACGGGGTCGGCGCGCTGCAGTCGCTCATGCTGGGCCCGGGGGCCGGACTGGACGTAGGATTAGGAGTGGCCCTGGCGGTCACCGCCGGTTTCGCGGGCGCCACCATCGCCGGCAGCGCGTGGCTCATCACCGGCGTCCGGCGTCCGGCATCCGGCATCCGGTAGCCTCCCGACCCGCCGGCCGCCGAGGCGGCACGTCGGCGCGGCAAGGCAC
>JAHDVQ010000194.1:3997-6282 GCA_023384595.1 Vicinamibacteraceae bacterium | reverse complement strand
CGCGGCCCTGGTGGACATCTGCCGGCGCCGGCGCTATGGTGAACCTGAAGCCGTTACGAGAGCCCGCCACCGCCGGGGGTCGCTGAAGTCCGTCCACGCCGCGCACTCCGCTCGCGCGGCGGCCCACCCGCGTCGGCGTGGCTCATGCCCGGCCGCCCTCCGCGGCCGGAGGAAGGGAGCGCATTCATGGCCCCGCATACCGGCATCAGCAATCGTCAGGATCCCGAGGAGGAACGCCGCAGTCGCGAGCTGTTCCCTCGTCTCGATACCGGATCGCCGCCGCCCGAAGACGCCGCCGGGCGTGTCGGTGACGAGCCGCTTGGCGAGGTGCCGCAGTGGCATGTCTCGCACCGGATGGGCACCCGCGCCACGCTGAAGCCCACCGACTCGCGAAACCCCGACCGGCCGCATCCGGCCACGCACAAAGTGGCCGGCGCGTTCGGGCGTGAACCCAGGCCGGTGGCCGAACCGGAGGACGACAGGCGAGACGAATAGGCCGGGCGAATAGGCCGGGCGAATAGGCCAGGCGGCGTCCATCGGCACCCCGGGCATATACTCTGTGCCCGAGGTGTCATGATGCTCGTACCGCGCCTGCTCGACCGCCCGCTTCCGCGACCCTGCCCGCACGTGCGCCGCCTTCCCCGCCTTCGGCTGGCGATCGCGGGAGCCTTGTGTCTCGCTGCCAGCCTCCCCGCGATTCCCAACGCGCAGGCGGCCGACCCCACGAACACGGTGCTGCTCACCCAGCCGGCGATCAGCACCACGCACATCGCGTTCATCTACGCGGGCGACCTCTACGTCTGCGATCACGACGGAGTCAACGTGCGGCGGCTGACGACCGACGCGGGCACCGAGGCGCTGCCGGCCTTCTCGCCCGACGGCCGTACCATCGCCTTCAGCGCGGAGTACGACGGCAACGTCGACGTGTTCACCGTGCCCGTCACCGGCGGCGCGCCGACGCGCCTGACCTGGCACCCGGACGCCGATCTCGTGCAGGGCTTCACCCCCGACGGCACGAGCGTGCTCTTCACCTCGCCGCGCGCCGTCTTCACGCGCCGCCACTCGCAGTTGTTCACCGTCGCGGTGACGGGCGGGATGCCCGCGGCGCTCCCGATCCCGAACGCCGCGCGCGCCGCCTACGCGCCCGACGGCCGCCACATCGCCTACAACCCGATCGCCCCGCGCCACCTGCAGTGGAAGCAATATCGTGGCGGCACGGTGTCGCGGCTCTGGATCTACGAGGTCGGCTCGCACGGCATCGAGAAGGTCCCGCAGCCCGAGGCGCGATCGAACGACGCCGACCCCATGTGGATTGGCGACACGGTCTACTTCCGCTCCGATCGCCAGGGCGAGTTCAACCTCTTCGCCTACGACCGCGGCACGAAGCAGGTCCGCCAGCTCACCACGCACACCGACTACCCCGTGCTCAACGCCTCGGCCGGCGCCGGCCGCATCGTCTACGAGCAGGCGGGCGTCCTGCACCTGCTCGATCCGAAGACAGGGCAGGCGACGCGCCTGGCCATCGGCATCGCGTCCGACGTGAAGGAGACGCGCCTCCGCTACGCGAAGGGCGCGAAGTGGATTCGTGACGCCGCGATCTCGCCGAGCGGCGCGCGCGCCGTGTTCGGCTTCCGCGGCGAGATCGTGACCGTGCCGGCCGAGAAGGGCGACGTCCGCCATCTCACGGCGAGCGTGGCGGCGCACGACCGGTCGCCGGCGTGGTCGCCCGACGGGCGATCGATCGCGTGGTTCTCTGACGCGTCGGGCGAGTATGCCCTGCACATCGGGAGCCAGGACGGGAAGGGCGAGCCGCGCGCCATCAAGGTCGAGGGCCACGGCTTCTACTTCGCGCCAGTCTGGTCGCCCGACTCACAGAAGATCGCCTACTACGACAACTCGCAGAGCGTCTATTGGGTGGACGTGAAGACGGGCGTCTCGAAGAAGGTCGCGTCGCAGCCACTCTACAGCCCGGTCATCACCCTCAGCTACGCGTGGTCGCCCGACTCGAAGTGGCTGGCCTACGCGATGGACAACCAGGCCGGCATCACGACGGTCTACGTGCACTCGACCGAGCAGGGGAAGTCGTTCCAGGTGAGCGACGGCATGAGCGACGTGGCGAGCCCGGCTTTCGACGCGAGCGGCAAGTACCTCTTCTTCCTCGCCTCGACCGACGCGGGGCCCGTGAAGGACTGGTTCGCGCAGTCGAACGCGGACATGCGCTCGACCTATGGCATCTACCTCGCCGTGCTCAGAAACGATCTGCCCTCGCCGCTCGCGAAGGAAAG
>JAHDVQ010000194.1:0-3897 GCA_023384595.1 Vicinamibacteraceae bacterium | reverse complement strand
GCGGCGAAGGACGCCAAGGCCGACACGCCGTTCCGCATCGACTTCGACGGCCTCGGCTACCGCATCCTCGACCTCCCGGTGCCGCCCGCCGACCTGTCGAATCTGCAAACGGGTACGGCTGGCCTCATCTACTACCTCAAGACGTCCGAAGGCAAGACCTCGCTGAACCGCTACGACCTCACGGCGCGCAAGCCGGAGACGCTTCTCGCTGACGTGAACGACTACGTCGTCTCGGCCGACGGGAAGAAGCTCCTGTACCGCCAGCGCGACGCCTGGTCGATTGTGTCGACGACGAAGAAGATCGAGCCGTCGGAAGGGCGGCTGGCCGTCGATGCGATCGAGGTGCGGGTGGATCCGCGCGCCGAATGGGCGCAGATCTTCGACGAGGCCTGGCGCATCAACCGCGACTACTTCTACGCGCCGAACATGCACGGCATCGACTGGGCCGGGCAGCGCGAGAAGTACAAGGCGTTCCTGCCGCACGTCACCACACGCGACGACCTCAACCTCGTGCTGCAGTGGATGTCGAGCGAGCTGGCGGTGGGGCACCATCGCGTCGGGGGCGGCGACCGGCTCGTCGAGCCGCGGCGCATCCCGGGCGGGCTGCTCGGGGCCGACTTCGAGGTCGCCAACGGGCGCTATCGCCTGAAGAAGGTCTACGGTGGCCTCAATTGGAACCCGCAGCTGCGGGCGCCGCTCACCGAGCCCGGCGTGAACGCGCGCGCCGGCGAGTACCTGCTCGCGGTGAACGGCCGCGACCTGCGGCCGCCGACCAACGTCTACAGCCTGTTCGAGAACACGGCGGGCAAGATCGTGGAGATCACGCTCGGGCCGAACCCGGACGGGACCGGGTCGCGCACCGTGCAGGTGGTGCCGGTCCCCGACGAGACGGCGCTGCGGAACCGCGACTGGGTCGAGGGGAACCTCGAGAAGGTCACCCGCGCGACGGACGGACGCGTGGCCTACGTCTACGTGCCGAACACGGCCGGCGCCGGGCACACGTACTTCAAGCGCTATTTCTATCCCCAGGTCCACAAGGACGCGATCATCGTCGACGAGCGGTTCAACGGCGGGGGCAGCGTGGCGGACTACTACATCGACATCCTGCGGCGGCCGTTCATCGCGAACTGGGCGATGCGGTACGGGGCCGATCTGAAGACGCCGTTTGCGTCGATTCAGGGGCCGAAGGCGATGATCATCGACGAGACGGCGGGGTCGGGCGGCGACCTGCTGCCGTGGATGTTCCGCAAGTTCGGGCTGGGGCCGCTCATCGGGCAGCGCACGTGGGGCGGCCTGGTGGGCATCCTCGGGTTCCCCGTGCTGATGGACGGCGGCGGCATCATGGCGCCGAACCTGGCGATCTGGACGCCCGAGGAGGGCTGGGTCGTCGAGAACGAGGGCGTCGCGCCGGACATCGAGGTGGAGCAGACGCCGGCCGACGTAATCGCGGGACGCGATCCGCAGCTGGAGAAGGCGATCGAGGTCGTGCTGGCGGAGCTGAAGAAGAGCCCGCCGGCGAAGACGCCGCGGCCGGCGTATCCCGTGCGCGGCAAGACGCTGCGGGGGACGGTTCGCTGACAGGGGGTCGGGAGTATTTTCAGTTTTTGCGATCCTGATCGCAGCGGCGGAAATCCCCGATTTCCCGCGGTACGCAAAAACTGAAAATACTCCCGACCCCGTGTCAGATCCCCGACAGCAGCTCGAACGAGCGCAGGCGCGCCTCGTAGTCGTAGATCTGCGACACCGCAATCAGTTCGTCGGGCCCGACGCGCGCGACGAGCGCGTCGAGCCCGCGCCTCACCGTGTCCGGTGACCCCACCACCGACACCGACAGCACCTCGTCGACCATCGCCCGTTCGAAGGGGGCGAGCCTCGTCTCGATGTCGTCGACCGGCGGCGGCAGCGGGCCCGGCTCGCCGCGCCGCAGGTTCACGAACGCCTGCTGATGCGAGGTGAACAGCCGCCGGGCGTCGGCGTCGGTGCCGGCCACGACCACGTTCACGCCAACCATCGCGCGCGGCGCGGCAAGCCGCGCCGAGGGCTTGAAGCGCCGCCGGTACTCGTCGAGCGCCGGCAGCAACTGCGCTGGTGCGAAGTGCGACGCGAACGCGTACGGCAACCCGAGTTCGGCGGCCAGCCTCGCGCCGAACAGGCTCGAGCCCAGAATCCAGATCGGCACCCGCAGGCCCTCGCCGGGAATGGCGCGCACACGGCGCCCCGGCGCCGGCGGCTCGAAATAGGCCATCAGCTCGACGACGTCCTGCGGGAACCGGTCGACATCGCCGACGAGCGTACGCCGTAGTGCCGCCGCCGTGGCCTGGTCCGAGCCCGGGGCGCGGCCGAGCCCCAGTTCGATGCGCCCTGGGAACATGGTTTCGAGCGTGCCGAACTGCTCGGCCACGACGAGCGGGGCGTGATTGGGCAGCATGATGCCCCCGGCCCCGACGCGAAGGGTCGTCGTCGCGCCCGCCACGCGCGCGATGACCACGGCCGTCGCGGCGCTCGCCACCGACGGAATGCTGTGGTGTTCGGCCAGCCAGAAGCGCTGGTATCCCCAGCGCTCGGCGTGCTGCGCGAGATCGACCGTGTGGCGCAGAGCCTGGGCGGCATCGCCGCCCTCCACGATGGGAGACAGATCGAGAATCGAACGCGGGACCATCTCTCAGGAGGGTATCAGACGGAGTCCGCTGCCTCGAGGGCGGGACCTCGCGAGACGTGCCCACGCCACGCCAGACACGGCATCGACGCGAAGCGAGGGGACTCACGCCCTGATCCGCCGATCCCCCGTTCCGCCAGTCCCCCGATCGATCCCCCGCCTCAACCCGATCCCGAACTGCACCTCGATGTTGTAGTGCCGCCCGTGGACCGACCCCGTGCCCGTCGCGATGGTGAGCTTGCGCGCGAGCACGTCCGCCACCCACCGCGGGTTGGCGGCCTCGGCCCGGCGGCGCGCGACGATGGGCAGCCGATCGACCTCGCGCGTCGCGCCCAGCCTCGCCCAGTCGTCGCGGATGCGGGCCTCGACGACCTCGTTCACGCTGCCGTTCTGCACGACGATGTCGAACATCAGCGCCACGGCGCGCTCCGAGACGAACCCGAACCGGCGGCAGAGTGCGAGGGCGCGCTCGAAGAGCGAGGCGCTCGCCTCGACCTGCAGTTGCTGGCACTCGGCCGTCCGCCCGAGCGCGCGAAGCAGCCCCTGCCACGGCTCGATCAGCGTGTGCCGCGGCGTTTGAACCGATCGCGCCCACTCCAACTGCTCCTGCCGGTCGGCGCCGACGACGGCGCGCCATTCACGGGCGCGCGGCCCGAACACCGCGGCGACGAGCCCGGCGTGCGCCTCGTCGAGCCGTCGCAGGATGGGCGGCAGCGAGCCCTGGCCGAAGTTCCACTGCAGCGCGCCGAAGCTCAGGCCCTGCCCATCGAAATCACCGCTGACGGCCGCGAAGCACTCGGGCGGAGGCACACCGGTCTCGAAGGCCGACGTGAGCATGAGGACGCGGCGCGCGAGAGGCTCGCTCGCGACGCCCGGCGGCGGAATCTCGTCGTCGCCCGGGAAGAGCCGGGTCCACGTGCGGGGACCGACGATGCCGTCGGCTCGCAGCCGGCGCCCCGCCTGGAACGCGCGGACCGCCGCCTCGGTGCCTCCGCCGAAGATGCCGTCGATCGGCCCCAGGTAGTGACCGAGTTCGCGCAGCGCCCGCTGGATGGCGGCGACCTCCGGGCCGAGGGCGCCGCGCGCATAGAAGATGCGTGAGGTGACAGACGGAGCTGGCGTACGGAGAGGCGGGTGATAGCGAGGCCGGCGGACGTCGCGACGCGCCGCGTGGCGGGGCGATGACTGGTGCGGCATGGCGGTCTCCTGAGACGCCGCGTCATGTCGCCGTGAAGGGGTGC
>JAHDVQ010000007.1:52552-62225 GCA_023384595.1 Vicinamibacteraceae bacterium | reverse complement strand
CTCGAAACATTGAGGCGGCCAACCCGGTCTAATCCGGGTATGGCCATCCTTGGCGACATCCGTTACGCGTTGAGACTGCACGCTCGAAGCCCGGTGTTCGCGGTGACCGCGGTGCTCTCGCTCGCGCTCGGCATCGGAGCGAGCGGCACGATCTTCAGCCTCACCGATGCGCTGCTCCTGGCGCCGAGCGCGGGTGTCCGGGCGCCGGGCGAACTGGTCGATATCGGACGCTCCACCGCGGGCAGCGGCTTCGACAACATGTCGCACCCGGCGTTCCGATTCCTGCGCGACCAGGCGAAGACGTTGGAGGGCATGGCCGCGCTCGATTTCAGCGGCGGACCGATGAGCCTGAGCGACGGGCGCTCGAGCGAACGGGTCTTCGCCAGGATGGTGTCGCACAACTACTTCGCCGTGCTCGGGACGCGTCCAGCCCTCGGGCGCTTCTTTCTGCCCGAGGAGGACCGCGTCGCCGGCGAGCACCCCGTCGCCGTGTTGACGCACGAGTTCTGGATGCGGCGGTTTGCTGGCGATCCAGGCGTGCTGCGGCGGCCGCTGCGCCTCAACAACCGCGAGTTCACCGTGGTGGGTGTCGCGGAGCCGGGATTTCAGGGGTCGTCCCTGATCGGTACGGATCTCTGGGTGCCCACGGCGATGGTGGCCGTCGCCCGAGGCGTCGAGACGGCGTCCGATCTCGACAACCCCCGCAGTGTCTGGCACGTTGCGGTCGGGCGGATGAAGCCCGGAGTCACGCGTGCCCAAGTTGCCGCCGAGCTGAACACGCTGATGGCGGCCTACAAGAAGGCGGAGCCGCGGGCCAACCCGCGTCACGGCGTGGCGATCGAGCCGATGAGCAGAATTCCAGGCCCGGTTCGCCTCCCCTTCCTCGCCTTCATCGGCCTGCTGTTCGCGCTCACGGGCGCGTTGCTTGTCATCGCCTGCAGCAACGTGGCCGGGCTGCTTCTCGCGCGGGCGACAGCGCGGCGGCGTGAAATGGCCACGCGGCGGGCGCTCGGTGCGAGCCGGGCGCGCCTCGTCGCGCAGCTGCTCACCGAAACGCTGATGCTGTTCGGCGCAGCGGGTGCGGCGGGACTGCTGGCCACCGCCTGGCTGGTTCGCCTGCTCGCGGGGTTGCTGCCGGCGCTGCCGGTGCCCATCGCACTGGAGCTGGGCGTGAACCTGCGGGTGACGCTCTTCGCGATGAGCCTTGCGCTCGTCACGGCGGTCGTCTTCGGGCTCGCGCCGGCACGCCATGCCATCGGGGGCGATCTCAGCCGGGCGCTCCACGACGCGCACGCCACCGCCGACCGGCGACGTCTCCGCCTGCGTCACTCGCTCGTCGTCGCGCAGGTCGCCTTGTCGCTCATGCTGGTGGTCACGACGTTGCTCTTCCTCAGGACCCTGCAGAACGCCGCACGTCTCGATCCGGGCTTCGAGACATCGAACATCCAGCTGGCCAGCCTTGATGTGGCCCTTTCCGGCTACCGCGGCCAGCAGGCCGTCGACCTCGTGGAGCGGATCCAGGAGCGCATTGCGGCCATCAGCGGCGTCACGTCGGTGGCGACGGCGCGCATCATCCCGCTCCAGGGCAGCTCGTTCGGGCTCGGCCGCGTCCGCATCCCCGGTCACGAGGGTGCCGCAGGCACCGACGGCCTCGATGCTGACTGGAACATCGTGTCTCCCGGTTACTTCTCCACCATCCGGATGCGCATCGTCGACGGCCGGGCATTCAGTGCGACCGATCGTGACGGGGCGCCGATGGTGGCCGTTGTCAACCAGGCGTTCGCAAAGAGGGCGTGGCCGGGCCGGCCGGCCGTCGGCCAGCGGTTCATGCAGCACGTGAGCGAGGGGAACGAACGGCCGGTCGAGGTCGTTGGTGTCGTGGCCGATGCGAAGTATCGCTACATCAACGACCCGGAGACGCCGTTCGTCTTCGTGCCCATGGCCCAGCAACCCGCGAGCGAGGTCACGCTGTTCGTCCGGCACGCCGAGGGGCGTGCCGTCGCACGAGAGATCCGGGCCGCCGTCGGGCAGGTGGAGCCGGGGGTGCCCGTGCTGTTCGTTCAGCCGCTCGAGGAAGCGGCCGCCCTCGGCCTGCTGCCGCAGCGGCTGGCCGCCTGGATTGCCGGGGGCGTCGGCACGGTCGGTGTGCTCCTGGCGGCACTCGGACTCTACGGGCTGATGGCATTCCTCGTGGCGCAGCGGGCTCGCGAAATCGCCATCCGCATGACGCTGGGAGCGTCGGGCCGCGACATGCGGTCGATGGTGCTGAAGCAGGCCGCACGTCTCGGGCTGTTCGGCGGGGCGATTGGATTCGCCCTGGCGGGCACCGCCGGCCTCCTCGTGCGAGGCCTGCTCGTCGGCGTGCCTCCGATCGACCCCGTCTCGATGATGGGGGCGGGCCTGCTCTTTGCGATGGTGCTCGCCGGTGCGTCCTGGATTCCGGCGCGCCGCGCGGCCGCCACCGATCCGGCCGCCTCGCTGAAGACGGAGTAGCCGGGGTCCGCTCCAATTCAGTGCGGCCCGGACCGCGCCCCGTCGACGGCGGCGCGGATCTGCTGCGCCGCCCAGTCGGCCTCGATCTGCGTCGGCATGTGCGCGACGGCGCTGTAGGCCTGGCCCGCCCTCGTCGCGACCTTCACCTCCCACGACTGCGCGTTGCCCTCGCCGACGACCTCGGAGAAGACGCGACTGACGTCGGCGGTCGCGAAGCGGCGCGTCGGCCCGAGCCCGAGGATGCGGTGCCGGATGACGACGGTGCCCTCTTCGACCGTGACCGACGAGCGATGGAAGAGCGCGACGAGGCTGCCCGCGGTGAAGAGGAGGCCGAAGAAGGCGACCGCGTAGGGGGCGACCGGCACGCCGCGATCGAAGAGATACCAGGTGCCCGCCCAGCACGCCGCCGTCGCGACGACCATGCCCACGCCGGCCCCCACAGTCACGCGCGGCTTCCCCGAGAACACGGTGCCGCCGCGCGGCGTCGTGGCCATGCGCATGACGGGCTGCTCGGGCACGTAGGCCGCGGCGCGGGCCTCTCGTCCGCGAGTGAGCCGCTCGTGCTCGTCGCCGGTGAGCGGAGTCGCGCCCGTGTCGAAGACGGGCACGTCGAAGCTCTCGGCGTAATCGACCCCCGGCATCGCGGCCGAGACCGAGAGCCGCCACAACACCTCGTCGTCCGGATTGCTATCGTCGCAGGCGCGCACGCCGGCAGGAATCGCGAAGGCGACCGGAATGCGCAGGCCCGTGAACCCGCGCGCCAGCTCCAGGGGCGGCACCGTGACGTGGTCCTGCCACAGCGTGCGCTCGCTCGTCGAGCGGTTCTTGCGCGTGCCGGTCGTGACGCGCCGCACGCACGCGAGCCGCACCTCCACGCCGCCCTCGGGCACGCCGTCCGCGATCGTCGTCTCGACGTAGCCCTCCAGCGTGCGTCCGATGACCCCGGGGTTGGTCTGCAGCACGAAATGCGAGCGTCCGTACTTCCGGCGCTGCAGCGTCATCCTCGCGGCCGCGACGAGCAGCAGGACGCCGATGGCCGGGAAGATCATGACGGCGTACACCGCCGGCTCGCCGGGGCGGTCGGTGTAGAAGAGCCACGCCGCCAGCGAGGTGAACCCCGTCCAGAACAGCGCGAACACCCACATGCCGGCGGTCGCGGCGCCGCCCCCGCCCGGGATGCGGCCCGACGCCCAGTCCTCGCGCCACGCCCAGGGCTCACCCGGCCGTGTGGCGCGCAGCCGTTCGCGCGCGTGCCGGCCTGCGCGCACTCGTGCCATCACCACCGGCATCACGAGTCCGACCGCGAGCAGCACAGTGCCGGTGAGGAGCGGTCCGACGAAGGTCTTCGACGCAGCACCCTCACGCAACAGGAGGCGAAGGCCGGTGAACGCGCCGACCGCTCCGAGGAGCGCGAGGGCGAGGAAGACGAACGTCAGCGCGCGCGCCGGCGCCGGGGGATCGCCTTTCAGCTGAGACATGGCGCAGAAGCATAGCCCAGGTGGAACCCTCGGCGCGCGAAGTCCTCACGCCTGGTTCCCGGGCCGGCGAGCCGTGATAGGGTGACGGGCAGGTCGCCGGAAAGCCCTGTCGGCGGCGAGACGAGATGACGAACGACGCGCTCTGGTACAAAGACGCGATCATCTACGAGCTGCCGGTCAAGTCGTTCTGCGACGGCAATGCCGACGGCATCGGCGATTTCAAGGGCCTGCACGAGAAGCTCGACTACCTGCAGGCGCTCGGGGTGAACTGCCTCTGGCTGCTGCCGTTCTTCCCGTCGCCGCTCAAGGACGACGGGTACGACATTGCGGCCTATACGAGCGTGCATCCCGCCTACGGCACGCTCGACGACTTCAAGGCATTTCTCGACGCCGCGCACGCGCGCGGCATGCGGGTCGTCATCGAGCTGGTGCTCAACCACACCTCCGACCAGCACCCGTGGTTCCAGCGCGCGCGATCGGCCCCGCCGGGGTCACCCGAGCGTGACTACTACGTGTGGAGCGACACCGATCGCCGGTTCGAGGGCGTGCGCATCATCTTCGTCGACGCCGAGCGGTCGAACTGGACGTGGGATCCCGTCGCGCAGGCGTATTACTGGCACCGCTTCTTCCATCACCAGCCGGATCTCAACTACGACAACCCCGCGGTGGTCCGCGAGATGCTCGCCGTACTGGACTTCTGGCTCGACATGGGCGTCGACGGCCTGCGCCTCGACGCGGTGCCCTACCTCGTCGAGCGCGAGCACACGAGTTGCGAGAATCTGCCCGAGACCCACGCGCTCATCAAGGCCATCAGGCGGCACGTGGACGCGGCGACGCCGGGGCGGATGCTGCTGGCCGAGGCGAACCAGCTGCCGGCCGACGTCCGGGCGTACTTCGGTGACGGCGACGAGTGCCACATGGCGTATCACTTCCCGGTGATGCCGCGCATCTTCATGGGCCTGCATGCGGAGGATCGGCAGCCCATCGTCGACGCCATGGAGCAGACGCCCCCCATTCCGGAGAACTGCCAGTGGGCGCTGTTCCTCCGGAACCACGACGAGTTGACGCTCGAGATGGTCACCGACGATGAGCGCGACTACATGTACCTGGCGTACAGCCTGGATCCCCAGGCGCGCCTCAATCTCGGCATCCGCAGGCGGCTGGCCCCGCTCGTCGGCAACAACCGGAGGCGCATCGAGCTGCTCAACGCCCTGCTGTTCTCGTTTCCCGGAACGCCGATCGTCTACTACGGCGACGAGATCGGCATGGGCGACAACCTCTATCTCGGCGATCGGAACGGCGTCCGGACGCCGATGCAGTGGACCGGCGACCGCAACGCCGGGTTCTCGCGGGCCGACGCGGCCCGCCTCTACAGCCCGCTCATTACCGATCCGGTGTACGGATATCCTGCGGTGAACGTGGAGGCCGAGGAGAGCGACACGGCCTCGCTGCTGCACTGGATGCGAAACATGATCCGGCTGCGGCGGCAGTTCAAGGTGTTCGGCCGCGGCACGATCGAGTTCCTGTCGCCCGCCAACCGGAAGGTGCTCGCCTACGTCCGGCGGTACCGCGACGATATCATTCTGTGCGTCGCCAACCTGTCGCGCACGGTGCAGCCCGCGGAGCTCGACCTGGGCGCCTTCGATGGCATGGTGCCGGTGGAGATGCTGGGATACACGGAGTTTCCCGCCATCGGCTCGCTCCCGTACTTCCTGACGCTTGGACCGTATGGCTTCTACTGGTTCGAACTCCAGCGTCCGGGCCGCTGAGGCCGAGGCCGCGCAGGTCGAGAACGCCGCGCCTGCCGAGGTCGTCGTCGGGCTGACGAGCCACAACGACGCCGCGACCATCGGGGCGGTCGTCCACGCCGTGCAGGCGGCCCTCGAAACGGCCGGCAGGGCGGACACCGCGCGGCTCGTGCTGGCCGACGCGGGCTCGAGCGACGGCACGCGCGAGGTGGTGCGCGGCCTCGTGGCGCCGCCCCGGCTCATCGAGCTGGAGTACGCGCGCGGGGCGACGTTCCGCGAGATGCCGTATCACGGAGCGCCGGGCCGCGCGACCGCGCTTCGAGGCATCCTGGAGGCGGCACATCAGCTCGGCGCTCGCGCCTGCGCTGTCGTCGATGCCAACCGGCAGGCCGCCGATCCGGCGTGCATCGACTTGTTGATGACGCCCGTCCTGCGGGACGGCTTCGACTACGTCTCGCCCTATTACGCGCGCCACGCGAACGAGGGCGCCATGACGAAGGGCATCGTTTACCCGGTGTTCCGCGCCCTGTACGGCGCCCGGCTCCGCCAGCCCGCGGCGAGCGAGTTCGGGTGTTCCGGCCGACTGCTCTCGCACTACCTGGCAGAGCCCTTCTGGGAAGCCGAGCACGCCGCCGCTGGTATCGACCTCTGGCTGGCGGTGGCGGCAGCGTGCGGCGACTTCCTCACGTGCGAGGCCGCCCTGGGCGCCCGCGAGGTCTCGCCGCGCGGTGCGCCGGCCGACCTGAGCACGACGCTGGCGCAGGTGGCGGGCGCGCTCTTCGCCGACCTCGACACCCGCGTCGACGGATGGCAGCGCGTCAGGGGATCGGTCGAGGTCCCGATGGTCGGGACCGTGCCGGCCCTCGAGACCGACGGCCCGTCCTTGAACCTCGACGGACTCGTGGAGTCGTTCCGGCTCGGGTCCCGTGAACTTCGCGACATCTGGACGTGGGTCCTGCCGCCCCGGACCATCGTCGAGCTGCGCAAGATGTCCGACGCGCCGCCGGACCGATTCGTCTTCGACGATCGCCTCTGGGCAACCATCATCTACGACTTCGCGTTCGGCTATTGCCACCCCGTCATGCCACGCGATCACCTCCTCCGGTCGCTCACGCCGCTCTACAGCGGGTGGCTGGCGTCGTTCGCACGCGAGATGCGGGGGGCTGGCCTGGCGCAGGCCGACGAGCGCGTCGAGCAACTGTGCCTCGCGTTCGAGGCCGAGAAACGCTACCTGATATCGCGCTGGCGCTGGCCGGAGCGCCTGCGGTGACGGCGGGCGGCCGGGTGGCCGCCGGGGACGCTACAGACAGGAGCAGCCATGTGGGAACAGGTCGATCGAGTCCTGCGGCAGGCAACGAGCCAGATCGTTGACCACGTCGCGAATTTTCTGCCGGGCGTGCTCGTCTCGCTGGTCCTGGTCCTCCTGACCTTTGCCGTCGCCATGCTGCTGCGCACGGCGGTGGTCCGCATGCTCAGGGGCATCGAGTTCGACCGCCGCGCAGGCCAGCTCGGCTTCGCGGTCCTCGCGGACTGGTCGTCCACGGCCAGCCCCTCGGTGACGATCGGCCGCATCGTGTACTGGACGATCGTGGTCCTCGGCCTGCTCGTCAGCCTCACGGCGCTGAATGCCACCATCCCCTCGCAACTCGCCCTGTCGGTGTTCGAGTACTTGCCGCACCTGTTGGCGGCCCTGATGATCCTGGTGGTCGGCGCCATCGCGGCGCGTTTCCTCGCGCGGGCGGTGCTCATCGGCGCGGTCAACATGCGCATCCAGTCGTCGAGGCTCCTCAGCCTCTTCGTGAAGTGGCTGGTGCTCATCGTGACGGTGGCCATGGCCCTCGACCACCTGCGCATCGGCCGCAGCATCCTGCTGCTCGCCTTCGGCATCCTCTTCGGCGGCATCGTGTTCGCGGCGGCGCTCGCAGTGGGTCTCGGCGCGAAGGATGCCGTCGGCCGGGTCATCGAGCAGCGTTTGCGGGAGCCGGAACGCCCGGACGACACCGTCAATCACGTGTGAGCGGGATTCCAACGAGCCAACCGCAGCCCCTTCAACCAGACGTGCCGTGTCACGTCGCGCGTCACGTCGTGTCACGTCGCGCGTCACCTCGCGCGTTCACCTCGATGTAGGGAGTTCTATATGCCGAGCTGCAGCTGGATCGTGATCACCTGACGGGTCGATTGGCGGTCGCGATCGATCCAGCTCCAGTCGAACGTGGCCTTCACATCATGACCGCGAATGAGGTAGTTGGCACCCACTGCAGGAAACGACGTGTCGTCACCGGCGCCGTCGATCGTCTCATAACGGCCGTAGAACTGGAGCCGGCCGGGCCCGATCGGGCGAGGCAGCAGGTAGCCGGCCTGTGCGTAGCCAATCCGCGCGTCGGCGCCGGGAGTGAGGCCCGTGAACGGCAGCGTCTGCGTGACGCCGTCGACATCGGTGAACCCGCCCTCCACCGTGACCGCGCCCCCGCCGCGCAGGGGATGGTCGAAGAAGGCGTCCACCGTCCAGCCCTGCGAGTCGAAGCGGCGCCCGCCAGGCGCGACGAGATCGGCCTGCCGATCGAACCCGACGGCCAGGGCCAGCACCCGCTTCGTGCCGAGATACGTGCCGCGATTGAACCACGTCGTCTCCGGCTCGAGCAGGTTCACGGCCACGCGGCCGGCGACGCGCAGCGAGTCGGACGGGTTCGACGCGCCCTCCACGCCCTCCATCACGCCGAGGCGATACTGCAGGCGCCCCTCGAGCGGCGTCCCCCAGACGACGAGCCCGTCGTCGCGTCCGACCTTGCTCGCGTAGAAGATGCCTCCCCGCGTGCCGCCCTGCGACGAGGGCAGGTCGACGGTGAGGAGCGTGAAGGTGGATTCGGTGCCGAACGTGCGCGTGAACGGCACGTACATCCGACCGAGCTGGAGACGGAAGGCGGGAGTGGGGGACCACGCGATCCACGCGTCTCGCAGCGCGAGGCCGCTGCCGAGGCCGATCCCCGGATTGTCGAGCCCCTGTTGTCCCACGCGATCCGCGGCCACGTGGGCGAACAGCGTGATGTCGGAGGGGAACGTGCCCGTCAGGTGGACGTAGCCCCGGCGGAGGACGAAGTCGTTGAGCGTGCTGCCGTCGAGGGCTCCGGCTTCAACGGCCTGATACCAGCCCTGGAGGCGCGCGCCCACCTTGAACGAGGGCGCCTCCTGCGCGGCAGCTGGCGTGGACATCGTGGCCCCCAGCAAGGCAAAGCCAACGACGCGAGATGACAAGGCAGACAGGCCCTGAGCCATCGAGTGACCTCCGGCGGCGTGGGGGACGCCGAACACTGACGAGCAAGTCTGTGCGAACGGCGGTTGTCGTGTCGAGCCCGGCCGCTTGACAGTATCGCCGCGGGTGGTAACGTGCAGGCCATCCGCATGAGCACTCCCGCGCCGAGCCGCCCCGTCGTGTCGTTCGACGCCGTCGGCTTCGGGTATCGCGACCGCCCACCGATTCTCGATCGGCTGACCCTGGAGGTGGGCCCCGGCGAGGTCGTCGCGCTCGTCGGGCGCAGCGGTGCCGGCAAGAGCACCATCCTGAAACTGATCAACGGCCTGCTGCACCCGGTGTCGGGCACGGTGCGCGTCGAGGGGCGCGACACCCGCGAGTGGGAGGGCATCGTGTTGCGGCGGCGGATCGGCTACGTGCTGCAGGACGTCGGCCTCTTCCCCCACATGACCATCGAAGACAACGTGGGCCTGGTGCCGCGACTGGAACGCTGGCCGCGGACGCGGCGCGCCGAGCGCACGCGGATGCTGCTCGATCTGGTCGGCCTCGCGCCACATACCTACGCCGCGCGCCGCCCGCGTGAGCTGTCGGGCGGCGAGCGCCAGCGCGTGGGCGTGGCGCGGGCCCTGGCGGCCGACCCGCCCATCCTGCTGATGGACGAGCCCTTCGGCGCGCTCGATCCCGTGACGCGCGCGGAGCTGCAC
>JAHDVQ010000007.1:50688-52452 GCA_023384595.1 Vicinamibacteraceae bacterium | reverse complement strand
GCGTGCTCGACGCGGGCGCCCTGGCCGTGTGCGACACCCCGGCACGCGTGATGGCCTCGACCCACCCACGCGTGCGCGCGCTGCTCGACTCGGTGGTCCGCCTTCCCTTGCCGGAGACCGGGTCGTGACGGCGCTCTTCGACTTCTGGATCGCGCATCGCGCGGAGCTGGCGCGGCTCGTCGAGCAGCACGTGCTCCTCGTGCTCGTGTCGACCGCCGTCGCCGTGCTCGCCGGCGTGCCGGCCGGCGTCCTCGCCGCCCGGCGGCCCGCGCTGGGCCGTCCGCTGCTGTTCCTGGCCAACGTCGCGCAGACCATTCCGAGCCTCGCGCTCTTCGGCTTCCTCCTGCCGCTGCCGTTCATCGGCGGCATCGGTCCGCGGACCGCGCTCGTGGCCCTCACGCTCTACGCGCTGCTCCCCATCGTCCGCACCACGGTCGCCGGACTGCGCGGCATCGATCGAGCCATCGTCGAGGCGGGGGTGGCGATGGGCATGACGTCGCGCCAGTTGCTGTGGATGGTCGAACTGCCGCTCGCGCTGCCGTCGGTGGTCGCGGGGGTGCGCGTGGCAGCCGTCATCGGCGTCGGCACCGCGACGATTGCCGCTGCGATTGGCGCCGGCGGACTCGGCGAGTACATCTTCCGTGGTCTCGCCATGGTGGACACGACCACCATTCTCGCCGGCGCCGTTCCGGCCGCGGCACTGGCCCTGGTGGCCGACGGATTGCTCGCCTGGCTGGAGCACGCCTTGAAGGCCGGCCGCCACGTGGGCCGCGTCGCCGGAATCACCGCCGCGCTGGTCCTCATCGTGGCAGGGGTGCTGGCCTGGCCGGCGGCCGCGCGGCCGGCCGGGTCCGCCACCGTGGGATCGAAGAACTTCACCGAGCAGGTCATTCTCGGCGAGCTGCTCGCGCAGGCGCTCGAGGCCGAAGGGCTCGCTGTGACCCGCCGCCTGAACCTCGGAGGCACGTTCATCTGCGATCGCGCCCTCCGCTCCGGCGACATCGACGTCTACGTGGAGTACACGGGCACCGCCGTGAGCGCCATCTTCAACGAGCGCGTGCCGCACGATCCCGGCGAGGCCCTGCAGACGACGCGCGAGCGCTACGCGGCGCTGGGCGTGACCGTGGGCGCCCCGCTCGGTTTCAACAACACGTTCGCGATCCTGGTGCGTGGGGACGACGCGCGGCGCCTGGACCTGCGATCGATCGAGGATCTCGGCAGGGTCGCCGGCCGGTGGCGTCCGGGATTCGGCTACGAGTTCCTGCAGCGCGCCGACGGCTATCCCGGGCTCATCGAGACGTACGGTCTGAAGTTCGGGCAGCCGCCGGCCGCCATGGATCTGTCCTTGATCTACAAGGCGCTCGCCGACGGGCAGGTCGACGTGATTGCGGGCGATGCGACCAGCGCGCTCATCGACCCCCTCGATCTGGTCGCGCTCGACGACACGCGGCGCTACTTCCCGCCCTACGACGCCGTGCCGGTGGCGCGGACCTCGTCGCTGCTCGAGCACGCGGGGTTGCGCCGCGCGCTGGATCGCCTGGCCGGCCGCATCACGGCGGCGGACATGCGCCGCATGAACCGTGCCGTCGACGTCGACCGCCGTCCGCCCGCCGATGTCGCCCGCGAGTTCCTCGCCCGGCAGGGCGGGTGAACACTCGGGCAGTCAGCGATGGCCGGCCTGCGCGAGCGTCAGCGCGAACTGCGCCTGATCGTCCACCCACTGGCGCTCGGTCTGGAAGCCGGCCCGCTCGAGCGTGGCCGTGA
>JAHDVQ010000007.1:45930-50588 GCA_023384595.1 Vicinamibacteraceae bacterium | reverse complement strand
ACCCACTGGCGCTCGGTCTGGAAGCCGGCCCGCTCGAGCGTGGCCGTGACCTCGTCGAGCCGATACTTGTAGGAGCTCTCGGTCCAGATCGACTCGCCTGCTTCCAGCGTGACCTCCACACCGGCCCCCGGCACGTGCAGGGTCTGCCGGCTCCGGCTCACCAGGTGCATCTCGACGCGCGACGCCTCCTCGTTCCAGACCGCGCTGTGCTCGAACTGGTTGAGATCGGCATCGGCGCCCAGTTCCTGGTTGAGCCGCACCAGCAGGTTCAGGTTGAAGGCGGCCGTCACGCCCAGGGGGTCGTCGTAGGCGAGCAGCAGCTCGCCTTCCCGCTTCACGAGATCGGTGCCGAGCAGGATCCAGTCGCCGGGCGCCACGCTGCGGCGAACGTGCGCGAGCAGCGCATCGGCCGAGGGGGGATCGAAGTTCCCGATGTTCGAGCCGAGGAACAGCACCAGCGTCCGTCCCTCGCTGGTCTCGCGGGCGATGCGTTCGAGGCCCTGCTCGTAGGTCGCGTGGTAGCCGGTGACGTGCACGTCCGGATACTCGGCCGCGGCACGGCAGGCCGCGTCGAGCGCGGTGCGCGACACGTCGACGAGGCCGACGCGGAGCGGGGTGCCCGTGGGCGGCCGCGCGGACAGCAGCACCGCCAGCTTCACGCCGTTGCCGGCGCCGAGCTCGACGATGCGGCCGAGTTCGTGGAGGGTGGCGAACAGTTCGGGCGCGTGCGCGGCAATGAGGCGCGTCTCGGCCCGCGTGACGCGATACCACGGCAACTCGCAGATCGCGTTGAAGAGCGCCGAGCCGAGCGGGTCGTACAGATACCGCGACGGCAGCTGCCGCGGCTGCTGCTGCAGGTAGTACCGCACGTCGTCGGCCAGGTGCCGCCGCAGCAGTTCGGCCTCCTGATCGGACCTGACGATCGCGTCGGGCGTCATGCGCGCGCTCCGCGGTCGCGCACGCAGCGGAACGTGGCGTACACGTAGGGGTAGCGCGGGCGGAACCAGTTGCGGAAGGTCGGGCGCAGCAGCTCGCGCGCGGTGGCGGGCGAGGCGCCCTTCATCACGAAGTGATCGCCGTCGAAGAAATCGGCCGAGTACTCCGGATACGACGGGATTGGCGTGAAGCCTTCGAAGGGCGCGAACACACTCGACGTCCACTTCCAGCCGTTGCCCACGAGATCGTCGACGCCCCAGGCGCTGCGGCCGGCAGGATGCGTCCCCGCGGGTTCGGGATCCCACGAGCTGAAGTCGAACACGCCATGTGACGCCGAGGGCGCGGCATCGCCCCAGGGGTGCCGCCGCTCGGGGCCGTCGGGCGTGCCGAAGGCCGCCCGCTGGAACTCGGCCTCGGTCGGGAGGCGGACGCCGCGCCAGCGCGCGAACGCGGCGGCCTCGGCCCAGCTCACGTAGACGGGCCACGCGAGCGGGAGCGGGAGCCGGTCGAACATGCCGCGCCAGAACCAAGCCTCGCCCTCGCGCTCCCAGAACAGGGGATGCGACACCTGCTCGCGCTCGACCCACGCCCAGTCCTCGGGCCTCCACCAGCGCGCGTCGCGATAGCCGCCCGCCTCGACGAACTCCAGGTAGCCGGCATTGGTCACGTCGTGGCGCTCGATGTCGAACGCGTTCACGTCGACGCTCGTCTCGGGACGCTCGTTGTCCCATGAGAAGACCACCGCCCGGGCGTTGGTGCCGAGCGCGGCCCTTCCCGGCGGGACCTCGATCCACTCCCTCGGCGGGGGCGTGCCATCGACACGGGGCGTGTAGCCCGCCGGCCGCCGTTTCTGATCCAGTGGAAGGCGATGCCACATGTAGAGCAGCGTCTCCTGGTGCATGGCCTCGTGCTCGAGGATGGCGTAGACCGCCTCGGCGCGATCGAGCAGCGGGTGGCCCGGCCGCTCGACGTCGTCGCGCTCGAGGGCCGCGATCACCCGGCGATCGGCTTCGGCCGCGAACGCGCGCACCTCGGCGCGCGACGGCCACGACGGCAACGACCGGTCGGCCTGCGCCTCGTGCGGATCGATGCCGCGGGCGAAAAGCGTCTCGAGCCGTGGGTCGATGCTGGCGCCGCCGAGTCCGCGCTTGACGAGCGTGTTGAAGCTGAAGCCAGGCAGGTGTCCCTCGTAGAACACGAGCGGATGGCGAAGCAGGATGGGCCGTTCGTAGTACGCCTGGTCGGAGACCATGTCGAACAGGGCCGCCGAACGGGCCCGGTTGCGGGTATACCAGTCGATGACGGCGTCGCGCGGGATCGTCGTGACGGGCATGGGACTCTGTGCTCCTGGCAGAGGCCGCGAGAGCCCACGTTCAAGATGGGCGCGTGACGCTCGCGCGGACATGGCGGCCGATGATCCCAGCCTATACCAAGCGGGGCGAGCCGTCCTCGCCCGGTTCGCGGTGGCGATCGGGGATTCGGGCCGTCGCTATCTATCGGGCGCCTCGAGCGCGCTCGAGACCTCGAAGGCGAGGATCGCCCGGGGCGGCGGCCGCGAAGCGCTGCGCGAACGTGCGGGCGTCCGCGCGACGGCCAGCCTCACCGGCGTAGAGCGCGGCGGCATACAGCAGATCCGGGTCGTGAGGCGACCGAGTCAGTGCCGTTTCGAGGGTCGAGAGCGCGTCGGCAAGCCGCCCGGCCTCGCGCAGGGCCACGGCGTAGACGTAGGCATAGCGAACGTTGCCCGGCCGTGCTCCTGCCGAGCGGCGGAGCAGATCGAGGGCCTCGGCGCGGCGTCCCTGCCGGACCCTGAGGAGGCCCAGCGCGTGGCTGAGATCGCCGTCGCCCGGCACCCGCCGGAGCCCCTCGAGCAGAATCGCCTCGGCTTCCATCTCGCGTCCCCGCGCGCGGTGACGGTCGGCCAGGTTGAGGTAGGCCGGCACGAACCACGGCTGCAGCCGGAGCGCCGTGCGATACTCGGCGTCCGCCGACGCCTCGTCTCCCCGTGCGGCGTGGAACGCGGCGAGGTTCATGTGCGCTTCGGGCCGCTCGCCCAGCGACTGTTGCGCCGAGACGAACTCGGCAAACGCCGCCACGACGCGTTCACGGGTGGCGGAGTCGATGGCGTCGACCTTCACGGGGGCCAGCGCTCGGGCCGCCTTCAGGCGCACGGCCTTGACCGGATCGTCGAGCAGAGGCATGGCGAGCTCGACACGCGCCGCCGGATCGAGCGACAGCAGGGCCTCGGCGGCTGCCGCGCGGAGCAGCGGATCGGCGGCGCCGAGCGCGGAGTGAATCGCCGCTCGTGCGGCCGGTGTCGCCGCGTGCCGGAGCCCGGCGAGCGCCGTGGCCCTGGCGATGACCGACGCCTGCTCGTCGGCGGCGAGCGCGGCGAGGGCGTCCCGCGATCCGGGCGCGCCGGTGCGCGCCGCGTGCAGCGCCTCGACGAACCCCGCCGCTGGCCGCGCGGCGCCGAACGTGCGCCGGATGGCGTCGGTGGCCCAGCGCGCGCCCCGGTCGCGATGACAGCGTTCGCACGCGTGCGGCACGCCGAACCGCTCGCTCAGGTCCGGACGCGGAATGCGCAGCGAGTGGTCGTGCCGGTCGTCGACGACCATGTAGGTGCGCGCGGGCATGTGACACTCGACGCAGCGTGCGCCAGGCGATCCCTGCGGGTGCATCGTGTGGCCCGCCACGTCGTACGTGTCTGCAACGTGGCACTGCGTGCAGACGGCGTTGCCGGGAAAGCGCAGCGTTCCTCCGTGCGGCTCGTGACAGTCGCTGCACGTGACGCCGTGCGCGTACATCCGGCTCTGGAGGAACGACCCGTACGTGTAGACCTCGTCGAGCTGCTGGCCGTCGGCGAAGTAAAGCCCATCGGAAAGGAGCGAGGGGTCGTGCGTGTCCAGCAGCTGGCCGCCGGGCCGCAGCGGACCGTCGCCGAGCGGCGCACGCCGCGAGTGGCAGATGCCGCAGGTGTCGATCTCGCGGCGCGAGGAGCGGGGCCGGCTCCGGACGGGGCGTCGCGAGACGGGGTCGACCTGCCACGACGCCCCGCGCCGCTCGTCGAGCCTGACCGTCAGACGGGGATCGCCGCGCTCGCCGGCCCCGGCTGGCCGGCCATCCCGAGACCCCTCGGCCCACGCCACGTGCCGGCTCCCGGGCCCGTGGCAGGCTTCACACGCGACGTTGATCTCTTTCCAGGTCGTGTCGTACGCGTTGCGTGCCAGGTCGTAGCCGCGCACGAGGCCGGTCGAGTGACACTCGGCGCACATCCAGTTCCAGTTCTGGTCGGGTCGCGTCCAGTGCAGCGGGTCGCGGTGATTCAGCCCCTGGTCCGGGTAGAGGTGGAACCACCGCTGGCCGCCTTCCGTGGCCGGCCGCGTGTCCCACGCGAAGGGGAGCGCCTGCAGCCGTCCGTCGGGGACCTCGACGAGGTACTGCTGCAACGGCGCGACGCCGAAGGTGTACTTCACCTCGTAGTCCGCCAACCGCCCGTCGGGGCCGTCGGTCGTGACGACGAAATGTCCGTCGCGGCGCGAGAAGGTCGACGTCGTGCCCGCGTACGTGAACCGACGGTCCGCGAAGTCGCCGAGGACGGTGGTGCCGGTGGCCTCCTGCATCGCACGGGCGTGCTGCGATCTCTGCCACAGCGCGTACTGCGCCTCGTGGCATGGCGCGCAGGCGCGCGCGCCGACGAACGACGGCGGTGCCTCGTCGGG
>JAHDVQ010000007.1:42453-45830 GCA_023384595.1 Vicinamibacteraceae bacterium | reverse complement strand
ACGGGCGATTATCCGTCACCGCGATGGCACGTCACACACGTTCTGCCTGCACGTCACCGTTCGTGAGGCTCGCCGTCACGTCGGCGGTGGCCGCGTTGACCCTCTGCGCGCTCGACGCGCGGCCATCCGGGGCACAGCCATCGGGCGCGCTTCCCGGATGGGACGCCGCCGCCGCCTTTCACCGTCAGCAGACCACCGCCGCGGGCATCGTCGGCAGCAGTCTCGTGCTCGTGCACGGGGGAGCGGTGGTGGGCGAGTCTCACGCCGGGCACCGCGAGACCGGAGGTCCGGCCGTCGACCGCGACACCATCTACCACTGGGCATCGGTCACCAAGACGTTCACGGCGATTGCCATCATGCAAATGCGCGACCGCGGCCTGCTCTCGCTCGACGACCCCGTCGTCGACCACGTGCCCGAGTTCCGCCGGGTTCACAACCCGCACGGGCCGATCGAGGCCGTCACGGTTCGGATGATCATGAGCCACAGCGCCGGTCTCCGCGCGTCGACGTGGCCGTGGGGCGGCGGCGAGGCGTGGCATCCCTTCGAGCCGACCGAGTGGGCCCAGCTCGTGGCGATGCTGCCGTACACCGACATCCGCTTCGTGCCCGGATCGCGCTACGGCTACTCGAATCCCGGCATCCTGTTCCTCGGCCGCATCATCGAGCAGCTCTCCGGCGACGACTACGAGGTGTACGTCACGAAGAACATCCTCATGCCGCTCGGCATGCATCGGAGCTTCTTCGACCGTGCGCCCTATCACCTGCTCCCGCGACGTTCGCACAGCTACTTCCGCAGCGACGAGGGACTCCGCGAGGCGCGATTCGACTTCGACACGGGAGTCACGGTGTCCAACGGCGGGCTCAATGCGCCGATGGCCGACATGGTTCGCTATCTGGCGTTTTTGATTGGCGACCCGGCCAGGACGGCCGAGTACGACGTCGTGCTCTCCCGCCGCTCACTCGAGGAGATGTGGACGCCCGTCCTTCCCGCGGCCGACGGCGAGGGCGGAAGCGGCGACGATGTGCGAATCGGGCTGTCGTTCTTCGTCGAGCGCCACCACGGGATCGAACTGGTGGGGCACAGCGGCAACCAGAACGGGTTTCTCTCGCACCTCTACCTGCACCCCGCCTCGCGCACGGGCTACCTGGTGGCGTTCAACACCGACGCCTCGTCGAAAAGGCAGCAGCGTCCCGAGATCACGCGCGAGACCGACAACGCGGTGCGCGATCACCTGGTGCTTGCGGGTCTGGTCGCTCCTCGAGCGCCGCGCTGAGGTTCAGGCCCGCCTCGCGAGCAGGTTCACCCCCACCACCCCGTAACGTCTGGCCGTCCGCTCCTTCGACGTGCCGGCAAAGCAGTCGAAGCGGCCGACGATGCGCGGGTCGTGGAATCCGCCGGCAGCAAACGTCCCGAGCATCTCTGCTTCCAGCAGAGCCCCGGCGATTCAACCCGTCCAGAGGTCGATGTCGCGGAGGGCGTCATCGGGCAGCGTCTCGGCAATGAGGATGTCGGCGAGCTGGACACGGCCGCCCGGCTTGAGCACACGCGCCATCTCGGCCACGGCCGACGGTTTGTCGGGCACGAGGTTCAGCACGCCGTTCGAGATGACGACATCGACCGAGGCGTCGGCGAGGGGCAGCCGCGTCGCGTCGCCCTCGTGGACCTCGACGTTGGTGAGGCCGGCCAGGTGGGCTCCCGCGGCGGCGCGGGTCAGCATGGCCTCGGTCATGTCGATGCCGATGGCCCGGCCGGCCGGTCCCACCCGCCGCGCGGCCAGCAGCAGGTCGGTGCCCGCGCCGCAGCCGATGTCAACGACCGTCGTGCCTTCGGGCAGGTCGGCGATGGCGTGAGGGTTGCCGACGCCCGCAAACGACGCCGTCACCTCGGGCGGGAGCGCCGCAAGTTCTGCCGCGTCGTAGCCCAGCCGGCTGGCGGCATAGTCCGGGCCCCTGTGGAAGTGGAAGTCCTCACTCGGCGAGGTGGCGACCCGCGAGTACACGGCCTCGATCTCGCGGCGCAGCGTGCGAACGTCGAGGTCGACTGGACAGTAAAGGGTCATTACAGCCCTCCTTGGGACCGGGCCTTTCCAGCTGAGCGCGTGTGGTTCGAGGCCCGCCTACTTCCTGAAACGGCATCGGGGGCGACATCCCGTCATGCGCCTCTCACAAAATACTTGACATGTCATTTATTGTCATGTCATCCTTGGATCATGGTCGGGACTAAGAGACCGAACGCTTCGCGACGAGCCGCCTCGTCGGTCACGCAGCAGGCGGCCGTGACGCTGCTGCGCGCGGCCGACCTCGTCCGCCGCGACGCGGTACGTGTGGTCGAGCCACACGGCCTGACGCTGCAGCAGTTCAACGTGCTGCGAATCCTGCGAGGCGCCGGCGACGTGGGCCTGCCGACGCTCGAGGTCGGCGCCCGGATGATCGAGCAGACGCCGGGCACGACCCGGCTGCTGGATCGTCTGGAGGCCAAGGGGCTCATCCGGCGCGAGCGCTGCCGGCAGGATCGGCGCCAGCACCTGTGCTGGATCACTCCAGCCGGGCGCGACGTGCTCGAGAAGACGCACGCGCCGATGGAAGCCGCGCACGAAGCCTCGCTCCAGGCGCTCGCCTCGGCCGATCGAGCCCGGTTGCTCACGCTGCTGGAACAGATTCTGAGTCGACCATCGCCGTAGCCCCGCCCGGCAAGACTGAAGTCCGGGAGCGGGAGCGAGGGTCCGTCTCGCCAGCCCAATACTTGACATATCAACCATTGGCCTAACACACACAGGAGTCCACGATGTCCAACACCACGACCACTGCGACCGCCACGACCCCCGCCGCCGGCACCGCTGCCGTGCCGACCTACGTCATCGACCGCACCCACAGCGAAGTGCTCTTCCGGGTCCGTCACCTGCTCTCGCGCGTCGGCGGCCAGTTCCGCGACTTCTCGGGCACGATCGCGTTCGACCCGGCCAACATCGACGCCTCGAGCGTCGAGGTGGCCATCAAGGCCGCGTCGATCGACACGGCGGTCGCCGATCGCGACACGCACCTCAAGTCGGACGACTTCTTCGCGACCGAGACCTATCCCGACATCACCTTCAAGAGCGATCGCGTCGTCAGCACGGGCGAGAACGCCTTCACAGTGGCCGGCACGCTGACCATCAGGGGCACGTCGCAGGCCATCGATCTGCCCGTGACCTATCTGGGGGCGGCAAAGGACCCGTGGGGCAACGAGAAGCTCGGGTTCGAGGCCTCCATTCGCCTCAACCGCAAGGACTTCGGCCTCACCTGGAACGCGGCGCTCGAGACCGGCGGGTTCCTGGTCGGCGACGACGTCGACGTGACGCTGAACGTGCAGGCGTCGCGCGCGTGACCTGAGCGGGGCA
>JAHDVQ010000007.1:24257-42353 GCA_023384595.1 Vicinamibacteraceae bacterium | reverse complement strand
GACGTCGACGTGACGCTGAACGTGCAGGCGTCGCGCGCGTGACCTGAGCGGGGCACGACGGGCGATCCTGGGGCCGGCTGACCACCTTCGCCAAGGCCGCGGTGGTCCGCCGAAGCGTTCGCGAAGGCGGAAGCCGGCCCCTACGGACGTCCGTCTCGTCCCGGCGCGTCTGCTACACTGCGGCGCCATGTCGAGCCCCCCCGACCGAGGTCGCGCCGTGATGGCGCGCAACGGCGTCGCGCCCGCCGTCCTCGTCCGCACCGTCCTCGCCCTGATCGCCGCGCCGCTGTCTGCGGGGCTGGTCCCGCTCGCGACATCGCGCACGAGCGGGCACCAGCAGACCCCCGGGGCGCCGTCTCGCGTGACGCTCACGGCGGGCATGGTCATCGACCGGTCGGTGACCTTCGAGCCGGGCACCTACCGCCTCGCCAGCGCCTCGCTCGACACGCCGGTGCTCACCATCCGCGGCCGCGATCTCGTCATCGACTTCGAGGGCGTCGAGCTCGTGGGTTCATCCGGCGAGGCGGCGCCCGACACCTTTGCGGGCGTCGCCCTCCTCGTCGACGGCGGGGAGCGGATCACCATCAGGAACGCCCGCATCCGGGGTTACAAGGTGGGAATCCTGGCGCGCGGGGTGACCCGCCTGAGCCTCTTCGACAACGACGTCAGCGACAACTGGAAGCAGCGGCTCCTCAGCCGGGTCGAGAAGGAGAGCCTGGTCGACTGGATGTCGTACCACGACAACGAGCAGGACCAGTGGCTGCGCTACGGCGCCGGCATCTACCTCGCCGGCGTGCACCACGCCGAGATTCGCGGCAACCGCGCGCGGCGGGGCCAGAACGGTTTGATGGTGACGCGGTCGTCGGACCTGCGCATCTGGAACAACGACTTCTCGTTCCTGTCGTCGGTGGGGCTCGGGCTCTATCGCACCACCGGCAGCACCATCATGCACAACCGCCTCGACTGGTGCGTGCGCGGTTACAGCCACGGCTTCTACAACCGCGGGCAGGACTCGGCCGGCCTCCTGATGTACGAGCAGAGCAGCCGCAACGTGGTGGCCTACAACTCGGTCACGCACAGCGGCGACGGGCTGTTCCTGTGGGCGGGGCAGAGCACGATGGACACGGGCCGCGGCGGGTCGAACGACAACCTGTTCTACGGGAACGACTTCAGCCACGCCCCCACCAACGGCATCGAGGCGACCTTCAGCCGCAACACGTTCGTCGGGAATCGCATCGAGGAGAACTGGCACGGCGTCTGGGGCGGCTACAGCTACGATTCGGTGATTGCCGGCAACACGTTCATCGGCAACGACGAGGCCATCGCCATCGAGCACGGCCAGGACAACCGGATCGTCGGCAACACGTTCGACGGCGACGAGACGGGCATCCGGTTGTGGGCGAACCCACAACAGGATCCCGACTGGGGCTACCCGAAGCACCGCGACACGCGCAGCCGCGACTATCTGATTGCGGGCAACACGTTCACCGGCGTCGGGACGCCGTTCGCCATCACCGCGACGACGGGCGTGCGCATCGAGGACCAGGCTCCACAGGCGCGGCCGCGCGTCACCCCGCCGGCGCCGATGCCCGACGGCATCGACGCGATGATCCCGGCCGGCGGCCGGCGCGGGCGCCAGTTCATCATCGTCGACGAGTGGGGGCCCTACGACTGGACGACGCCGAAGCTCTGGCCGGTGGCACGCGCCGAGGAGACACCGCTGCGCCTGCGCGTCCTGGGGCCGGCCGGGCGCTGGCGGCTCGATCGCGTGCGCGGCGCCACGGTGTCGGCGCGCGAGGGCGACATTCCCGGCGAGATGACCGTGACACCCGCCGAGGGCTCGACGATCGACTTCGAGGTCGTGCTGCGCAATGCCGAGGGGCGGCGCTTCGGCTACGAGCGGTTCTTCGTGCCGATCGACTGGCGCGTGTCGTTCTTCGACGTCGGGCACGCTCCCGACACCCTGTCGAATGCCGAACGATTCAAGGCGCTTCTCGCGTCGGCCCCCCTCGCCCGGGCGACGACCGATCGCCTCGACTACCTGTCGTCGCGCGCGATCGCCGACGGGGTGCCGGCCAACCACGTGGCGCTCGTCGCCGAGGGCGACGTCCTGGTGCCCGAGGGGCAGCACGACCTTCGCACCATCTCGGACGATGGGGTGAGGGTGTGGGTGGACGGGGTGCTGGCGATCGACAACTGGAGCACGCACGAATCGGCGATTGACACGGCGTCCATCTCATCCGGGCGACGCCGCCTGCGCGTCGAGTACTACGAGCGCACGGGGTTCGCCGAACTGCGCGTCGAGATCGTGAAGCGTCCCGTCCTGTAGCGAAACCGTCCAGCGGCCTGTCTCGAACGCCGACGAGCCGCTCCCCACCGCGCCGTGCCTCCCGTGCGAATCGCGCCGTGAACGGGGGCGTGCCGCTGGCAGCAGTCTTGCGCTGTTCTCCTCGCGCGTCTCGTGGCAGTGTGCCGGGCATGCGGCCCGGCCCCATCCCGCGGGACCCGCGAGAGATCATGGCCAAGTCGAAGAGCAGCCGTCAGCCTGCCCGGAAGTCTTCTCCCGTCCGTCGTGCCAGCCGCGCCACGGTGAGCGGCCCGGCCGAGCCGGGCCCCCAGACCTCGCACGCCGACGATCTCGTCGCCAAGTTCGCGGGCACCCAGGACCTGGCGTCGACGATCACGTTCAACACGAACAAGGCCGACGAGTACCCGCCGAAGGCGAGCGCCGAGGAGGGACAGACGGCGTCACCCGACGATCCGCTCGTGACGGGGAGCACCGTCACCGAGGCGAACGCCTCCGACAAGGTCGGGAGCGGCGCGCCGCCCATCGGCGAGAACAAGACCATCGCGCCGCTCGACCGCGTGCGGGTCGACTCGAGCGAGCGCGTGCTGACGACCAACCAGGGCGTGCCGGTCGCCGACAACCAGAACTCCCTCAAGGCGGGACTGCGCGGTCCGACGCTGCTCGAGGACTTCATCCTCCGCGAGAAGCTCACGCACTTCGACCACGAGCGCATTCCGGAGCGCATCGTCCACGCGCGCGGCTCGGCGGCGCACGGCTTCTTCGAGTGCTACGAGCCGCTGACGCAGTACACGCGCGCCTCGCTCTTCGCCGAGGCCGGCAAGCAGACGCCCGTCTTCGTGCGGTTCTCCACGGTCATCGGCGAGCGGGGATCGACCGACACGCCGCGCGACGTCCGCGGTTTCGCCGTCAAGTTCTACACCGACGAGGGCAACTGGGACCTCGTGGGCAACAACATGCCCATCTTCTTCATCCAGGACGCGATGAAGTTCCCCGACCTCGTGCACGCGGCCAAGCCCGAGCCGCACTTTGCGATGCCGCAGGCGGCGACGGCGCACGACACGTTCTGGGACTTCGCCTCGCTGATGCCCGAGATCACCGCGATGCTGCTGTGGACGATGTCGGACCGCGCCATCCCGCGCAGCTACCGGATGATGCAGGGATTCGGCGTGCACACCTTCCGGCTGGTGAACGCGGACGGCGAGTCGCGTTTCGTCAAGTTCCACTGGCTCCCGAAGGCCGGGACGCACTCGCTCGTGTGGGACGAGGCGGTGAAGATCTCCGGCGCCGATCCCGACTTCAACCGCCGCGACCTGTGGGAGGCCATCGAGGCCGGCGCGTACCCCGAGTGGGAGCTGGGGCTGCAGATCTTCACCGAAGAGGAAGCCGAGGGCTGGAGCTTCGACGTTCTCGACGCCACGAAGCTCGTGCCCGAGGAGCTGGTGCCCATCGTGCCCGTCGGACGCATGGTGCTGAACCGCAACCCCGACAACTTCTTCGCCGAGACCGAGCAGGTGGCGTTCTGCACGGCGCACATCGTTCCGGGCATCGACTTCACCAACGACCCGCTGCTCGCGGGCCGCATCCACTCGTACGTGGACACGCAGATCTCGCGGCTCGGCGGGCCGAACTTCCACGAGATCCCGATCAACGCGCCGGTCGCGCAGGTGCACAACAACCAGCGTGACGGGATGCATCGTCAGGCCATCAATCGCGGCCGCGTGTCGTACGAGCCGAACTCGCTCGGCGGCGGCTGCCCGTACCAGGCCGGGAGCGCCGGCTTCGTCTCGTACCGGCAGCCGGTCGAGCGCGACGCCGACAAGGTGCGCGGCAAGGCCGAGCGCTTCGCCGACCACTACACGCAGGCGACGCTGTTCTGGAACAGCCAGACGCCCGCCGAGCAGCAGCACATCGTCAACGCGTTCCGCTTCGAGCTCTCGCGCGTCCAGGTGCCCGCCATCCGCGAGCGAATGGTCTCGGGCCTGATGCACGTCGACAGCCGGCTCGCCGAGGCGGTGGCCGAGGGCCTCGGCCTGCGCGAGATGCCCGAGCCGATGCCGAAGGTGCTGCAGACGCCCGTCACGCCTGAAGTCGCCGAGTCGCCGGCGCTCTCGCTCTTCGCGCGGCCCGGCGACGGCAGCGTGCGCACGCGCCGTGTCGCCATCCTGGTGGCCGACGGTGTCGAGGGCGGGTCGCTGCGGGCGCTCGCCGACGACCTCGTCGAGCAGGGCGCGGTACCCAGGTTTCTCGGGCCGAACCGGCTCGGGGCGGTCGAGTCCGGCGACGGCGAGCCCATCGAGGTCGACGCCACCATCGAGAACTCGCCCTCGGTGCTCTTCGACGCCGTGGTCGTGCCCGACGGCGAGACGGCCATCGACACGCTGGCCGCTGACGGCCGCGCGCTCGAGTTCCTGAAGGACCAGTATCGACACTGCAAGCCGATGCTCGTGCTCGGCGACGGGGCGCGGCTCCTCGACGAGGCGGGCATTCCCGCGAAGCTCGCCTCCGGAGAGCCGGATCCCGGCATCGTGTCGGCGGCGGCCGGCGAGATCGCGACCGCCGTGGGACGCTTCAGGGACGCGGTGGGGAAGCACCGGCACTTCGAGCGTGAAACAGAGCCGCCGCAGGTCTGAACGGGTGAACGGCAGACGGTCTGACACGCGTGTGACCATGCAGGACGCGCCCCAGCCGCGTGCGTCGAGCCGGCGCTCCCCGGGGCGCCGAATCACCGTCCCGGTGGCGGGGACGGCGCTCCTGCTCATCGACGTCATCAACGACCTGGCGTTCGAGGGGTCGGAACCCCTCGTCCGCCAGGCCGAGGCGATGGCGCCAGGACTGGCGCGGCTGAAGCGGCGCGCGGCGCGGGCCGGCGTCGATGTGGTCTATGTGAACGACAACTTCGGCCGGTGGCGGTCCGACTTCCGTCAGACTGTCGCGCACTGCACCGCGAAGACCTCGCCGGGGAGGCGCGTGTCGGCGCGGCTGCGGCCCTCGGCGCGCGACTACTTCGTGCTCAAGCCACGGCACTCGGGCTTCCACGACACGACGCTCGACGTGCTGCTCCGCAGCCTCGGCACGCGCCGAGTCATCGTGACGGGCATGGCGGGCAACATCTGCGTGCTCTTCACCGCCAACGACGCCTACATGCGCGGCCTCCGCATCTACGCGCCGTCCGACTGCATCGCGTCGAACACGACCGAGGAGAACGACTTCGCGCTGCGACAGATCGAGACGGTGCTCAAGGGCACGGTGGTGCCGTCCGACCGGCTGGTCTTCACGGCGCGGAAGAAGGGGACTCGCGTATCGTGACGCGCGCGCCATCCTCGAGCGTGTCGTCCGGATGGACGATCACCGTCGCGCCCTCGGCGAGGCCTTCGAGCACCTCCGCTTCGAGCGGGGTGCGGTGCCCGACCTCGACGGGCACGCGTCGTGCCCGCCCGCCCTCCACCACGAAGACCGCCCAGTCGTCGCCGTTGCGAAAGAGGGCGCTCGTGGGCGCCTTCAACACGCGCGGCGACTCCCAGAGCACGATGCGAACCTCGACGCGATACTGATCGCCCAGGCGCGACCACGCGCCGGCGGCGTCGACGAAGTCCATCACCACGTTGACGCGCTGCTCCTCGACGCCGAGCGCCGACACCTTGGTGAACCCGGAGGGTTCGACACGGCGTACCCGGGCTTCGAGCCCGGTCGTTCCGCCCCAGTCGACCACGAGCGCGCGGGCGCCGCGCTCGACGCGCACGGCGTCGGTCGAGAGCAGATCCGACACGATCTCCAGGTTACGTGGGTCGCCGATTTCGACGAGCGGCTCTCCCGCCGGCACGATGCTCTCGCTCTCGCGGAAGCGCCGCAGCACGACGCCGTCGACGGGCGCCTCGATGGCGACCGTGGCCGTGCCGGCCGCCGACGGTGGCCGCAGCCGGGCGGCGGCGCGCGCGACATCGGCATCGGCGGTCGCGACGGCGAAGGTCGCCGCCCGCATCATCTCCTCGGCGGAGGTCGCCGCCGCCTCGCGGGTATCGAGCTCCTGCCGCGAGAGCGCGGCGGCGCCGACCAGCGCACGCGCGCGCTGGAGTTCGGTGCGCGCGAGCGAGAGCGCCGTCTTCGCCCGCTGCTCGTCGGCCCTGGCCCGGCCGAGGGCCGCACGGGCGGCGGCCAGCGCCGCCTCGGCTTCGGACCGTGCCCGGGCGTCGAGCAGCGCCGGCGTCTCCGGTCGCACCCTCGCGACGATCGTGCGGCCGCGCTCGACGGGATCGCCGGGCTCGAGCTCGATGCGCTCCACCCGGCCGCCCACGGGCGCCGAGACGACGAAGCGGTGACGGATGCGCGTTTCGCCCTCGTCGTCGACCGTGACGAGCAGCGGCCCGGAGACGACGGCGGCGACCTCGACCTCGGTGGCGCGTGGCCACAGCGCCACGACGAGCAGCGCCGTCACCAGCAGTCCCAACAGCAGCCATCGGCCATGTCGCCGGAGGATGCGCATGCCTACTCCCGCGTCTTGAGGACAGCCACGAGGTCGAGGCGGTCCAGCCTTCTCCGCACCAGGAGGCCCGAAAGGGCCGCGGCGCCGAGGATCGTGAGCCACATCCACGCGACGGCCGCGGGCGTGACGACGAAGGGGAAGCGATAGACCTCGCTCTCGAAGCCGGCCGTGATGATCCGGCCCAACACGTAGCCGATGCCGGTGCCGATCGGCAGCGAGACGACCGTGAGTACGGCCAGCTCGCCGAGCAGAATCGAGGAGATTTCGGCCCGCGTGTAGCCGAGCACGCGGAGGCTCGCCAGCTCGCGGCTCCGCTCCGAGAGCGAGATGCGCGCCGCGTTGTAGACGACGCCCACTGCGATGATGGCGGCGAAGATGACCGTGATGCCAATCATGAGCGACATGTTCTGCGCGAGGACGTCGCGGAAGTTCCGGAGCGCCGCCTCGCGCAGGGTGACGCCGGCCACGGCGGGCGTCGCCTTGAGCCGCGAGTACAGCGCATCGAGGGCTGCGCGGTCCACCTGCAGGTGCACCGCCGACACCACCCCGCCCTCGCGCATCAGCCGGTGCAGTGCCTCGATCGGCATGTACGCCTGCAGGCCCATCATGTCGTCGACGATGCCGGCGACCGCGATGTCTCGTACGGGGCGGCGGCCCTCGAGCACCTCCACCACCACCTCGTCGCCCGGGCCGACCCGGAGCACGTCGGCCAGCGCGCGCGACAGGAGGAGCCCACCCGGCGGCACCTGATGAATCCGCCCGTCGATGGCGACAATCCGGCTCAGGCTCGCCGAGGGGTCGACTCCGGTCACGGCGAGCGTGCGCGAGCGGTGGCGCGCGCGCAGGCGCGCCGGCACCATGCGCTGCGCCTCGACGCGAACGACACCAGGCAGGCGGAGGGCCTCGTGCACGACGCCCGGCGAGCGCGGCTCGACGAAGGTCACGGTCACGTCCTGGCGCATGGCCTGCACGAACTGCCGCGTGATGAGCGCGTCCATGGCTTCGATGAAGCCCAGGCCGACGAGCAGGATCGCGCCGCCGAGCGCGATGCCGATGCTCGACGCGAGCGAGCGTCCGGGCCGCCGCTCGAGCGTGCGCAGCACCATGCGCGCCGCGTAGCCGAGCCGCCGCTCGAGCCATGGCGTCTCGATGACCCCCTTTCCAAAGCGATGCGGCGGTTCGGGCCGCATGGCCTCGGCTGGCGGAATGCGCACCGCGCGGCCCACGGCGCCGGCCGCTCCGCCCGCCGCCGCTCCGAGCGCGATGCCCAGGGCGCCGAGCGCCACGAGCGGCGAGAGCGCGTAGTCCAGCGCCGGAAACCGGAAGTACTGGTTGTAGAGCTCGATCATCAACGTGCCGAGCCACGCTCCGACGGCGATGCCGGCGATGCCGCCCGCGCCCGCGATGACGAGCGCCCACTTCACGTAGTGCCACGCCAGCTCGCGGTTCGAGTAGCCGAGCGCCTTGAGCGCCGCCAGCTGCGGCCGCTGGAGCGTCAGGGCGCGCGCGAGCGCGACGTTCAGGATGAACGCGGCGACCGCCAGGAAGATGGCGGGCGTGATGAATCCGAAGGTGCGCAGCTGGGTGAGCTCGCTGTTGAGCGTCCACACCGAGGGCTGCATCGACCGCGGCACGGCGCCGATGCCGCCGTAGGGCGCGAGCAGGCGGTCGACGTGCGCGACGACCTCGTCGGCCGACGCCCCGCGCGCCAGCCGGAGCGAGACGTCGTTGAAGCCGCCCTCCATGTCGAAGGCCGTGGCGAGCGCACGGCGCTCCATCCAGAAGATCCCGAACCGGCGGTCGTCCGGGATGATCTCTCCGGGGCGCGTGCTGTACACGTACTCGGGTGAGAGCGCGACACCGACGATGGTGAACGAACGCCGCCGGCCGTTGATGATCGCGTCGACGCCGGCGCCGGGGCGGAACCCATGCGCCCTGATGAATGCCTCGCTCGCGAGGACCTCGTCGGGGCGGCCGGGCTCGGGCCAGCGGCCCTTGCGGAGGTAGACGTCGTTCAACCGCGGGCGGCCGCGTGCGGGAATCGACACCAGCCGGCCGGCGGCAGGCTCGCCGAGGCCGGGCACATCGATCGTCACGTCGACGACGATACGTGTTTCGACAGCCTCGACGCCGGGAATCGATGCGAGCGCGGTCTCGAGCCGGGCCGGCGCCCTGACGAGCGAGGCGAACACGTCGCCGAGCCGCTGCCGTTCGTAGTAGACGTCCACCGTCCGCTGCAGCGATTCGAAGTTCGAGAGGTACGCGACGAACATCGCGACGCCAGCCATCGTGACGAGCGCGATGGCGAGTGCCTGGCCCTTCATCCCCGTGAGATCGCGCAGCAGTTTGCGGTTGAGCGCCGAGAGGGGCAGCCGGTTCACCACTGGAGGTCCCCTGGCGATCGGCGCACCGCGTTGCGGACGACCGACACCACCAGCCCGTCGGCCAGACGGACCACCCGATCGGCCATCTCCGCGATGGCGGCATTGTGCGTGATGAGGGCCGTGGCGGTCCCGAGCTCCCGGTTCACGCGATCGAGAGCCTCGAGCACGACGACGCCCGTCGTGATGTCGAGCGCGCCGGTCGGCTCGTCGCAGAGCAGCACCTCGGGCCGCTTCGCGATGGCCCGCGCGATGGCGACCCGCTGCTGCTCGCCTCCGGAGAGCTGGGCCGGGAAGTGATCGAGCCGGTGCCCGAGCCCGACCAGCTCCAGGGCCCCCTCGGGCGTCATCGGGGCCGTCGAAATCTCGGTCACGAGCGCCACGTTCTCGCGCGCCGTCAGGCTGGGAATCAGGTTGTAGAACTGGAAGACGAACCCGACGTGATGCCGGCGATACGCGGTGAGTCCCGCCTCGTCGGCCTCGGTCAGGTCCAGGTCGCGATAGACGACGTGGCCCGAGGTCGCGACGTCGAGGCCGCCGAGGATGTTGAGAAGCGTGGACTTGCCGCTGCCCGACGGACCGAGGAGGACGACGAGTTCGCCGGGATAGAGATCGAAATCGACGCCGCGCAGCGCCTCGACCACCAGCTCTCCCATGGGGTAGCGCTTGGTGATGCCGCGAGCGGCGAAGACGGGCGCGGCCGCGGCCGGTCCTGCCATGGCAGCACCATACAGCACCAGCGGCGCTAGCGGTTCACCGCCTTCATCCCCCCTCGGGGTAGCGCTCTCCCGCGGCGGCACCCGGCGGCGCGATCGCGTCGAGCGCCTCGAGTTCGGCCGGCGTGAGCGTGAGGCCGGCCGCCGCGGCGTTCTCGGCCAGGCGCTCGAGGCGGCGGGTGCCGGGAATCGCGACCACGTGGGGTCCGCGCGAGAGGACCCAGGCGAGCGCCAGCTGCGCGGCACTCACCCCGCGCGCGGCGGCGAGCCGCTCGACTTCACCAACGAGCGCGAGATTCCGCTCGAAGTTCCCCGCGGCGAACCGCGGGTTCTGACGACGCCAGTCGTCGTCGGCGAGGTCGCCCGGCGAGCGGAACGCCCCGGTGAGGAATCCCCGCCCGAGCGGGCTGTAGGCCACGAACGTGATCCCCAGGTCGCGGCAGAGAGGCAGGAGCACAGCCTCGGCATCCCTCGTCCAGAGCGAGAGCTCGGTCTGCAGGGCGGCGATCGGGTGCACGGAGTGCGCACGCCTGATGGTGTCGGGCGCGGCTTCCGACAGCCCGATGTGCCGCACCTTGCCCTCGTCGACCAGGCGGGCCATGGCGCCGATGGTCTCTTCGATGGGCGTCTCCGGGTCCACGCGATGCTGGTAGTAGAGGTCGATGGTGTCGATGCCGAGGCGGGCGAGGCTGGCGTCACACGCCTGGCGAACGTACTCGGGCCGCCCGCTGACGCCCAGGAATCGCCCGTCGCGATCGCGCCGGTGCCCGAACTTCGTGGCAATCGTCACCTCGCGGCGTCGTCCGGCGAGCGCCCTCCCGACGAGCTCTTCGTTGGTGAACGGTCCGTAGGCGTCGGCCGTATCGAAGAAGGTGATGCCCAGGTCGAGCGCGCGGTGGATGACCGCGATCGACTCACGGTCGTCGGCCGGTCCGTAGAAGTCGGACATGCCCATGCAGCCGAGGCCGATGGCCGACACGACGTGTTCCGATCTGCCCAGCGGTCGCGATTCCATGACGAGCCTCCTGCGTGTCCCAGTATGGACGCGCGGAACTCTGGAGCGCCAGCGGGCTCCGGCCCTCGATGTGCGATCGCAGACCTGACCCCATGTGCTGTCGCAGACCTGACCCCTTGTCACGTTCCGCGCCGGACCCTCGTCTACCGGATGACACGCCGATTCGGGCAGGGATCAAGGAGAACGCATGGACGTATTCGTCGCGGGAGCCACGGGAACGCTGGGCCGGCCGCTCGTGAGGGCGCTGGTCGGGCGCGGACATCGAGTGGTCGGGCTGACGAGGTCGGCAGCCAGGCGCGGTATTGTCGAGGCCGACGGCGCAGAGTCGGCCGTGGCGGACGCGCTCGATGCGCGGGCACTGGCCCGTGCCGTCGCCGGGGCGCGGCCCTCGCACGTGGTCCACGCGCTGACGGCGCTGCCGGCCGGCGGCCCGACGCGACGCCGGCACCTGGCGGCGACCAACGCGTTGCGCATCGAGGGGACCCAGAACCTGCTCCGCGCGGCCATCGAGGCCGGAGCGCGCCGCCTCGTGGCCGAGTCGTTCTTCGCCGTGTACGGGCCCGTGGAGGCGGAGTCACCGGTCGACGAAGATGCGGCGTTTGCCGAGGTGCCAGCCGGCGCCTTCCGCGACGGCGTGCTCGCCTTGCGCGAGATGGAGCGGCATCTCGCCCTGGCCGCCTCGGGCGGGGCCTTCGAGACGGTCGTGCTGCGCTTCGGAGGCTTCTACGGGCCCGGCGTGCCGACGACCGAGGCCCTCGTGGCGCAGCTTCGCGCCGGCCGCGGGGTCTCGCCCCCGCGAGCGGGCTGCACGCCGTTCATTCACGTGGACGATGCAGTGACGGCCACCATGGCTGCGCTCGAACGGGGAAGGCCGGGAGCCGTCTACAACATCGTGGACGATGAAGCCGTGACTTATTCGGAGTTCATCGATACGGCGGCGTCTGTGCTGGGCGCACGAACGCCCCGGCGTCTGCCCTGGTGGCTGCTGCGTCTGCTGGCGCCGCTGGCCGCCGAACTCGTGTCGTGGCGGCTGCCGCTCGCCAACGCGCGCGCGAAGGTCGAGCTCGGATGGTCGCCGTCCTACCGCACTCCGTACGACGGGCTTGCCCGACTGGCTGTCGGACGGAGGGAGCGCGCCGCATGATCGACGCCGCCGTGTTTCAGCAGTTGCGCCCCTACCTGTTCTCGATCGCATACCGGATGCTCGGGAGCGCCAGCGATGCCGAGGACATCGTGCAGGACGCCTACCTGCGCGCCGCCGGACACGAGGGTGAGGAGATTCGGTCGGCGCGGGCGTTTCTCGGCACGGTCGTGACGAGGCTGTGCCTCGACCGGCTGAAGTCGGCCCGCCAGGCGCGAGAGCAGTACGTGGGGCCGTGGCTTCCCGAGCCACTCCTCACGTCGGACGGGAGCGAGGTCGAGCGCCCGGTGCAGCAACTCGAGTGGGTCACGCTGGCGTTTCTCACGCTCCTCGAGTCGCTGTCGCCGCAGGAGCGCGCCGTCTTTCTCCTGCGTGAGGTCTTCGAGTACGGCCACGCCGAGATTGCGGAGGCGGTCGGCGTCAGCCCCGCCAACTCGAGGCAGATCTACCACCGTGCGAAGGAGCGCCTGGGTGCGGCGTTGCCGCGCCACCGCGCTCCGGTCGATCACGACCGGGACGTCGTCCGGCGCTTCATGGCGGCGCTCGAAGCGGGCGACGCGGCCGGCGCCGCGGGCCTGCTCGCCGACGACATCACGTTCAAGGCCGACGGGGGCGGCAAGGCGGTGGCGGCCCGGACGGTGCTGGAAGGGCGCGAGCGCGTCGCGCCGTTCCTCAAGGTGCTGGCGCGGGGGGCGGTGGCGCTGCGCGACACCGGAACGATTCGCGTCCAGTTCACCGAGGTCAACGCCGAAGCCGCGGCGCTCGTCTGGCTCGACAGCCGGCTCGAGACGGTCTTCGTCTTCACGGTCCGCGACGAGCGCATCGAGCGGATCCACGCGCTGCGCAATCCCGACAAGCTGCGGCGGATCGCGAGGGAGGCCGGACGGTTGCCCGGTGCGCCAGCCCGCGCGGTGATGACAACATAACGTGCAAACCGTTGCGCTCTGATTCGACGTGCGCGCTGCTACGATGGACACGGCGCGCGGCGCGCCGCGTACAAGAGAACGGCGAGGCCCGTTCGTGGCCTCGCCGTGTGCCTGCCTGCGAGCCGGATCGGATCAGTTGGTCTCGATCTCGATCTTGGTCGCGATGCGGGTCTTCTTGTCGTCGTTGCGAGCCGGCGCCTCGCTCATCGCGCGGTCGCTCGAGTCGCTCTTGTAGTGCACGGTGACGTTGGTGCCTGCCTTGGTGGCGAGGCCGGCCACGCCTTCCTGCGAACCGATGACCTCGGTCTGCGGGTTGTAGCGGAAGGTGTGCTCCACGCCGGCCGTGTCCTTGATGGTGAGCTTCATCTTGTCGGTGTCGACCCGGACGAGCGAGCCCCGGAGCGACTCCGTCCGCGGAGCGTCCATCGTCGCCGGCTGCTGCTGCTCGGTGGGCTGGGTCGGCGGATGCGCGGGCGGCGTCTGTGCGAGGGCCGGGACCGACAGGAGCGTCACGGTGGCGAGGGCGGCGAGAGTTTCGTTGAGCTTCATGGATAGAGCCTCCTTGCTCATAGGGTGGCAAGGCGCGATCAAGCGCCCCGCGTTGTTTTCTGTCTGTCGGCTACTGATGGTGCAAGTCGGAGGCCGTTTGTGAGCGATTCATTGAAGTCGTGCTGCATCAGGCACTTGCCTGATGGCTCAGGCATTCGCGGGTCAAGGAACAGCGTAAGGAAGTAGGTAGGTTTTTCTCACTGGCATTGCGGCCGAGTTCGGCGTGCTGACAGCCGTCGACCGCGTCTCGCACAGTTCAGCTCAACCTCGAGCCCGGAGTTTCCGATAACGGGTTCGACCGGCACCAGCCGTTCTCGATCGGCCGTCTCATGAGCCTCTTCCGTTTCCCCCGCCACTCGCCTTCGGGCCGCCGCCGTTCCCGCGTCGGCAGGAGAGGGTCGTTCGTCCTCGCCGGCCTGCTCGTCTTCGCGCCGGCCGGTACCGCCAGCGAGCATCGTGCGCTGACGGTCGAAGCACGCGAATCGGCGCTGCAGCAGCTTACCGATGCGTTGCGGGCCGAGATGGACATCGACGCGCCCGTGATGGTGACGCTGGTCGAGCGGAATCCCCTGGTGGCCTCAGTGGGGCCGGCGCAAGGGCACCAGGGCGTTTTCCTCCTCTCGATCGAGCGCGGCTTTTTCGAGACGCTGACCGACGAGGAACTCGCCGCCGTCGTCGCCCACGAGCTGGGCCATGTCTGGATTTACTCCAACCATCCCTACCTCCAGACCGAGCAACTGGCCAACCGCATCGCGTTGCGCGCCGTGCCGCGGCAGAGCCTCGAGCGGCTCTACGAGAAGCTGTGGGGCGCCGGCGCGCTGGAGGGGAGCCTGTCGTCGTTCCTGGGACTGCCGCCTGACGTGAGGCCCGCGAGGACGGTGCCTGCCCCTCCGGCCGCCTTGGTCGACGCCGGCTCCGGCACGAAGCCTCGCTGAATCGCGACGGGAGTCCAGCGGTTCGGTATATTCTTCAGCTCGTGGGGTCAGGTCTGCGATCGCACACGGGGTGGGGTCAGGTCTGCGATAGCACATCGTGGTGATTTCCTCGAGGAATTCCATGTTGATGTGCTATCGCAGACCTGACCCCATCCCCCTCCTCATCACGCTGGCGGCGGTCGTGTGGGCCGGCTGCGGGTCCGATTCTCGACCGCCGTCCACACCCTCGCCGGTGCCTCCGCCAGGGCTCTCCCTGAACTGCCCGTCGCCGGTCAACACCGTGGCCACCGGCGCGTCGGGAGCCGTGGTCACCTTTGCGACCCCGACGGCGTCGGGCGGGACACCGCCCACCTCGGTCTCGTGCACGCCCGCGTCGGGCACCACCTTCGCGATCGGCACCACCAGCGTCCGGTGCACGGCCACGGACGCCACGTCGGCCACCGCGTCGTGCACCTTCGACGTCGTCGTCGCGCCGCCGCCCGGGCGGCTGACCGCCACGACGTTTCTCGCGTTTGGCGACAGCGTGACGGCCGGTGAGATCACGGTGGCGGCGCCGGCGCCGACGTGGGCGGCCGGGAGCGGCGGACGATTCGACCCCTTATCCCAGGCGGGTCCGCTCGAACTGCGGCCAGAGCTGTCGTACCCGACGCGCCTGCGCGAGATCCTCGCCGCGCGATATCCCGCCCAGGCGGCCGAGATCACCGTCGTCAACGCGGGCCGGTCAGGAGAGCGCGCGGTGGACGCGCCCCTCAGGCTTGGGAACCTGTTGGCCAACAGCCCGCCGCAGGTCCTGCTCCTGCTGCACGGCTACAACGACCTCGGGAGCCAGCAGGCCATGGAAGCGGCGCTCGTCGCGATGAACGCGATGGCGAAGGACGCGCGGTTCCGCGGCGTGCCCGTGTACCTGGCGTCGCTGACCCCGCCGAGGCCAGGCGGCGTTCGCAGCATCGACGAGGCGCGGCTGCTGCGCTACAACGAGCGCCTGGCCGATGTGGCGAGGGGCGAGAACGCCACGTTCGTCGACCTGTATGCCGGGCTCTCGTCGAACGTGCAGGCCTGGATCGGATCCGATGGCCTGCACCCGACCGAGGCGGGATACCGCCGCATTGCGGAGGTGTTCTTCGAGGCGCTGGCCGCCGACCTCCACGCGCCCGCCAGGTCCGAGCGGCCTTGAGTCGAGTTCGACCCGCGGTGCGACGAGCTCAGTCTGGTCTGCCCGAGGCCTGCGCGGTGGCCACGAGCCGCCTCACATCGAATCCCTGCGCTTTGGCCGCGGCGACGGCGTCCTCGTAGCGGGCCGGGTCCATAGACGCCTGCCGGGCGAGAATCCAGAGGTACTTCCGATCGGGCGTGCCGACCACGGCGTAGTCGTACTCGTCGCCGAGCGCGATTACCTGGTAGTCGCCCCACACCATCGGCAGAAAGCTCAGGAACGCCGGCGCGAAGCGCACCTTCAGCACCGACGGCGGCCGGCCCTCCACGCGGCGCGCGACACCCTCGGCTTCCTTCATGCTGCCGTCCTGCTGACGGCAGCGGTTGATCACCGCAATGCGACCGTCGTCCCGCAGCGAGTAGGTGGCGGTGACCTCGCCCGCACAGTCGCGCTGGAAGCGGTTGGGGAAGCGCGCGATCTCGAACCACCGCCCTGCGTACCGCTCGAGATCGAGATCGCCGACGACTCGAAGCGGCGCCGCGTCGGCGGACGAAGGCGGAGGCGACGCCAGGGCGGTGGCCGCCACGACGAACGAGGCCGAGACGACCAAGGCCGCGATGACCGGCAGCGTGCAGAACATGGGCGTGCGCATGAGCGTGAACTCCTTCTGATCTAGCCCCGGCGCTCGGGCGGGTTCCGGGCTTCCGCCGCCGCACCCGCGGGGCGGGCGGCCAAGAGCTGGGGCAGCACGTCCTGGCGGTACTCGAAGATGCGGTCGACGTCGCGCCCGACGAATCCCGACGTGAGCCAGGGCACGCGGGGCATGAACTCGACGATGTCGGTGACACGCGTCCCCTCGGGCACGGATTCGAAGCGATGCTCGTGGTGCCACCAGCGGTACGGGCCGGCCAGTTGCCTGTCGACGAAGCGTACGCCAGGTTCCCATACGTCGATGCGGGTGAGCCAGGGGATCGGCACGCCGTGCAGCACGATCAGGTACTCAATCTCCGCGCCCTCGCGCATCGCGATCGGCAGCGGCGTCCGGATGCGGAAGTCGAGCCACGGCGGCGTGAGGCGCCCGAGGTTCGCCGCGTCGGTGAAGAACGCGAAGGTCTCGTCGAGCGGCGCCGGGACGATCGTGTCCTTCTCGAGGACGCGGAGGCCGCGCGAGGGGCGCGCACCAGCCCGAGGCGCCCACGCAAGACGGTGGAGCAGGCGTTCAGTGGACATGGCGTGACAACAGCGTTCAGTGGACGTGCTGTGACAACAGCGTTCAGTGGACGTGCCGTGACAACATCGGGATGACCTCGGCAAGGCCGTCCACATGACGGCCCCGCGCGCCGAGCGAGGGCAGCAGCGCGTGGCTCTCCGGACCGCCGACCCACAACTCGACGCCCCGCGGCGGCTTCGAGAGTCGCCGCAGCTCCGCGCGCGGCACGGCGCCCGGGGTGGTGAGCCCGATCATCGCAACCCTCGCGCCCGCCTCGGTCACCGCGTGCTCGATGTCGGCGGCCGGCAGGTCGGCGCCGAGGTAGACGACCCCGTAGCCGGCCGAGGCCGCGAGCAGCGCCGCGCACAGCAGGCCCAGCTCGTGGCGCTCGCCGCTCGGCGTGGCGAGCACCAGGCGTGGCGTGGCGCCAGGGCGGGCGGTGGCGCGAAGCAGGCCGCCGAGCACGCTGCGGACGATGGCCGACACGAGGTGCTCCTGTGCGGGCCGCAGCGTTCCGGCTTCCCAGCGGCGGCCGACCTCCTGCAGCAGCGGGACGATGACGGCAAAGACGAGATCCCGCGGCGGGAGCACGGCGGCGAAGCGATTGAGGTTCGACTCGATGCGAAGCAGGTCGTACCGATCGAGTCCGTCCATGAGCGCACCGAGGTCCGCGGCGGGGGCCTCGTCTGCGCCTGCGGATGCCGCCTGCGTCTCGGTGCGCTCGACCAGCCGCTCCAGCTCGCGGTCTGCCAGCGTCGCGATGGTGCCAATCGCGTGTCCTCGCTTCACGAGCTCGGCGAGGCGCTGCAGCCGCACCACGTCGGCGTCGGAGTAGAGGCGCCCCCTGTCGGACCGGGCGGGCACGACCGCCTCGTAACGCCGCTCCCACGCGCGCAGCGTGTCGACGCTGATCCCGGTCATGCGGGACACGGCGCGAATGGGGTACTGGAGCGCGTCCGATCCTGAGTGGGCCATCGTTGTCCTCTGCATCCTTGTTCCGGCACGCGCTTCGTGCCGCGGTCGCAACGCCGTCGGAGTCCTGACGGGTCCCGGCGCGTGCCGCCGCGCCTTCCCGCCGCGCCTTCCCGGTGCCGCGGCTTCCCGCCGCCGCACCTTCCCGGTGCCGCGCCTTCCCGCCGCCGCACCTTCCCGGTGCCGCGCCTTCCCGCCGCCGCTCGGGCGAGCCCGGGCTACGACGCCCGCCAGAGCGTCGCGGCAAGCCACGACGCCGCGCCGCACGAGAAGGCGCCCCACGCGATGTCGACGATCGTCACGGTGGCCG
>JAHDVQ010000007.1:12301-24157 GCA_023384595.1 Vicinamibacteraceae bacterium | reverse complement strand
GCCGCGCCGCACGAGAAGGCGCCCCACGCGATGTCGACGATCGTCACGGTGGCCGACCAGTCGCGGAGCGTCGCGTGGTTGGTCAGATCGTAGACGGCATAGGTGACGGCGCCAAAGAAGGCGCCGAGCGCGAGGGCCTCGACCGGCGTCCGCGCGCGGGCGAGCACGAGCACGGTCAGACCAGCCGCGAGCACCGGATAGACGAGCGCCGCCACCGGCCACAGCGGATCCAGCGCCCCGTCGCTCATCCGCGCGAGGTGGGCCAGATGGCGCCGGTAGAAGTCCTTCATCACGAGGCCCAGCCACAGCCCGTCGAGCACGACGAGCGCGGCGAGCGCCACCACGAAGTGTCGCAGCATCACGCGGTCCTCCTCCTGAAGCGGTAGTGGGCGACGATCCACTCCTGACCGCCGCGGAACCCGAACATCTCGGCACAGGCCATGAAGAAGACGCGCCAGCGGGCGCGCCATCGCGCGACGCCCGCGGGACCGTAGGCCTCGGCGAGCGCGGCATCCACCGCCCCGCGCCGGCGGTCCATGTTGGCGAGCCACGCCTCGGCGGTGCGCTGGTAGTGCCGGCCGTCGAGGCGCCAGTGCCGCTCGACGAGCAGGTCGTCCTGGTGACGCAGGAAGAGATCGTCGCTCGGCATGATGCCGCCCGTGAAGAAATGGCGCGCCATCCAGTCAGAGGCGCCGCGCGCCTCGTACGGGTAGGCGAAGCGCCGGTGCGCGAAGACGTGTGCGAAGAAACGGCCCTCGGGGGCCAGCCACCGCGCGAGACGGGCGAAGAGCGCCGCATGGTTGCGCACGTGCTCGAGCATCTCCACCGAGACGATGCGATCGAACGTGCCGTCGGGCTCGAAGTGATTGATGTCGGCGGTGACGACCGTCACGTTGTCGAGCCCGCGCTCGCGCGCCTTCGCCTCGATGAACGCGCGCTGAGGCGCCGAGTTCGACACGGCCACGACGCGGGCCGTCGGGAACCGGCTGGCCATGTAGAGCGTCAGCGATCCCCACCCGCAGCCCAGCTCCAGGATGCGCTGCCCCGGGGCGATATCCGCGCGTTCGACCGTGAGCGCCAGCATGCGCACCTCGGCGTCGGCCAGCGACCCGCTCTCGCCGGGCCAGTACGCGCAGCTGTACTTGAGGTGCGGGCCCAGGACCTGCTCGAAGAATGCCGGCGGCAGCTCGTAGTGCTGCGCGTTGGCCGCTTCGGGGGTCTCGGCGATCGGCGCCCGGCGCGACCAGTCGAGGAAGGCGGACAGGCGCGCGGACTGCGCGTCGATGCCCCCCTCCTCCTGCTCGCGAAGGCGCGCGGCGACAATGCGGCGGATGCCCGCGCGGACGATCGCATCGGGCAGGAGTTGGCGATCGAGCAGGGCGTCAATCACGGCGCACTCCGCGGGAACCACGGCACGAAGGCACTGGTGGTCTGCTGATAGCGGCGGTAGTCGTCCCCCCGGGTCCGCAGCGCCTGGGCCTCGGTTGCGGGGATCCCGGTGACGCGGAACAGGAAGAAGAGCATCAGCGCCGGCGCCACGAGCGCCGCCGGTCCCCACGGCGAGCGCAGCGCGTAGAGCGCCCACGCCACCCACACGAGCCACTCGAAGAAGTAATTGGGATGCCGCGAGTACCGCCAGAGCCCCTCGCGGCACGTGCGCCCCCTGGCGTCGGGACGCGCCTTGAAGCGCGCGAGCTGGCCGTCGGCCGCCACTTCGCCGGCAAACGCCCCGAGCCACAGCACGGCGGCGGCCAGTTCGAGGGTGGACAGGCCCGGCTCCGGGTTGAACGCCACGACGAGCGCGGGAATCGAGAACAGCACGGCCAGCGCGCCCTGCGCCTGGAAGAAGGGGAAGAAGGCGAGGACGGCGGCCGGGCTCCTCCGCGCGCGGAGGTCGGCGTAGCGCGGGTCCTCGGGCCGCCCGAGGACGCGGTCGCGCAGCAGGTAGCCGGCGAGGCGGAGGCCCCACGTCGCGATGGCCCCCGCGAGCAGCCACTTCCGCAACGGCGCGCCCGGGCCCGCCGCCGCGAAGAATGCCGACACCGCGACCACGCCCGTGGCCCAGCCCACGTCGACGAGGCCGGCGTTGCCGAGGCGGAGGTGCCAGAGCCAGAGGCCGAGCATGAGGAGCGCGGCAACGGCCCAGCCGGCCAGGAGGAGGACGAACGGGCTCATATGTCCATCATATGTCATGGACAAACATTTGACAAGTCCCGGACAACCTGTTTAGATCGAACGCATGAGGCATGTTGCTGTCGTCGGGGCGGGCATCTCGGGGCTGGCCGCCGCCTACTTCCTGAGCCGCCGCTACCGCGTCACGCTCTTCGAGCGCGAGGGCCGGCTCGGCGGGCACACCCACACGGTCATCGTCGATGGCAGGACGGGACCGCTCGCGCTCGACACCGGCTTCCTCGTCCACAACGAGCGAACGTATCCGAACCTGGTGCGGCTGTTCCGCGAGATCGGCATCGAGACGCGGGAGACCGACATGTCGTTCTCGGTGGCGTGCCAGGCGACGGGACTCGAGTACAGCAGCCGCGGGCTGGCCGGATTCTTCGCGCAGCCGCGCAGCCTGGCCCGGCCGGCGCACTACCGGTTGCTCGCCGAGATCGTGCGCTTCAACCGCGAGGCGCCGCAGGTGCTGGCCGAACCCGGCGCCGAACGCTGGACGCTGGGCGACTACCTGGCCGACCGGCGCTACGGCAGCGAGTTCGTGGAGCGCTACCTGCTGCCCATGACCTCGGCGGTGTGGTCTTCGTCCATCGATGACGTGAGGCGGTTTCCCGCGCAGGCGCTCGTCCGCTTCATGCAGAACCACGGGATGCTGTCGGTGGCCTCGCACCCCACCTGGCGTGTCCTGCGGGGCGGCAGCCACACGTACATCCCGAAGCTCGTGGCGCCGCTTCGCGACGCGGTACATACCGGCGTGATCCTGCTCTCGGTGCGGCGGCACGATGCGGGGGCGACCCTGACGTTCGCCAATCGTCCTCCCGTCGAGGCCGACGAGGTGGTCTTCGCGTGTCATGGCGACCAGGTGCTGCCGCTGCTGGCCGATCCCTCGGACGCCGAGCGCGAGGTGTTCCGCGAGTTCACCACCACCGCCAACGAGACGTGGCTGCACACCGACGCGAGGATGCTGCCCACCGTGCCGCGCGCCCGGGCGTCGTGGAACTACCGCCTCGGAGCCGCGCCCGAGACGCCGCCCTCGGTCACCTACGACCTGAACCGGCTTCAGGGGCTGAGCGGCCCCGAGACCTACTGCGTGACGTTGAATCCGCGCGTGCCGCTCGACGAGCGCTCGGTGATCGGCCGGTTCGATTACCGCCACCCGCGCGTGACGCTCGGTTCGATCCGCGCGCAGGGGCGGTGGCGCGAGGTGAGCGGACGCCGGCACACCCACTACTGCGGCGCCTACTGGCGCTACGGCTTTCACGAGGACGGCCTCGTGTCGGCGCTCCGCGTGGCGAGCGACCTCGGAGTGGAGTGGTGACCCCGGAACCGGGCCTCTACGTGGGCACCATTCGCCATCGGCGGTTCGCGCCGCGGACGCACGCGTTCGAATACCCGCTCTTCATGGCGTTCATCGACATCGACCGCGTGCGCGAGGCCATGGCCGTCTCACGTCTGACGAGCTACAACGGCTGGAACTGGGCCAGCTTCGACGAGCGCGATCACCTCGGCGACCCGGCGCGGCCGCTGCGGGAACGCCTGCGTGAGCATGCGCTCGCCGCGGGCGATGACCTTCCCGACGGGCCCGTCCGGTTGCTCACGCACCTGCGCTACTTCGGATACGTCTTCAATCCGATCTCGCTCTACTACTGCTACGACGAGGCCGGCCGACTGCGGCGCGTGCTCGCCGACGTGAGCAACACCTACGGCGGACGCCGCGCCTACTGGCTCCGGCCCGAAGACGAGGCGCCGCAGCGGTTCCGCGCGAGGGCCCGCAAGGCGCTGTACGTGTCGCCATTCATGGACTACGACGTCGACTACGAGTTCGTCCTGACGCCGCCCGCCGACGCGCTCGTGACGCAGCTCAACGTGACCCGCCGCGACGCGGCCGACACCCCCGCGCCCCGCCGCCTCTTCGACGCCACGCTCTCGCTCGAGCGGAGGCCGTGGACCGCCGGCGCGATCCGCTCGACGCTCGCGTCGTTTCCGTGGATGACCGGCAAGGTCATCGCGGCCATTTACTGGGAGGCGCTCAGGCTGCGCCTCAAGGGACTCCCCGTGATGCCGTTTCCCCGCGAGGAACGCGATGCGACAGCTCATTGATCGGTGGGCCGAGAAGGCCGTCATCACCGCCCTGCAACGGCTGGCACACGGCCGGCTCTCTCTGATCACGCCCGACGGCACACAGGTCTTCGGCGGCCGCCCGGGGCCGGAGGCGACGCTGCGCGTCCAGGCGCCGCGGTTCTTCGCGCGCGCCGTGACGGGCGGGGAGATCGGTCTCGGCGAGAGCTACATGGACGGCGACTGGACCACACCCGATCTCGTGGGACTCGTGCGGCTGATGCTCGCCAACCGTGACGTCCTGGAGTCGCTGCCCGGGATGGCCGCGTGGGTGCCGACGCTGCGCGACACGGTCCTCCATCGGCTCCGCGACAACACGCCCGCCGGCAGCCGCCGCAACATCCGCGAGCACTACGACCTCGGCAACGAGTTCTTCCGCCTCTTCCTCGATGCGAATCTGATGTACTCGTGCGCCCGGTACGAGCGGCCCGACGACTCGCTCGAAACGGCGCAGATTCAGAAGCTGCGCGGCATCTGCGAGAAGCTGCAGCTCGGCCCCGGCGACCACGTGCTCGAGATTGGCACGGGATGGGGCGGCTTCGCCATCTTCGCGGCCACGCGCTACGGCTGCCGCGTCACGACGACGACCATCAGCGCCGAGCAGTACCGCTACGCGGCGTGCCGCGTGGCCGACTGCGGCGAGGCGGCCAAGCGCATCGAGCTGCGCCTCGACGACTACCGCGAGCTCGAGGGCCGCTTCGACAAGATCGTGAGCATCGAGATGTTCGAGGCGGTGGGCCTGCGGCACTACGACGACTTCTTCAGCGCGGTCGACCGGCTCCTGCGGCCCGACGGCATCATGCTGCTGCAGACCATCACCGTCGACGACTGGCGCTTCCGCGAGTACCGGCGCACGCCGAGCTGGATCTCGAAGTACATCTTCCCCGGCGGCGAGCTGGCATCGGTGTCGGAGGTCCTGGCCTCGCTCGCGAGGACCGGCCGGATGGGCCTCTTCCACGCCGAGTCGATCGGCACGCACTATGCGCGCACGCTGCACCAGTGGCGCGCGCGCTTCCACGCGCGCCTCGACGAGGTCCGCGCGCAGGGCTTCGACGATCGCTTCATCCGCATGTGGGATCTCTACCTCGCCTTCTGCGAGGCCGCCTTCCTCGATCGCCACATCAATACCGTGCAACTGCTCCTCGCCAAGGCCGCCAACCGGCGCGTGCTCTTCGGCGAGCCGTGGCAGGCGGCGGACGCCGGCGATCAGCCCGCCGTGACGACGACGGCGCGGCAGGTGGCGGAGCCGCGCGCGCGGTAGCCGTGCGGCACGCTGCAGTCGAAGTACATCGAGTCGTCGGCGTCCAGCATGTGCTCGTCCTCGCCGACGTGCACGACGAGCGTGCCCCGCAGCACGTAGAGGAACTCGCCGCCGGGATGCTGATGCCGGCGGAGGCGCTCGGGCGGCGTCGGCAGGAACTCGGCGAGAAACGCGTTCAGCCGGCGTTCGGTGGCGGCGAAGTCGAGCGACTCGAAGAAGTACGCCGGCTCCTTCACGCCCGGCGTGTCGGGGAACTTCACGCGCTCCCGCTTGCGCACGATGCCCACCAGCGGCTTGTCGCGCGCCCCCATGAAGAAGTAGTCGAGCCCGACGCCGAAGACGAGCGCGAGCCGCAGCAGCGTCGGCAGCGTCGGATAGAGCTTGCCGCGCTCGATCTTCGAGAGCATGGCCGCCGAGAGTCCGGTGTGCTCGCCGAGTTCGACGAGGCCCATGTTCTTGCCCTTGCGCAGGCTGCGCAGCCTGGTGCCGATCCCGTAGGCGTCGAGCCCGTTCCGCAGTGTCGCCGACAGCATGAGTGCCCCTGGATTGTCCTGGTGGTCAAAGAACCCACCGCGCCTGTTCCCGAGGGGAAATCCCACGGGATCGTGGGCTCATTTTACTTGTATGCAATCAAATGTGCACGAAAATACAAGAAGACATTGCGCGCGGGACCGCTCACAGGACGCGCGCAGTTCGCGGATACACCGGGAACGGCGTCACGGACCGGCCGCGCGCCGGCGACATAAGCGGGCGCGCGGCGGACGTGAGACGGGAAGAGCGGCGGACAGCAGACAGCGGACAGCAGACAGCAGACAGCAGGCAGACAGCAGAGAACGACACACGACAACGACAACCAACAGCGCACGCAGAACAGCAGGCGCAGAACTCAGACACGGAAAGAGAGCAAGATCATGTTCAAGTCACTTCTCGGCATCACCATCCTCGCCCTCGGGCTCTCGGCGGCCGCGCCGCAGGCCGCGTCGAAGGACATCGTGGACACCGCCGTGGCCAACGGCTCGTTCAAGACGCTCGCGACCGCCCTCCAGGCGGCGGGCCTCGTCGAGACCCTGAAGGGCGACGGGCCGTTCACGGTGTTCGCCCCGACCGATGCGGCGTTTGCGAAGCTGCCGGCCGGCACGGTGGAGTCGTTGCTGAAGCCGGAGAACCGCGAGAAGCTCCGCCGCGTGCTGACCTACCACGTGGTGGCGGGGAAGGTGGACTCGAAGGCCGTCGTCAAGCTCACGTCAGCCAAGGCCGTGAGCGGCGACATGGTGAAGATCAACGTGAAGGACGGCAAAGTGAAGGTGAACGACGCCACGGTCGTCACGGCCGACGTCGCCGCCTCGAACGGCGTCATTCACGTCATCGACACGGTCATCCTGCCTCCGGGCATGTAACAGGCCCGGTTCGCGGCTCAATCGAACCACTCGTCGATCGCTCGAAGAAGGTCCGGTCTGCCGCGGGAACCCCCGCGCGCCGGACCTTCGCGTGTTTCCGGCGCCATCGGGGACTCGGCACCACGTCCGCCAGCCCCAGCGCTCACTCACGGGACCGTCAGCCTCGCCAGGTCGGCCTCTGCCGCAATCGCCCCGAACGAGGCCGGCTGCCCGGCCGCAAGGACATCCTTGAAGACGGAAGCGGCCCGCGCGGGGTCGCCGTTGTAGAGGAACCAGTTGCCGACGCCGTAACCCAGCGTGGCGCGGTCGAGGCCCTCAGACGCCGCCTTCAGCACCGCGTCTGGCGTCTCGTGCCCCCTGTACATCAACAGCAGCCGGTAGTAGGCCCCGTTCTCGATGATGTCCATGCCGGGCCCGACAGGCTCGACCACCGCGGCCGCGGCCTCGGTCCGGCCCAGCCGGCGCAACGTCATGTAGAGCCAGTGTCGCGTCGCCACCTGCATGTCGGCGTTCTTCGACAGCGCGAGGCACCGCTCGTAGGCCTCGAGCGCCCGCTCGAACCGGTGGCTCACGTAGTGCGCCAGCCCCAGGTGGTAGTAGATGTTCGTCTGGAGCGTGCTCGTCGGGATGTTGCGCGCGTTGGGCAGGCCGTCGGGCTCGACCTCGTCGGGCTTCCCCTCGACGAGCGCCGCCGCGCGCTCGAAGTCGGCCACCGCCTTGTCGAACTGGCGTACCGTCAGGTACCGATGCCCACGATGCCGGTACATCCGCGCATCGCCGGGATGCTTCGTGATGCCGCGCGTGAAGATGTCGATGGCCTCCTCGTACCGTCCCGCGTACGCGGTGCGCCGGCCGAACCAGATGAGCGCGTCCGCGTCGTCCGGAGCGGCGTCGTGCGCGGCGCGCGCCTCGGCGAGCCGGGCGAGCACGTCGGACGGCTGCGCGTGCGCCGCGGCGGGGGCCGCGACGAGGCACGGGAGAACGAGGGCGGCAGCGAGTCGGCAGGTCATGGGTGTGCAGTGTAACCGGCTCCAGAGGGCGGTAGGCGGTAGGCGGCGGGCGGTAGGCGGTGGGCGGTATGATCCCCTGCTAGCATGAGTCCGGAGGCAGGCGTGAGAACAGCGAGTCCCTCGATGACGATGGCGCCGGTGCTGAGGACGGGTGTGGTGATCCTGCTGGGTCTGACGGCCGCGGCCGCGCCTGTTGCGACGCCGGCCGGCCCCGTCGAACTCAGCCCCGCCGAGGCCGCGAAGGTCGTGGCGGGCATCGAAGCCCGGCGCGCGAAGGCACAGGAGTGGCTGCGACGGGACACGACCTCGTACCTGGCCACGGTCGATCGCCGCGATTTCGGCGAGGCGACCACGATGACCCTCGGCCGCGCGGCCGACAACGACCTGCGGCTCGACGCCGACGGGATCGCGGCTCACCACCTGAGGGTGACGGTGGAGGGGGCGCGGTTCCGCGTCGAGGCCGTCGATCCGGGGGCGACGTTCACGGCAGACGGCGCGCCGGCGCGCGAGGCCCTCGTCGATCCCTCTTCGATTCGGGTCGGGCGCCTGACCCTCCGCCTCTCGCATCAGAACTTCCCGGCCATCATCGTGTTCGATCCCGAGAGCCCCCGCTTCGCGGAGTACAAGGGGCTCGACTACTACCCGGTCGATGTGTCCTATCGCTTCGAGCTGCCGCTCACGCCGAATCCCAGTCCCGAGGCGATCGTCATCATGTCGACGCGCGGCACCCCGCGGCGGGCGATCCGCATCGGCTGGTTCGATTTCCGGCTCGGCGGCCGTGCGTACCGGCTCGAGGCCACGCGGCTCGTCGAGCCCGGCATCGGCGAGGAGGCCGCGAGCGTCTTCTTCCGCGACGCGACCAGCGGCGTCGAGACCTATCCGCTCGGGCGCTACGTCGACGCCGAACGGCTGCCCGACGGGCGGTACCTGCTCGACTTCAACCTCGCGTACAACCCGGCGTGCGCCTACTCGACGCACTACAACTGTCCCTTGCCGCCCAGGGCCAACACGCTCGACGTCGAGATCCGGGCCGGTGAGAAGGACGCGCACTATCACTGACGCGCATGGCGGCCAGGCCGCCGCCTTGCCTGAGAGGCACGCGTGACCGCCGTCACCGACGCCTATCGCCAGCCTGGTGAGGCGGTGGCTGCCGCCCTCGGGACCGATGTGGAACGCGGGCTCGACGCGGCCGAGGCGCGCGCCCGGCTCTCGCGCGACGGTCCGAACGAGCTCGCCTCCGAGCCGCCGGTGCCGTTGTGGCGCCGGTTCGTCGCGCAGTTCCAGGACACGCTCGTCGTCCTGCTGCTCGTGGCGACGGCCATTTCGGCGGCCGTCTGGTGGTACGAGCGCGACTCGGTCCTCCCGTACGAAGCCCTCGCCATCTTCGCCATCGTCCTCCTGAACGCCGTGATGGGCGTCGTGCAGGAGGCGCGGGCCGAGCAGGCGGTGGCGGCGCTGCGCGCCATGGCCGCGGCCGAGGCGCGCGTGGTGCGCGGAGGCGAATCCCTCCGCGTGCCGGCCTCCGAGGTCGTGCGTGGCGATGTCATCCTCGTCGAGGAGGGCGATACGGTGCCCGCCGACGCGCGGCTGCTCCACGAGGTGGCGCTGCAGACGGCGGAGGCGGCGCTCACGGGCGAGAGCCTGCCCGTCTCCAAGGACACGGCCCCCATCGACGCCGAGGCGCCGCTCGGCGATCGCCACAACATGGTCTTCAGCGGCACCGCCGCCACCTACGGCCACGGGCGCGCGGTGGTGGTGGCAACCGGCATGCAGACCGAGATGGGCCGCATCGCGGGGCTGCTGCACCGTACCGAGGACGAGGCGACGCCGCTGCAGCGGGAGCTCGATCGTACGGGAAAGCGCCTCGGCCTGCTGGTCGTGGCGATCGCTGTCGTCATCGTGGCCGCCATCCTGGTCGTCGGCCGCGTGTCGGAGCCGCGTCACGTCGTCGACGTGCTCATTCTGGGCGTGGCGCTGGCGGTGGCGGCGGTCCCGGAAGGCCTGCCGGCCATCGTGACCGTGGTCCTGGCGCTCGGCGTGCAGCGCATGGCGAAGCGCAACGCCATCGTGCGACGGCTCGCGGCCGTCGAGACGCTGGGGTCCGCGTCGATCATTGCCTCGGACAAGACCGGCACGCTGACGAAGAACGAGATGACCGTGCGCGTGGTCGTCACCGCGAGCGGGCGGGTGCGGCTCGCCGGGGCCGGCTACGAACCAGCGGGCGACGTGGATGCGGTCGTCGAAGACGAGCACAGGCCGGCGCTGGCACGCGAGGTGGAGCGCACGCTGATCGCGGCCGACAGGGCCAACAACGCCGTGCTGCAGGAGCGCGACGGCCGCTGGGTCATCCAGGGCGACCCCACCGAGGGGGCCCTCATCGTCGCGGCGCGGAAGATCGGGCTGGCCGGCGACGCTCTCGAGGCGCGCTTCGAACGCATCGGCGAGGTGCCGTTCTCGTCGGAACGCAAGCTGATGAGCACGGTGCACCGCGACGCGGAGCAGGAGCGCCTGCTCGTCTTCAGCAAGGGCGCGCCCGACGTGCTCGTGGCGCGCTGCACGCACGAGCTGCGCGGCGCCGAGACGGTGCCGCTCGCCGACGCGCGCCGCCGCGCGATTGCCGAGGCGAACGACGCGCTCGCCGGCGAGGCGATGCGAACGCTGGGCGTGGCGTTCCGCGCGCTGCCCGTCGACGCCCTCGGCGGCGGCGACACCGACGCGGCCATCGAGCGCAACCTCGTCTTCCTCGGCCTGGTGGGCATGATCGATCCTCCGCGCGACGAAGCCCGCGAGGCCGTGGCGCGCACGAGGCACGCCGGCATCCGCCCCATCATGATCACGGGCGACCATCCGACGACGGCCGCGGTCATCGCGCGGGAGCTGGGCATCCTCGAAGAGGGCGAGGCAACGAAGGGCGCCGATCTCGACGCGCTCTCAGACGAGGAACTGGACGGCAGGGTGGGGCGCGTGGCCGTGTATGCGCGCGTGAACCCGTCGCACAAGATGCGGCTGGTGCACGCGCTCCAGCGCGGCGGCGCGGTCGTGGCCATGACGGGCGACGGCGTCAACGACGCCCCGGCCCTCAAGGCGGCCGACATCGGCGTGGCGATGGGCATCACCGGCACCGACGTCTCGAAGCAGGCCGCCGACATGGTGCTCACCGACGACAACTTCGCGTCGATTGTCGCGGCCGTCGAAGAGGGACGCGCCATCTTCGCGAACATCCGCAAGTTCCTCCGCTACCTCCTCTCGTCGAACATCGGCGAGGTGCTGACGATGCTCGGGGGCGTGCTGCTGGCCGACGCCCTCGGCGCACCGTCCGGGGACGGGGCCGTGGTGCTGCCGCTGCTCGCGACGCAGGTGTTGTGGATCAACCTCGTGACCGACGGCGCGCCGGCGCTCGCGCTGGGCGTCGACCCGGCCGACCCCGACGTGATGTCGCGCCCGCCGCGGCCGCCGGGCGAAGGGGTCATCACGGGCGCGATGTGGCGCGGCATCTTCTTCGTCGGTGCGGTGATGGCCGCCGGCACGCTGCTCGTCTTCGACGCCTCGCTTCCCGGCGGCGTCATCGAGGGGACGGGCAGTCTGCGCTATGCGCAGACGATGGCGTTCACGACGCTCGTGCTCTTCCAGATGTTCAACGTGTTCAACGCGCGCTCCGACGACGCGAGCGGGTTCAGCGGACTCCTCCGCAACGGCTGGCTGCACGCGGCCGTGGCGCTGTCGCTCGTGCTGCAGGTCGTCGTGGTGTACGCGCCGCCGCTGCAGGTGGCCTTCGGCACGATGGCGCTCACCCCGCTCGACTGGGCGCGGTGCGGCGTCGCGGCGAGCAGCGTGTTGTGGTTGCGCGAACTGAGCAAGCTGGCCGTCCGTCGCGGCCGCGACCGCGGGGGCGCGGGCG
>JAHDVQ010000007.1:3679-12201 GCA_023384595.1 Vicinamibacteraceae bacterium | reverse complement strand
GGGCGTGGGACGGGGCGCCTGACGTGGACCCGACCGCGTGGCTGGCCGGCGTGTCATGGAGCGCGGTCGCATGGACCGCGCTGGGGCTCTACGCGCTCACCGTCGCCGCCTTCCTCGTGCTCGAGAACCGTAGCCCGCAATCGACCTTCGCCTGGCTTTTCCTGCTCCTCGTCTTCCCGGTCGGCGGCCTCATCGTCTACGCGCTCTTCGGGCGCAGCTGGCACGCCTTCAGCCGGGAGCGGGCGCTGACGAAGCTCGTCGAGGGCAGCACGCTCGGGGCGCGCACGGCGCGGCTGCTCGCCGAACAGCCGTCGGTGCTGGCGATGCTCGCCCGCGGGGCGTACCACAGTTACGTGCCGCTGGCGCGGATGCTGTGGCAGACGGCGAACGCGCCGCTGACCATCGCCAACCGCCTCGACATCCTCCAGAACGCGGGAGAGAAGTATCCGAGGCTGCTGAGCGACATCCGCGGCGCGACGAGGTCGGTGCACCTGCTCTACTACGAGTGGGCGTCGGACGCGTTCACGGAAGGCGTGGGCCGGCTGCTCGGCGAGAAGGTGCGCCAGGGCGTCGAGGTGCGCCTGCTCTACGATCCCCTCGGCAGCCTCACGATGCTCAGTCATCGCCACGTGCGATGGCTGCGGTCGCTCGGCGTCGAGGTGCATCCCTTCGCGCCGCTCTACCGGCTCCACACCCTCGGCTACCGCAACCACCGCAAGATCGCTGTCATCGACGGCTGCATCGGCTACTCGGGCGGGCTGAACATGACCGAGGCGCACCTGACAGGACCCGCGGGGTTCACCGGCTGGCGCGACACGCACGCGAGGGTCGTCGGCGAGGCCGCGCTCGTGCTGCAGGCGGTCTTCGCCACCATGTGGTTCAACACGACGGGCGCGAGCCTGTTCGACGAGCGCCATTTCCCGGAGCCGCCCGCCGACGTCCCCGTGCTCCCCATTCAGGTCGTGAGCGCGGGCCCCGACTCGCGCTGGAGGGCCATCCGCCTCTCGTATCTCGCGCTGCTCTCGCTCGCGCGCCACCACATCTACATCCAGTCGCCGTTCCTCATCCTCGACGAGAGCCTGTCGGAGGCGCTCAAGACGGCGGCGCTCGGCGGCCTCGACGTGAAGGTGATGATCGCGCCGCGCGGCGGCGAGCTGTCGCCCGCCTACCGCGCCGGCATGACCTACGCGCTCTCGCTCGCGCGCGCGGGCGTCGAGGTGTGGTTCTACCAGGGCGACTACTTCCACGCCAAGACGGTGTCGATCGACTCGGCGGTCTGCTCGATCGGGTCGGCCAACGTCGACATCCGCAGCTTCACGATCAACTACGAGACCAACCTCGTCATCTACGATGCGCCGACGGCGCGCCGGCTCGAGGCCGACTTCGAAGCCGATCTGCGGAAGTCGGTGCCGTTCTCGGTGGCCGGATACGAAGCGCGCGGGACGGCGGGACGCGGGTTCGATTCGCTGATGCGCCTGTTCTCGCCCCTGCTGTGAGACGGCCCTTCCCGCCCCTTCCCGCCCCTGTTGTGAGGAGACGGCGGCAACCGGCTATCATGACTGCCGAATCCTCGCGGAGCCGCCCATGAGCCTAGTCGGGATCGTCGTCGCCTCGGCCGTCGTGCTCGCCGTCGCCTACATGACCTACGGCAGGGTGCTCGGGCGTCTGTTCCGCCTCGATCCCGAGGCGAGGACGCCGGCCCACCTGCTTCGCGACGACGCCGACTACATCCCGACCGACACGAAGTTCCTGATCGGGCAGCACTTCAGCGCGATTGCGGCCGCCGGCCCCATCGTGGGACCCATCCTGGCCGGCGTCATGTTCGGGTGGGGGCCGGCCCTCGCCTGGATTCTGGCGGGTTCCATCCTCGTCGGCGGCGTCCACGACATCGGCTCGCTCGTGGCGTCGGTGCGGCATCGGGCGCGCAGCATCGCCGAAGTCGTGCGCGACAACATGACGCGCCGCAGCTACCTGCTCTTCCTCGTCTTCATCTGGATCACGCTCGTCTACATCATCGTCGCCTTCACCGACATCACGGCGGCGAGCTTCGTGGGCCGGCAGACGCTCGAGAACGGCCAGACGGTGTCGGGCGCCGGCATCGCGACCTCGTCGCTGCTCTACCTGCTGATTCCGATCGCGATGGGGCTCGTACTCAAGCGGACGCGCGTGGGACTGTGGGCGGCGACGGCGGTGTTCCTGCCGCTCGTCATCGGGGCCATCTGGCTCGGGCAGCTCGTGCCCCTCGATCTCGCGGGGTGGTTCGGCGTCGCCGACCTCCAGGCGCAGCGCATGTGGGGCGTGGTGATTCTCGCCTACTGCGTCATCGCGGCGCTGCTGCCGATGTGGCTCCTGCTGCAGCCACGCGGGCACCTGGGCGGCATGATGCTGTACATCGCTCTCGCGGCGGGCGCGGCGGGGGTGCTGTTTGCGGGCAAGACCGTGCAGTATCCGGCGTTCCTCGGTTGGGAGAGCGCCACCGGGCAGTCGCTCGCGCCGTTCCTCTTCATCACCATCGCCTGCGGGGCGTGCAGCGGTTTCCACTCGCTCATCTCGAGCGGGACGACCAGCAAGCAGCTGCGGAACGAACTCGACGCGCGGCCCATCGGCTACGGGTCGATGCTGCTCGAGGGCATGGTCGCCGTCATCGCGCTCTGCTGCGTGATGATCCTGGCGCAGGGGAGCGACCTCGTCTCCGCCTCGCCGAACCTGATTTACGCGCACGGGCTCGCGGGCTTCCTCGAGGCCTTCGGCGTGCCGATGGCCTTCGCGATGAGCCTCGCGCTCATGGCCTTCACGACCTTCGTCTATGACACGCTGGACGTGTGCACGCGGCTCGGCCGCTACATCGTGCAGGAGCTGACGGGGCTGCGCGACCGGCGCGGCGCGTGGCTCGGCACGCTGCTCACGGCGGGCGTGCCCATCCTGTTCGTGTTCGCCACCGTCGAGGGGCCGGCCGGGCAGCCGATGCCCGCCTGGCGCACGTTCTGGCCGCTGTTCGGGGCCTCGAACCAGCTGCTCGCCGCGCTCGCGCTGCTCGGCGTCACGGTCTGGATGTGGCGGTCGCGCCGCGAGGCCTGGGTGCTCGGCGTGCTGGGCCTGCCGACGACGTTCATGTACGTCATGAGCTCGTGGGCGCTCGTGACGATGGTGCGCGACGGGTTCCAGCCATCGGCGCCCGCGTCCCCGGTGCCGTACGTGGCGGCGGTGCTCCTCGCCCTGGCGGGACTGATGCTCATCGAGGCCGTCATCGCGTTCTTCGGCCCGCCCAAGGATTCGGCTGGCGAGCTCGCCCGCGAACCGATTCCGGCGTAAATGGGGTCGGGAGTATTTTCACTTTTTGCCAACATGTCCTCGCCGGCGGACGGAGTGCAAAAAGTGAAAATACTCCCGACCCCTGAAACACGCGAACTGGCCGCCGTCTTCCTGCGCCTCGGCACGACGGCCTTCGGCGGACCCGCCGCGCACATCGCCATGATGGAGGACGAGGTCGTCGGGCGCCGCCGGTGGCTCACCCGCGAGCAGTTCCTCGACTACCTCGGCGCCACCAACCTCATTCCCGGTCCGAACTCCACGGAGCTCGCCATCCACATCGGCCACGCGCGCGGCGGCTGGCCGGGCCTCGTGGTGGCCGGCGTGGCGTTCATCGTGCCGGCCATGCTCATCGTGACGGCCGCCGCGTGGGCCTACCAGACCTACGGCTCGCTGCCCCAGGCCGCCGGGTTTCTCTACGGGGTCAAGCCCGTCATCATCGCGGTGGTCGCCCAGGCGCTGTGGGGACTCGGCCGGACGGCGGTGAAGGGGCCGGCGCTGGCCGTCGTAGGGCTCGCGGCGGTGGCGGCAGTCGCCTCCGGCCTGCACGAGCTCGTCGTCCTGGCCGCCGCCGGCATCGCGACGGTGCTCTGGACCGCCGGACGGCGCCTCGTTTCCGGCACCGCGGTCCTCGCCGGCGTCGTCATGGACGCAATCGCGCGGAGCGGATCGCGAGGTCCGGGTTCCGGCGCGGCGCTGTCTGCCGCCGGCGCGGCTGCTTCGGGTGCGGCCGTCTCGGGCGCGGCCGCCGCAGCCACATCCACGTCCTCGTTGGCGGGGACGCCCTTCGCGCTCTGGACGCTCTTCCTGGTGTTCGCCAAGGCCGGCAGCGTGCTCTTCGGCAGCGGCTACGTGCTGCTCGCCTTTCTGAGGGCGGACCTGGTGGAGCGGCTCGGGTGGCTCACCGAGGCGCAGTTGCTGGACGCGATTGCGGTCGGGCAGGTGACGCCGGGACCCGTGTTCACGACGGCGACCTTCGTTGGCTACGTCCTCGGCGGTCCAGCCGGGGCGATCGTGGCCACCGTCGGCATCTTCCTGCCCGCGTTCGTCTTCGTCGCGCTCAGTGGACCGCTCGTGCCGCGGCTGCGGCGGTCGGCCGTGGCCGGCGCGGCGCTCGACGGTGTGAACGTCGCCTCGCTCGCGCTCATGGCGGTGGTCGCGTGGCAGCTTGGCCGTGCCGCGCTCGTCGACCCGCTGACCGTCGCGATGGCGGTCGCAAGCCTGGCCGCGCTCGTCTGGGCGCGCGTCAACTCGGCCTGGCTCGTCCTCGCCGGCGCCCTTGTCGGGATGCTGACATAGGGGTCGGGAGTATTTTCACTTTTTGCCACAGGGCCGTCCCCTGGGCCCGCAGCGCCGGTCGTTCAGCGCCGTCCGCCGACCTCGTCGAGGTGCCGCAGCATGTCGGCGGGATCCTCGTAGACGCGATACGCCCCCGCGCGCTCGAGCTCCTCGGTGCTGTAGCCGCCCGAGAGCAGCCCGATCCCGAGCGCCCGCGCACGCCTCGACGCCAGCATGTCCCACACGCTGTCGCCCACGACCGTCGACGTATCGATGGGCACCCCGAGCTTCTCGGCCGCGGCCAGGAACAGATCAGGCTCGGGCTTCGCGTACGCCACCTGGTCGCGCGTGATGATCGGCACGCGCGACAAATCCACATCCAGCAGGTCGATGACCGGCCGCGCCGACTCGAGCCGCCCGCTCGTCGCGATGGCCCACGGGATGCCGGCTTCCGTCAGCGTGTCGAGCAACGCCTTCGCGCCTGGCAGCGGGCGCACGCTGCGCGCGTGCCGCCGGTAGGCCTCCGCGTGGCCGCGCTGCAGCCGCTCGACCTGCGCCTCGTCGAAGTCGATGCCCGTCTCGCGCAGGAGCATGTGCGTGAACAGCCCGCCGCTCATGCCGATGCGCCGGTGCACGCGCCACACCGAGAGCGCGATGCCCTCGGCGTCGAGCGCCTCCTGCCACGACAGCACGTGCTGGTACACGCTGTCGACGAGCGTGCCGTCCAGATCGAAGAGAAAGGCCGTCTGCTCGCGGCCAGGCGTGGTGCTCACTGTTGCTCCTGCCAGGGTGTGATCGGTCTCCCGCCATGCTACCCCAGGGACGCGTCCATGCTTCGAACACGTGGCGAGGCGAGGGCCGCGGTGTTACTGTGTCGTAACGCTGGAGGCGGCGACCCGCTCGCCACCCATGCATTTCGGGCGATTTCGCGGGCGGCGACGCGAGACGTGAGCGACACGGACGCGGTCACGCGGGCACCCGAATTGCACCGCCCTCCCGGTTGTCGTGCCGGTCTGCCGTGGAGGGCGTCCGGCGCACGTCGTCTCTCCAGCGGCGGCTCGACAGCTTCATCGCTGACAAGGAACGGGTTCCATGAGGGATCGAACTGCAGGAGCGAACACGCCCCCCCGGATCGAACGTGACCGTCCGGGTTGGACGACGAGCCTCGCGTGCCCGGGCCGGCTGCTCGGCGTTCTCGTGCTCGTGCTCGGTCTTTCGAGCCCAGGGCTCGCCCAGGTCGGCGTGCTCATCGAGGGCACGGTCCGCGACCAGCTCGGGATGCCGCTCCCGGGCGCCTCGGTGCAGCTTCGCGACCCGGCGACGGGATCCGAGCGCCACGTCGTGACCGACGAGGCCGGGCGCTACGTGATTGCCGGCCTTGCCGCCGCGCCCCGCCTCATCGTGACCGTCGCGATGCCGGGCTTCCAGGACGGCGATGTCACGGTCGCCGACATCCCGGCGGGGGATCGGCGCACGGTCGACATCGTGCTGCGCGTCGCGGGGTTCAGCCAGCAGGTGAGCGTGAAGGCCTCCGAGTCGATCGAGCGGGAGTCGACGCCTGCGCTCGGCGGGCTGCTGCTGCAGGAGCAGGTCGAGCGTGTCCCGGTGAACGGCCGCGACCTCGTGAACCTCGCCTACCTGCTGCCCGGCGCCGCGCCCGCGCGCGGCTTCTACAACCTCGCGCCGCGGCTCACCATCAACGGCGCCTCGTCGCTGGTCACCAACTACACGGTCGACGGATTCGACAACACGGACCTCTTCCTCGGCGGCCCGAAGGTCCCGATGACCATCGGCGCGACGCAGAACCTGAACGTGCTGGTCAACTCGTATTCGGTGGAGTACGGCCGCACGGGCAACGGCGTCTTCGCCGTCACGACGCGCAGCGGGAGCAACGCCGTCGCCGGCGAGGTCTTCTACCAGTTCCGCCCCGGCGCCGTCCTCGACAGCCCGAACTACTTCGCCCCGCGCGACGCCGCCGGCGAGGTCATCGACGACGGGTTCGTGCGGCATCAGGTGGGGGGTACGATCGGCGGGCCGATTCGGCGCGACCGCGCGTTCTACTTCGCCAACCTCGAGGTGACGCGCGAACAGCAGGACGCCATCCTCACCTCGCCCCTCGCGGCCGGTCTCGCGCCGACGCGCTTCGACCAGCAGACGGGCTTTGGCCGCGTCGACCTCAGGTCGGGCGCGTCGGGGACGACAGCCGTGCGCTACCTGTTCTCGGACTACACGCACGATGGCGACGTGGGATTCATCGGCGGCCTGACGCTTCCTTCGGCGGGTCTCGAGGTGGGCTACGAGAACCACTTCGTCAGCCTCAGCGATCACCGGATGATGGGCGCCGGCGCGCTCGAGACGGGCGTGCTCGTCGGCCGGCTGCGGTCGAACTGGCACACGGCGGATCCCGGGCCGCGCGTCACCGTGACCGATCGCGGCGCCATGCTCGCCGTCATCGGCGGGGTGAGCGACGACTTCCTGTGGACCGAGTCCGATGTGCAGGGGCGCGCGGTGTACACGTGGCTGAAGGGGAAGCACACCGTGCGCTCGGGAGCCGACATCCTGCACGGCCGCTTCGACATCCGGTCGGGCCCGGCCGCGCGCGGCGGGTACGTCGTCGATCTCGAGGGCCGCGCGGTGGTCCCGTCGGGCGCCTACCTCACGCTCGCAGATCTGCCGCGCGACCTCAGGGTCCTCAGCTACTCGCAGTCGTTCGTCAACCCGCGCGTCGAGGCCACGCAGACGCTCGCCACGGCCTTCGTCGAGGACATCGTCCGGCTGCGGAACGACCTGACGCTCACGCTCGGCGCCCGCTGGGAGTACGACTCGGTGACCGACACGCCGATCGGCGACCCCGATCTCGACAACATCGGGCCGCGCGCGGGCATCACCTGGGCGCCCGGCGGCAGCACGCGCGACGAGATTCACGCGGGCGCCGGCATCTTCTACGAGCGCATCCCGTTCGCGGTGTACTCGGACACGATCTTCAACAGCCCCGACGGCGGGTCGCTCGCGATGACCTTCGCGCCCGGCACCGCCTTCGAGCCGCCGGTCTTCCCCAACGCGTTTCCGCGCGACCACTTCCGGAACGTGGCGCTCGAGGCGCTGCCGCCGCGCAACGTGCAGGTGTTCGACCCGGAGCTGCGCAGCCCGTGGACCCGCCAGATCTCGGTGGGCTACGTCCGGCAACTGCCGTGGGGCGTGAGCTTCGGCGCCGACTACGTGAACGCGCGGGGGTACAACCTCATACGGCGCGTCGACACGAACGCCCCCGCCTCGATCCCGCCCGGAGAGACGCGGACGGTGGCCGAAGCCGACCTCACGCGACCCATCGTGCCCGTGGCGGGCGGACTGCGCCTCATCGAGCGTGACGAGTCGAGCGGACGCAGCCAGTTCCACGGCCTGTACCTGACGCTGCGCAAGCGCCTCGACCACCGCGTGGCCTTCGACGTGGCGTGGACCATCTCGAAGACCGAGAACGACACCGACGACATCAACTTCCGTCCGGTCGACTCACGGCGGGCCGACGATGAGTACGGGTTGAGCCTGAACGACCGGCTGCACGTCGTGGCCGTCAACGGGCTGGTGCGGCTGCCGTGGCGCATCGACGTGGCGCCGGTACTGTTTCTCTCGAGCGGGCAGCCGCTGAACGTCACGACGGGCCGCGACGACAACGGCGACACGATCTTCAACGACCGGCCCGCCGGCTATCGGCGCAACAGCGAGCGCACCGACGGCTACAGCCAGCTCGATCTGAGCGTGTCGCGCGAATTCGCCGTCGGCGGCGCGAGGGTCATTGCGCGGGGCGATGTGTTCAACGTGTTCAACACGGTGAACTACTCGGGCTTCTTCAACTTCGGGGCGAGCGGCGTGCGTCCCGACGAGGCGGGCACGCTGGCGTTCCAGCCGACCGTGGCGGGTCCCCCGCGGCAGTTCCA
>JAHDVQ010000007.1:0-3579 GCA_023384595.1 Vicinamibacteraceae bacterium | reverse complement strand
ACGAGCGAGACCACGGCGCCGCTCGCGAAGACGAGCGGGATGCCGTACATCGCCCAGGGCCACGTGTAGCCGCCTTCCTCGCCGAGCAGGAGGAAGCACCCCGTCCCCCAGACGACGCCCACGATCACGCTCGCCCAGGCGCCGGCGGCGTTCGCCCTCGGCCAGTGGAACCCGGCGAGCAGCGCGAACGACAGCGCGACAATCGGGACGTTGGCGAGGACGAGACGGTTCAGGATGTCGTCGACGAGGAACACGGCGCCGAGATACTGGAGGATCGCGAAGGCGATCATCACCAGGCGCTGCACGTGGATGTGCCTCGCAGCCGACCAGCCGAAGTCGGCGGCCACCATGGCCGCCATCGCGGTCCAGACGCCGGTGAGCGTGGTGAGCGCGGCGGCAAACAGCACCGCGAAACCGGCGCCACGCGCCCCTCTCGGCAGCCAGTCCCAGACCATCGTCGGCACCGCCAGGTGCGGGTCGGCCAGCGGCGGGGCGCTCGCGCGCAGGTGCGCGGCGGCGACGACCATCATGCCGTAGAGCACGAAGACGAGCACCGCCGCCCACGCCACCGCGCGAAACGCCGTGCGCTCGTCACGCGCGGCGAAGATCTTCTGGCCGTACCACGGCGCCGCGATGTAGGTGACGCACGTGATGGCGATGAGCGTGCTCACGTAGTGGAATGGCAGCGCCGGATGGTCCCACTGCGCGACCGGGTTGAAGGCCAGCTGGTCGGCGGGGAAGACCGAGGCGAGCCCGCCACTGCCGGCGCTCTTCCGGATGCCGAGGACCAGGAGCACCGGAAGCAGCACGAGCGTGCACACGAAGCTCACGACGTCGCTGCGCACGACCGAGACGAGCCCGCCGGGGAGGGCCACGGCCAGGACGATGACCGTGAGCGCCGCGGCGAGCAGCGGGAACGGCACGTCGGGCAGGAACGGCATGAAGAGCAGGGTGAGCGACTTGACGTAGGTGGCGCCGAAGCCGGTCATCGCGGCCAGCAGGAGCGCCGAGGCGAGCCGCCCGAGGGCGGGAGAGTAGCGCGCCGCGAAGAGCTCCGCGACCGAGAGGCGGTTGAACCGCTTCCACGCGCGGGCGACCGAGAAGGTGTAGAAGACCAGGCCGACGAGGAAGACGAAGGGCAGCGCGACGGCCATCGGCCCCGCCCGGTAGCCGGCCGCGCTGAAGGCCAGCAGCGTGCTCGTGTTGAACTCGGTCATCACCAGCGTGGCGACGAGCGGGAAGAGCAGGAGGCGGCGGTCGGCGACGAGATAGGCCTCCTCGCCCTGCACGCGGCGCGCCGCGCCGACAAGGAGGAGGAGGATGATGGCGGCGAAGCCGGCGAGATCGGGCAGTGCGCTCACGCGGTATCCTTCGGGAGCTGCGGCAGGAGGCCAGGGTGTTCGATGAACTCGTTCGCGTCCGGTTCGAGCGCGTGTCGGCGCCCGCCGCGCGGGGTCTCGCACGGCTCGGCGTCTCGCCCACCGGGATGACCGCCGCCGCCTTCGTCGTGGCGCTCGCTGCCGCCGCCGTCGTGGGCGCGGGGTGGCCTCGCCTCGGCTTCGCCCTGTGGGTTCTGAGCCGCGTTGGAGACGGGCTCGACGGCGTGCTCGCCAGGGTCTCGAACCGCAAGACCCCGTTTGGCGGCTATCTCGACATCACGCTCGACATGACGGCCTACTCGGCGATGGTCCTCGGATTCGCCGTGCTCCATCCCGCGCACGGGCTCCTCTGGGCCGCCGTCCTCGCCGGCTATGTGATCGCCATCACCACCACGCTCGCGCTCGCCAGCGCGGCCGAACGCGCCGGCCGCCCGGTGAGCGCCACCAACCGGACGTTCCAGTTTACGTCGGGACTCGCCGAGGCGGGCGAGACCAGCTTCGTCTACGGCGCCTGGGTATTCCTGCCCGGCTGGGTGGGGCCCCTGGGCTGGCTGTGGGTCGGGATTCTGGTGATGACCGGCGTGCAGCGGTCGTGGCTGGCGTGGCGCACCCTTCATGAGGGACCGTCCTCGTCTGCCGGGCGCGCGGCGGAGTGACGGTATCCCTCCAGGCGCTCGAAGTCGTTGAGACGCCGGCCAAAAGTCAGCCATACAGCGAACTAACTCGTCATTGGAATTCTGTTGAAGGGCGCAACCTGCTCTGGTTATGAGAGATGGCCGATTGGCACGACTGGTGCTTCGGATGGGGACAGCTGGGTTTCGGATAAGAACTCAGCCGAGAGAAGCACCTCCGTGGCCTGCGGCCACAGGAGCAAGGGAGCGCAGGAAATGAAGAAGGTCATGCTGCCACTCGCCGTTGCGGTGGCACTTGTGGCTGGCGCGGGATCGGCGCTGGCGATCACCATCACCCCGTCCTCTGGGGTGCTGAACAGCTCGCGCTGGGAGGGGAACCAGACCGGCCAGTCACAGATTGATGCCGCCATCGCCTCCATTCTGGCGGCGGAGAGCGCGTCCGAGCTGTACAAGTACAACGTGGGCGGGAACGAGGAGCGCCCGCTGGCCGGGAGCTACGCGCCCTCGATGACCCCAGATGGCGGCACGATCTCCTACGTTGGCGGCGACTTCGTCGGGCGTGAGGCCTTTCTTCTCGTCAAGGATGGCAACCACAGTCCGGCCTGGTATCTCTTCAACCTGACGGACATCTTCAATTGGGACGGCCAGGAGACTCTCGAAGTATCTGGTTTCTGGCCGGGACCCGGTGGCATTTCCCACGTCACCCTCTACGGCACCCGAGACAGCGGTGGCACCGTGCCCGAGCCCGCGACGCTGGCGCTCTTCGGCACCGCGCTGGCCCTTATCGGCGCGCGGCTCCGTCGCCGCCGCTAGACGCCCCGTCGGCGCCACGCCGGAATCACGCGGCGGATCCCCTTCGGGGGGTCCGCCGCGCTGCATTCTCGGCACCCTCGTGACGACAGCGCGAACCGTTGCCGCTGGCGGCGCGTCCTATCTCACATGCGAGTGCCACGCTGGTCCGGCCGCAGGTCCATCTTCATCACCTTCCTGCTCGTCCTCGTAGTCGGCGCCGGGGCGACGTGGCTCGGGCTCCAGGCGCGCGAGCGGGCGGAGTCGGAGCGCATTGCGACATTGCTGGGCCTCGAGCCCGGGATGACCGTCGCCGATGTCGGCGCCGGCGACGGGGATTACGCCATCGCGATGGCGAGGCGCGTCGGCCCCACCGGGCGCGTCTACGCGACCGAGGTCAGCCGGTCGCGCCTCGAAGACATCCGGCGCGCCGCCGCCCGGGCGAACCTCGCGAATGTCACCGTGGTCGAAGCGGGCGACGAGGCGACGGGCCTTCCCGAGGGCTGCTGCGACGCCGTCTACCTGCGCCACGTCTATCACCACCTCGCCGAGCCTGTCGCGATTCTCGCGGGCCTCAAGGCCGCCCTGAAGCCGGGTGGCACGCTGGTCATCATCGATTTCGAGCCCTGGCGTGGCAGCAGCGCCCCCGACGGCGTCCCGCGCACCCGGTCCGGACACGGCATCGACCGTGCCCTCGTGGCCGACGAACTGCGCGAGGGCGGCTTCGCCGTGGAGGCCCCCCGCGACTGGGCCGGCCGCGACTTCGTCGTCGTCGCCCG
>JAHDVQ010000193.1 GCA_023384595.1 Vicinamibacteraceae bacterium | reverse complement strand
CAGGCACCTCGTCGTCGACGCGCGTCCACCCGTCGGCCACCATCGCGTCGAGCACGGGGTCGAGCGCCGCGTCGTGCCACGCCACGAAGCGTCGAGTGCCGGAGAGCGACAGGGTTCGCACCACCGCGCGCACGGTCTGAACCGCCTCGACACGAGACTCCGCGACGCTGACGGTCGCGCCGACGAGGCTGGCCGCCTCCGTGAACTGGTGCAGGAGGGACGATTGCGCCGTGGCGTCGCCTGCAGGCGAAGTGAGAGGGAGTGACGGCGGGCGCGGGCGCGGGCCCGGGTGCGCGGCGTCGGCCCCTGGCAGCATCCCCCGGCGAATCGCCTCGCCGAGCGAGGCGCGGACCCGCGCGATAACCCGATCGCTCACGGCGACACCTTCCGGCGTTCGCGCGCGACCTCGTCGAGAAAGGTGCGCCGGGCGGGGAGGCGGAACGAGCGGCTGGCGGTCCAGGCGGCGAGCGGTCCCGGCAGCCGCTCGATGTACCCGTCGCGCGCGCCCACGGCAAGCACGCGCCCGGCCAGCCGGACTGCCAGCCGGTACAGACGCGGCCGCACCGCGAGCGCGGCGTGCGCGCGCAGGGCGAGACGGAGCCACACGGGGCTCCCGCCGGCCTCGACCGTCTGGCGGCGCAGCAGGAGCAGCAGGCGGGGGATGTCGAGGCGAACGGGGCACGCGTCGCGGCACGCGCCGCACAGGCTGCTGGCGTGCGGCAGCTCTGTCCACGGACCGAGGCCGTCGAGCGCGGGCGTGGCGACGGCGCCCACGGGACCTGGATAGACCGAGCCGTACGCGTGGCCGCCCACCGTGTCGTACACCGGGCACGCCCCGAGGCAGGCGCCGCAGCGGATGCAATAGAGAATCTCCGCCAGCTCGGACCCAAGGACGCGGCTCCGGCCGTTGTCGACGAGCACCACGTGCAGGGCCTCGGGCCCGTCGGCATCGTCTTCCCGCCGCGGGCCGGTGACGAGGTTGGTGTAGACGGTGAGCGCCTGCCCGGTCGCGCTGCGCGCGAGCACGTCGAGCATCACGCCGAGATCGTCGAGCGTCGGCACGAGGCGCTCGATGCCCATGACGGCCACGTGGACGCGCGGCAGGCTCGTGCACAGCCTGCCGTTGCCCTCGTTCGTGACGAGACAGAGCGTGCCCGTCGAGGCCACGCCGAAGTTCACGCCGCTGACGCCCACCGCCGCCTCGAGGAAGCGCTCGCGCAGCACGCGGCGCGCGAAGGCCGTCATGGCGGCCACGTCGACGACCTCCTCCGGCGTCGCCCCGAGCCGCTCGACGAAGAGCGCGCCCACCTGCTCCTTCGACATGTGCATGATGGGCGCGACGATGTGCGAGGGATGCTGGCCCGCGAGCTGGATGACGAACTCGCCGAGATCCGTCTCGATGGCCGTGACGCCGGCGGCCTCGAGCGCCGCGTTGAGGCCGATCTCCTCGGTGACCATCGACTTGGACTTCACGACGAGGCGTGCGCGCTCGCCGACGGCGATGGTTGTCACGATGGACGCGGCCTCGGCGGCGGTGGCGGCCCAGTGCACCGTGCCGCCGCGCGCGCGCACCGCGGCGACGAACTGCTCGAGGTATTCGTCCAGTCTGGCCAGCGTGTGGGCGCGGATTCGGCTTGCGTGATTGCGCAGGGCGTCGGCGCCGGGGAGCGCGGCCATCGCTTCGAGACGATGCGTCCGCTGGCGGCTCGTGCCCACCGCCATGTTGCGGCGCAACACGGGGTCGGCCAGTGCCTGCTCGACCCGGCGCACGAAGGGCAGCGGCGAGGTGCGCATGTCAGACCCGGTCGTCGAGCACGTCAGCGATGTGCGCGACCCGCGTGCGGCTGGCGCGGCGCCGCAGACCGCCCTCCATGTGAAGCCGGCAGCTCGCATCGGTGACGACGACGACATCCGCGCCGCTTCGCTCGATGGCCTCGAGCTTCCGGTCGAGCATGGCCGACGATATCGGGCCCATCTTCACCGCGAAGAGGCCGCCGAACCCGCAGCACCGGTCGTCCTCGTCGAGCGGCCGCACGTTCGCGCCGCCGGCCTGCCCCACGAGCGCGCGGGGCTGGCGATCCAGGCCGAGGCCGCGCAGGCCGTGACAGCACGCATGGTAGGTGAGCGACGGTTCGACCGGCACCGCCGCCTCGTCGTCGCCGAGGACGTCGACGATGAACTGGGACAGCTCGTAGGTGCGGGCGGCGAGGTCGCGCGCGGCGGCGGCGCGGGCTGGGTCGTTTGTGAGGAGGGCCGGGAACTGGTGCACGACCATGTCGACGCACGAGCCCGAGGGCGCGACGACCGGGGCGGGATCCGGCGCGAACGTATCGACGAAGTGCGCGGCCACGCGGCGGGCCTCGTCGTGATGGCCCGCATTGAGCGCCGGCTGCCCGCAGCAGGTCTGCCCGGGCGGGATCGCGACCTCGAGACCGAGCCGTTCGAGGACGCGGCGTGTCGCGTGGGCGGTCTCGGGGTAGAAGGCGTCGACGAGGCAGGTGACGAACAACTGCACGCGGCGCGGCCGTGCGGTCGGGCTCATGGCGAGCATCATCTTACGCCGCGCGCCGCGGGCGCCATCGAGCCGCCGGACGGCCGTGAGAGACGCCCGGCGCGGCACGGGTCATCACGGTTCCGCGACGGTGTCATCACGAGCACAAGGCTCGTGGTCCCGTCGGGCGCGACGTCCGTCCCGCAAATACAAAATTTCGTCCCTGGCGCGCCAAACGATTGGATTTCCCCAATCGGCCAGAAAGGTCCGCCGCGGAGCTGGGACAGCAAAGGCTTGTCCGACGCGAGGTTGCGGAGGTTGTCAGCCTCAGCTGTTTTGGCATGCGGCCTGCATTGGCATGAGTGTTCGCATTGTCAAGACGGCCCCCACGAAGACAACTCGCCCACTGATCGGACGTTCTCGACGGAGGAGGAAGTGATGGCAGGACTCTCCCGATTTACGGGTCGGCTGACGTTCTGGCTGTTGCTGGCGGCGCTGATGCTGCCCGCCACGGCAACCGCCCAGCTGACGCGCGGCGCAATCTCGGGCACTGTTCGCGACACCTCGGGCGCGGTCGTGCCCGGCGTCACGGTGACGGTGACCAACATCGCCACCAACGCGACGCAGTCGGCGGTGACCGACGGTCGCGGGTTCTACCGTGTAGCGGCCCTCGAGCCCGGCACCTACGACGTGGTCGTCGAGCTTTCGGGCTTCACCACGGTGCAACAGAAGGCGATCGAGCTCAACGCCGCGTCCGAGGTCACGATCGACGTGGAGCTGCGCCCGGCGGGCGTCGGCGAGGCCGTCACCGTGACCGCCGAGAACGTCTCGGTGACGCTCAACAAGACCAACGCGACGGTCGGCGCCACGGTGAACCAGAAGCAGATCACCGAGCTCCCGCTGGCCGGCGGCCGCAACATCAACAACCTGATCCTCACCGCGCCCAACGTGAACAGCAGCGTCGGGCAGGGCACCTATGCGGTGAACGGGCAGCGGCCTCGCAACAACAACTACATGATCGACGGCTCGGACAACAACGACATCTCGGTGACGATTGCCACGTCGCAGATCGTGCCCGAGGCGGTGGCCGAGTTCCAGGTGCTGACCAACCCGTACAGCGTGGAGTTCGGGCGCAACAGCGGCGGCCAGATCAACGTCATCACGCGCTCGGGGACCAACCGGTTCCAGGGCGACGCGTGGGACTACTACACGTCGAGCGAGTTCTACTCGCTGACCAACGTCGAGAAGGCGGCCGGCCGCGACGAGCCGGCCCGATTCAACCGCCACCAGGCGGGCTTCGACCTCGGCGGCCCGGTCCTGCGTGACAAGCTGTTCTTCTTCGGCCTGTATCAGTGGGATGGGCAGCGGCCCGGGCCGTCGCCCGGCGCCACGGTCCGCATTCCGACGCCGGCCGGGTACGCCGCTTTGCAGAACGTGCCGCTGCGGTCGGGTCAGTCGGCCGCGAGCCGGTCGGCGGTCCTCGCCAAGCTCAATTTCCTGCAGGACATCTACGGCCAGGGGTTGACGTTCCGGAACTTCCTGAACACCACGGTCAACGGCGTGCCGATTGAGACGGCCCAGACCAACGTCACCATCACGCAGCCGAGCACGTACAAGTCGTATCTCGCGCGTGGCGACTTCAGGGCGACGAATTCCGACACCTTCACGCTGCGCTATTCGTTCAACGACCGCGAGGACATCGACCAGATCAGCAATTGCGCGTTTGGTCCGCTGTTCTGCGGTTCGCAGGCCCTGAAGGACACGAACATGGCCGCGAGCTACACGCGGATCCTGTCGTCGAACATGATCAACGAGTTCCGGTTCTCGTGGGTGCGGCGCGACCTCGACTTCCCCGAGAACGACCCGTTGAGTCCGACCGGCACGATCAGCGGGCTCTTCACGGTGGGCGGGGCGACCAACTTCCCGCAGTACCGCATCACCGACACGTTCCAGTACTCGGACATGTTCACCTGGACGCTGTCGCGCCACACGCTGAAGCTCGGCGCCGACATCCGCTACAACAAAGTGGACAACGGCTCGGCGTTCAACTCGAAGGGGTCGTTCACGTTCAACAACCTCGAAGCGTTCATGAACAACGTGGCGGCCACCTACACGCAGGCGCTGCAGGTCGCGAGCTTCCAGACCGACCAGTGGCAGAACTCGTTCTACATCCAGGACGACTTCCGCATCACGCCCGACCTCACGATCAATGCCGGCCTCCGCTACGAGCTCTCGACGGTGCCGCTCGGCATGTTCGGGGCCACCGATGCCGAGAGCCTCGGCGCGCTCGTGCCCGGCCCGGTGGGCAGGGACACGAACAACTGGGCGCCCCGCGTGGGCTTCGCCTGGAGTCCCCGTTCGACCAATCGCCTGCTCGGTGACGGTCAGACGGTGTTCCGCGGCGGGTTCGGCATGGGCTACGACGTGCTCTTCTACAACCTGCTAACGGTCAACGCCTCGAACTATCCGCGGATTGCGACCCTTACGCAGGCCAACGTTACCGACCTCTATCCGAACATCGTCTCGGGCGGGGCCACCCCCGTGTTCAATGCGCTGAACACCTGGGTGAACTCGGCCGAAGACACGGAGAACCCGAGCAGCCGGTTCTACAGCCTCTCGATGCAGCGCGAACTCGGTGACTTCCTCATCGAGATCGGGTACACCGGCAGCAAGAGCTACAAGGGCATCAACCAGGTCGAGATGAACCCGGCCATCCTGACCGAGGCCCAGGCGGCGACTGTTCGTGCCACCGGCAGCGCCACGTCGATCCCCGGCTTCCAGGCACGGCGGCTGTTCCCCCAGTTCGGCTCCCGCATCACCATCCCGGCCTACGAGGGGCCCGGCGGCAACGACGTCGAGGCGCGGTCCAGCTACAACGCCGGCTACGTCTCGGTGAACAAGCGGCTGTCGCGTGGCCTCCAGTTCGGCGGGTCCTACACCTACAGCCGGTGGTGGAGCAACAACGACGCGTCGCTCGGCGAGGCCGGCACCGACGCCGCCAGCCAGCGCGCGCAGGACATGTTCAACTACGAGGCGGAGTGGAGCCGGTCGGTGTACGACCGCCCGCACCGTCTCGTCGTCAACTACCTGTGGGAGATCCCGGGACCGAGCGACGGCATCCTCAACGCCATCCTCGGTGGCTGGCAGATTTCGGGCGTGACGTCGGGCCAGTCGGGCCGGCCGTTCACGGTCATCACCGGCGTCGACACCAGCGGTGACGGCAGCTCTGGCGGCGACCGGCCGAACGTCGATCCCTCGGGCAGCCTGACGTGGGCCGACGACAACCGGTCGTTCACCAACAACGGCTACTTCGTCGTGCCACGCGGCGCCAACGGGCTCCCGCTGCAGAACTCGCTCGGCCCCGGCAACGCGCCGCGCAACGGGTTCCGCGGGATGCCCCTCTGGAACACCGACCTGAGCCTCATGAAGCGGTTCAACGTCGGCTACGGGCGGCTCATGTTCCGCATCGACGTGTTCAACGCGCTCAACCAGGACAACACGTCGATTCCGCAGAACAACATGAACAGCCTGACCTTCGGCCAGCCCAACACCGGCAGCTACGGCCGCCGGTCGGCACAGGTCAGCGTGAAGTACTCGTTCTAGTAGGGGCCACCGGCGACCGGCGACCGGCACGCAAGCCGGCCGGGGTCGGACGGCGCCGCACACCAGGCCACTCTCAACGCCGGGCAGGACACTCGCTCCTGCCCGGCGATTTTTATTCGGGCCTTGGGCCTTGGGCCTTGGGCCTTGGGCCTTGGGCCTTGGGCCTTGGACCTTGGACCTTGGGCCTTGGACCTTGGGCCTTGGGCCTTGGCTTGCACCTTGGACGCCTGGAGCCCCCGCACGGCCCTGAGCCCGTAGCCCGTAGCCTGGAGCCCCCTGTAGTACACTGAGAAGCTTGTCTGCCTTGGATCCGGCCACCATTGCCATCTCGGTCGTCGTCCTCCTGCTGTCGCTCTCGGTGCACGAGGCGGCGCACGCC
>JAHDVQ010000006.1:13338-63055 GCA_023384595.1 Vicinamibacteraceae bacterium | reverse complement strand
TGACCCGCTCGCGGTGGGCCGGTTCGTCCACGAGGTTGCGCGTTTCGCGCGGATCCCGTTCGAGGTCGTACAGTTCCTGGCGGTCCCACACGCCTGGGTAGTAGATGAACTTGTACCGATCCGTGCGCAGGGCGAGCGTCGTGGGCGTGTGCGGAAAGGCGTACTCCCAGTAGTACTCGTAGAGCACTTCCCCATCGCCGGCCTGAGGCTCCCCGCGCAGCGCGGGGAGCACCGATCGACCGTCCATGCGCGCCGAGGCCGGAAGACCGGCGACGTCGAGCAGCGTCGGCGCGACGTCGATGTTGCGGACGACGGTCTGCACCGCCGATCCCCGCGGGATGAGGCCGGGCGCCCACGCGAGCATGGGGACCCGCATGCTCTCCTCGTAGGCGTTGCGCTTGTCGATGAGCCCGTGCTCACCCAGCAGGAACCCGTTGTCGCCCATGTAGACGACGAGCGTCGAGTCGGAGAGCCCGACGCGCTCGAGGTACGCCATGACCCGCCCGATGCTCTCGTCGAGCGCCAGCAGCGTTTCCGCATACGCGCGGTAGAAGTCGTCGAACTGCATGGCGCCGTGATACATGTGCTCGACGCCGTGCCAGCTGTAGCGCTGCTCCCTCACCCACCGCGGCTTCTCCCGGCGCGCGGTCTCGGTGTCGGCCATCGTCTCGGGAGACGGGATGGCGACCTTCGCGTACCGTCCGCGATGACGGGCCGCGGGCACGAACTCCGCGTGCACCGCCTTGTGCGACAAGTACAGGAAGAACGGACGATCGCCGGCCTCGGTGCGGTGACGCTCGAGCCACTCGAGGGCGAGGTCGGTGAGGATATCGGTCGTATAACCTCGCGACTCCTGCCTGTCCCCGTTGACGTTGAGCACCGGGTTCTCGTAGACGCCCTGGCCCCGGAACGACACCCAGTGATCGAACCCCGGCTGCGGCGAGTCGTCGACCTCGCCAAGGTGCCACTTGCCGATGTACGCGGTCCTGTAGCCGGCTTCGCGCAGCGCCTCCGGAAAGAACACGGTCCCTTCGGGAATCGGCGACGTGTTGTCGACGACGCCGTGGCGATGCGCGTACTGCCCCGTGAGGATCGAGGCGCGGCTCGGCGAGCACAGCGCGGTGGTGACGAAGGCGTTCCGGACGTGCGCCCCCTCGGCGGCCAGCCGGTCGAGACTCGGCGTCTCGAGGAAGTCCGGCGCCCGCTCATGGAAGCCCATGAAGTCGTACCGATGATCGTCGCTCAGGATGAAGACGATGTTGCGCGGCGGTGCCGCCGGAGCCGCGCGGCGTCCTGGTTCCCCGGGGGTCTGGGCGCGGCACGGGACCCCCCAGGCCGCCACGCAGAGGGCAGCGGCCGCGAGCCTCCGCAGGAGACCGGCGGGGAACATCGGCAGCGGCATGGCGATGGTCAGGTCTTACCATGCCGCCCCGGCACGGTCAACCTTCGGCGCCAGGCGTCTCCTCGTCGAAGCCTCTGGCCACCAGCTGGGCGAGCGCTTCGACGGCCGCGGCCTCATCGGGCCCCTCGGCGACGATGACGATCTCGGTGCCGCGCGGCGCCGAGAGCAGCAGGAGGCCCATGATGCTCTTGCCGTCCATCTGGCGCCGGCCCCGTGCGACGTGAATCGTCGAGGCGTACGCCGCGGCGGTCCGGACGAACCGTGCGGCGGCCCTCGCGTGCATGCCGAGCGGGTTGACGATCGTCACCGCCCGCGTGGTCACGGGGTGGGCCCTTCGGCGCGCAGCAGATCCGAGGCGACCCAGATGGCGTTGCGGCCGTGCTCGCGCATCTCGCGCGCGACGCCGAGCAGATCGGCCGAACTGCGGAGTCCCGCGAGTTTGATGAGCATGGGCAGGTTCACGCCGGTCATCACCTCGACACGCCCTTCGGTGAGGAACGTGAGCGCGAGGTTCGATGGCGTGCCGCCGAACATGTCGGTCAGCAGCAGCACGCCCGCCTCGCCGCGGACCCGCTCGATGGCGGCGCCGATCTGTTCGCGCGCCGCGTCCACATCATCGTGCCAACCGATGGAGACGGCCGCGAACCGCGGCAGGTCGCCGACAATCGTCTCGGCCGCGTTGACGAGCTCGGTCGCGAGCTGGCCGTGCGTCACGACCACGACGCCGATGAGGGACTGTGGAGTCACGGGCATGACGCTCTCCGGGCTCGCCCCCCTGTCAGTCGAGCCCCATGTCGCGATGCCGCACGCGCAGTCGGATGCCGGCGACGTCGGCCAGGCGCGTCCGAAGCGCCTCGGCCATCGCCACCGACCGATGCCGGCCACCCGTGCAGCCGATCGCCGCGGTCACGTAGCTCTTGCCTTCGCTCGCGTAGCGCGGCAGGAGAAACCGCAGCAGGTCGGCGGTCTTCTCGAGGAAGGCCTCCGTCTCGGGAAACTGATCGAGGTAGGCGACCACCGGCCTGTCACGGCCGGTCTTCGGCCGCAGGTCGGGAAGGAAGTGGGGATTGGGGAGGAAGCGGACGTCGAAGACGAGATCCGCGTCGATCGGCAGCCCGTGCTTGAAGCCGAAGCTGAGGAGCGTCACCACCGGGCCGTGCCGGACCGGGTGACCGCGCGCGTCGTCGAGAAACGCCCGCCTCAGCTCGTGTACGGTCATGTCGGAGGTGTCGATGATGGCGTCGGCCAGGCGCCGCAGGGGGGCCAGACGCTCGCGCTCGGCCTCGATGCCCTCGCCCACCGACCTGCCCGGGGCGAGCGGGTGGGGCCTCCGGGTCTCGCTGAAGCGGCGCACCAGCGCGGCGTCGGACGCCTCGAGGAAGATGAGCGTCGGGTTCAGCTCCTTCTGCCGCCGGATCTTCTGCCATGTGACTGGAAACTCGTCGAGGAGCCGTCCCTCGCGCGCGTCGATGACCACGGCCGCGCGTGGGAACTCGTGCGTCGCCCGCAATGTCAGTTCGGCGAAGGTCGGCAGCAGCGTGATCGGGAGATTGTCGACGCAGAAGAACCCGAGGTCCTCGAGGGCGCGAATCGCCTGCGTCTTCCCCGCGCCCGAGAGCCCCGTGATGACCACCAGCCGCGACGCCGCCGGCGACGGTCCCGCGCTCCGGCGGGCCGCCCGCGCGCCCGCGCGCGTGACGGTCCCGCGCCCCGCCGTCCCTGTGCGCGCGCGCTGAGCCGGCTTCTTTCGCGTCATCGTTCGAGATCCTGCTCGTCGTCCTCGTCGTCCTCGTGCAGCGGCCCGGCTTCGGCGTCCAGGATCCGCCGATCGGCCCGCGCGACGAGCGCGCGCGCGGCGTGCTGACCGCGCACGCGCAGCAGCTGGTTGCGCGCCGCGACCTCCACGAGGACGGCCAGGTTCCGCCCCGGCGCCACGGGCATCCTCACCATGGGAATGGCCACGCCCAGCAGCTCGTAGAACGCGTCATCGAGTCCGAGCCGTTCGTAATCGTGTCCGGGGTCCCAGCGTTCGAGCTGCACGACGAACTCGACGCGTTTCGATCGGCGCGTCGACGCGACGCCGAACATGTCGCGGATGTTGATGAGCCCGATGCCGCGAATCTCCATGTGGTGGCGCGTGAGCTCCGGGCACGAGCCGATGAGGACCGATTCGGCGCGCCGCCGGACCTCCACGGCGTCGTCGGCCACGAGCCGGTGACCGCTCACGACGAGGTCGAGCGCGCACTCGCTCTTCCCGATGCCGCTGTCACCCACGATCAGCGTCCCCAGCCCGAGGATGTCGAGCAGGACGCCGTGGACGACCTCGCGCGGGGCGAGGCGATCGTCGAGCAGGGCCGTGATCTTCGTGATGGCGGCGGCGGTGGTCGCCGACGTGAGCAGGATGGGCACGTTCGACGCCTGGCCGGCGTCGAGGAGCTCCGCGGGCGGTTCGAGGCCGTTGGTGACCAGGACGCAGGGCACGTCGTGCTGGAAGATGGCGTCCAGCGTGCGACGGCGCGCGCTCGGCGGCAGGCTCGAGAGGTACTGCACCTCGCTGTCGCCGAAGATCAGGACGCGTCCGGCGTGGACGAAATCGGCCATGCCCGCGAGCGACAGGCCCGTCTTCTGAATGGCGGGGTGCAACACGCGGCGTTCGAGCCCGTGCTCGCCGGCGACCAGGCGCAGCTCGAGGCCGGCAAAGCCGCTGCCGCGGGCGAGCAATGCGCCAATCGTCAGGCTCGGCGTGTAGGCCATGCGACCGCCGCCGGCCTCAGGCCTCGGGTTCGATGAGGCCGAAGTTGCCGTCCTGCCGCCGCACGAGGACCGCCGTCCGGCCGGTCTCGCTGTTGCGGAAGACCAGGAACTCGTCGGACGACTTCGCGAGCCTGGCGCGCGCGGCGTCGAGGCTGAGACTGCGCACGAGGTGACGGGCGCGGATGATGCGCGGACCGAGCGTCGCGGCGTCGAGCGGCGGGGCTGCGCCGGCGGCCTCGGGCGGCACGGGCAGGCGCTTCCCTCCCGTGGCCCGGCGCTTGCGCGTGGTCCACTTCTCCTTCACCTTCCGCGTCTGCTTCTCGAGGCTCTCGCAGGCCTCCTTGATCGACGCGAGCCAGGTGGTCGCATCGCCGAGGCCGGTGAGGACGCGGTCGCCGCGCGCATGCAGGGTGACGGTGGTGAGGCAGCGGAAGCGCTCGCGGGCCAGGACGACCTGCGCCGAGACGGCCATGTCGCCGGCCACGCGCTCGAGCTTCTGGATCTGGCGGGAGACCTGCTGGCGCAGCGCCGGAGTGACCTCGACGTTGCGGCCGGTGAGCGAGAGACGCATGGAGACTCCTCAGTAGAGGACCTTGCGCTGGTTCGAGGTCGGGATCTTGAGCTCCTCGCGATACTTCGCGATGGTGCGGCGCGCGAGGATCAGCCCCTCGTTCTGCAGGATGCTGACGATCTTCGAGTCGGAGAGCGGCTTGCGCGGGTCCTCGCCCTCGACGATCTTGCGGATCCGCTGCTTGATCGTCACCGACGAGACGCTCTCGCCGAACGAGCTGCTGATGCCGCTGTGGAAGAAGAACTTCATCTCGAACACGCCCTGGGGCGTGTGCATGTACTTGTTGTTCACGACGCGGCTGACCGTCGACTCGTGCATCCCGATGTCGTTGGCCACGTCGCGCAGGACCAGCGGCCGCAGGTGCTCGATGCCGTGGTCGAGGAAGTCGCGCTGGAAGTTGATGATGCTCGTCGCGACCTTGTGGATCGTCTTCTGGCGCTGGTCGACCGACTTGATCAGCCAGAGTGCCGACCGGAACTTGTCCTTCACGTAGGCGCGCGTCTCGTCGCTCGCCTCGTTGTTCTTGTCGAGCAGCCGCCGGTACACGGGGCTGATGCGCAGCTGCGGGAGCCCCTCCTCGTTCAGCACCGCGACGTACTGGTCCTCGACCTTGACCACGTAGACGTCAGGGATGACGTACTGCGACTGCGAGGGGTTGTACTTGCTCCCGGGCTTGGGATCGAGCTCGCGGATGATGTCGATGTGCGTCTTGAGCTCGTCGACCGCCAGGCCCAGCCGCCGCGCCAGCTCGGGCACCTGGTGGTTCTGCAGCAGCCGCAGGTGATCGCTGACGATGCGCTCGCTCGGCGTGCCCTCGAGGCCCAGGTGCCGCAGCTGCAGCGTCAGGCACTCCTGCAGGTCGCGCGCGGCCACGCCCACCGGGTCGAACTGCTGCACGAGGGCCAGCACGCGCTCGACGTCGGCCGCCGCCCAGTCGCCCATGGCGGCAATCTCGTCCACCGAGGCCACCAGGTAGCCGTCGTCGTCGATGTTGCCGATGACCGCGAGTCCGATCTCGCGCACGAGAGGGTCGTCGGTCTGCAGCGACAGCTGCCAGAGGAGATGATCGGAGAGCGACGACGAGGTCGAGAGCGTGTTCTCGATCGGCGGCAGTTCCTTGACCTCGGTCGGCGCCTTCGGACGATAGCCGTCGTCGAGGTAATCGCCGAAGAAGTACTCGTAGTCGCTGTCGTCCCAGGTGTCGGCCTTGGCGGGCGCGGCCTCGGGCTCGGGCTCGGCCTTGTCGGTGTTCGCCGTCGCCTCGGTGGCCTGCAGCTCCTCGACCGGCACTTCCTCGAGCATGGGGTTCTCCACCATCTCCTGGTTGAGGAGATCGGCGAGCTCGATGGTCGACATCGGCAGCAGCTTGATGGCCTGCTGCAATGACGGCGTCAGAATCAGCTTCTGGACGAGCTTCGTGTGGAGTTTCTGCGAGATGGCCATGTCGAATCGGAACGTTGCCCGAAGTCTACCCCTTTATCCGCTAGTCGAGACGGAAATCGGCACCGAGATAAATTCGCTTGACATCCTCGTCGGCGGCGAGTTCGACGGGCGTGCCGCTCCGGAAGATGACACCGTCATGCACGATATACGCCCGGTCCGTGATGCGCAAGGTCTCCCGCACGTTGTGGTCGGTGATGAGAACGCCGATGCCCCGTTCTTTCAAGTGGAAAATGATCTTCTGAATGTCGGTCACGGCAATCGGATCGATGCCGGCAAACGGCTCGTCGAGCAGGATGAACTTCGGCGAGAGCACCAGCGCGCGGGTGATCTCCACGCGGCGCCGCTCCCCTCCCGAGAGCTGGTAGCCGCGCGAGCGGGCCACCTGTGAGAGCCCGAGCTCGGCGACGAGCTCGCGCAGCCGCGCGCGCCGCGCCGCGGCGTCGAGGTCGAGCGTCTCGAGGATGGCCAGGATGTTCTGTTCGACGGTCAGCCCGCGGAAGACCGAGGGCTCCTGCGGCAGGTACGCGAGCCCTTTCCGGGCCCGCACGTACATGGGATCCGAGGTGATGTCGGCCCCGTCGAGCTCGACGCGCCCCGCATCGGGCGCCGTGAGCCCGACGCACATGTAGAACGTCGTGGTCTTCCCGGCGCCGTTCGGACCGAGCAGCCCCACGACTTCACCGGACTGGACGTCGAGGTTGACGCCGCGGACGACCGTCCGCCCGCCGTACGACTTCGTGAGCGCGAGTGTCCGGAGCGTCGCCATCAGCGCGTGGGCTGGCCCGGGCACTTGCCCGTGGTCGTCGATTCGGTGCGGCGTTGTGCGTTGCCGTCGATGAGAATCGTATCGGCCGATCTGTAGAAAGTCAACGTTTTGCCTTTAGTTTCCACGCATTCAGCGGGCCGCTGCTCCTGGATGACGACCTCGGGTCCGCTCATCACGTAGCGGCCATCGCGGGCGAAGTACGTCAGGCGCTCGCCCCACGACACGCGCTGGTGCACGTCGCCGCGCGCCGACGAGACGTCGGCGCGCAGCACGACGCGATCGTAGGCCTCGGCGCGATCGAGGGCCTCGCCCGACTCGTCGAGGTACAACTCGATCCGGTCGGCGCGCACGTCGCCCTCGGGCCCCACCATCCTGGCGTCGGTCGTGTAGGTGGCCCGCCGCTCCTCTTCCTCGTAGAGCAGCGTCTGCGCGGTCAGCACCGACGTCCGAGCCTCGCCCGCCTCACCGGCGTCCTGCAGCCGCAGCGTCGACTTCACCCCGCCCTCGGCCCGCAGGTTGCCCCGCACCTCGTCGAGCGCGATCGTCGGTGCCTGCACGGCTGTCTCGCCCTGCCAGAGCCGCGCATCCCCCGTGTAGGTGGCCCGGCCGGTCTCCTTCTCGTAGACGAGACGATCGGCGGTCACATTGGTCGGCTGGTCCGCCTTGAGCATCGACGGCCGGCGAGCCGTTCGCCCGCCGTCGCGCGCGTCCCCATCGTCGCGGCTGGACTTCAGCACCGAGCGGACGCCGCCCGTCGCGGTGAGATCGCCGCCCTCGAGGGCGACGTCGATGCGCTCGGCGTCGATGTCGGCCCGCTCGTCCACCAGCCGCGCGGTCTGTCCGCCGGCCGCACTGCGCGCGGCGCCCTGCAGGCGCAGCGCGCCCTTGGCCACGTTGTACGTCGCGTCCGGCGCCTGGCCCTCGAGGGCGCCGTCGATGAACCGCACGTCGCCCACGAAGTTCGCGGCCTCGATGGCGCCGAAGCCCGGGGCCACCACCGTATCGAGCGTGCGCGATCGCGCGACGCGCTCCGAGGCGGGACGCCCCGCTGCGGCCGGCACGCGCTCCCGGAACTCCACGTTCTCAGCGAAGCGGGCCGTGGTGATGCCCTGGTCGGGCGGGCCCGCCGCATCGAGCGTGACCGAGGTGATGCGGCGCGCGGGCGCGCCCTCGCCCGCCGGGAGATCGAGCGCCACGCGCTCCCGGGCCGCGATGAACGTCGCGAGGCGCCCGTCGGGACTGAGGCCGATGTCCATCCACTCGGCCTCGAGCCGCCGCGTGCCCTGCCCTCCGGCCCCGGCCAGCCGCAGGCTCGCCGCTCCCGCGAGCGTGGCCCGCTGGAGCGTCGCGCCGTCCTCGCCGTACGCGAGGTTGATGTCGTTGGCCGTCATCGCCTCGAGGGCACTCGCCGCCGCGCCGGTCACCCGCGAGCGGCCGCGCAGTTCGATCATCTGCAGCACGTCGGCCTCGGGCTGCAAGTGGGCGACGGCCCCGTCGGCGGTGATCGTCTGTCCGCCGCGCGTCATCACGACGTCGCGCTCGAACCGGAAATACCGATCCCGCTGCGCGAAGCCCGCCGAGCCCGACCGGATCTTCGTCGCCGGCGCCCCCTTCTCGGCCGTCATGTCGACCTCGGCGCGGTCGAGCAGCCACAGCACCTCACGCTGCTGATCGTAGGTGGCGCCCACCGAACGTCCGCGCAGGCCCCGCCGCGAGAACGCCATGGCCCCGGGAATGCGCAGCATGCCCTCGGTCCGCTCGAACGACGCCGCCTCGGTGTCGACGACGAGACCGTCGGTGGTGGTGAGCTTCACCTGGCCTTCGAGGGCGATGTCGTTCTGGTTGTCGGCGACCACGCCGCTCGAGGCCGTGATCGTGTAGTCGCGGCCGCCACGTTGCGGCACGAGGACTTCGATCTGCTCGAAACGGGTCGTGCCGTCCTCGTACACGGCCATGCGCCCGTACTTCACCTGGAAGTCCTGGCGGGTCTTCGAGGCGATCTGTGTGACACCTCCCTCGCTTTCGAGTACTGCCTTGGGGTCGGATCTCGGTGACGTGGCCCCGGACGGCGCGGCCGGCCGGCGCCCGATCGCGAAATAGACCGCGACGGCGAAGACGACGGCGAACACGGCCAGGCCGAGGCGGAGGGGACGCTGCCAGCGGGTCACGGAATCCTGTGCGATCGGCCCACCCTGCCGCACGAGGCGTGCGCCGGGCAGGACCGGATCCTGTTGATCCTACTCGACCCGCGCATCGGCCGGCGATGCGGCGTCGGCCGCGGTGGCGGCCGCCGGGACGGGCGCGCCCCTCAGGTCCTCGAGCCTCAGCTCGAGGCTCGACTCGCCGCGATAGGTGTTCTCTTCCAGGGTGTAGGCCAGGTCGAGGCCGCGGCGGTGTGCCGCGACCAGGTCGAGGTGTTCGGCGGCGCGCCACGCGATGGCGCGGAACACCCGGCCGTCCTGGGCCACCGAGAGGCACAGATGACGTTCCTTGAGCAGCGTCGGTCCCGCGGACACCTCGGCGCCGTAGGTCGCGAACACCGGCCTTGCGTTGCCCATCCCGAAGGGCGCCAGCCGTGCGAGGTCGCGGACGAACGCCGGCCCGATGGCACCGAGCCTCAGCGGCGAGTCGATGCGCAGCCGGGGCCGCAGGTCGTCGGGCCCCAGCACCTCGTTGGCCCACGCGGCCAGGCGGCGTCTGAGCTCGGGCACGCGCGCCGCCTCCATCGTGAGCCCTGCGGCCTGACGATGGCCCCCGAACCGCTCGAAGAGATCCGCGCACCGCTCCAGCGCCCCGAGCATGTCGAACCCCGGGATGCTCCGGCAGGACCCGTGCGCCGTGTCGCCGTCGACGGCGATGACGACCGCGGGCCGGCAATAGGCGTCGACCAGCTTCGACGCCACGATGCCCACGACGCCCCGGTGCCACCCCTGCCCGCTCACGACGAGCACGTTGTGCGCGCCGATGTCCGGATCGGAGTCGACGAGGCGCCGGGCCGCGGCCAGGATGGCGGCCTCTTCCTCCTGCCGCCGCCGGTTCTCCTCGTGCAGTTGTTGCGCGAGCGTGCGGGCCTCGGGCAGCTGGGCCTCGTCGCACGCGAGCAGGAGCCTCGCGGCCACGTCGGGAGAACTCATGCGCCCGGCCGCGTTGATGCGCGGCGCGAGGACGAACGAGACGTGGTAGGCGTCGACGCGGCGTCCCTGGAGCTCGGCACTCTCGAGCAGCGCCCGCAGGCCCGCCGTGTGCCGTGGCGACGAGAGCCCGGCCAGCCCGAGGTGCGCGATCACGCGGTTCTCACCCGTGAGCGGCACGACGTCGGCCAGCGTCCCGAGCGCCGCGAGCTTCAGGAAGCCGGGCAGCCAGTGCTGGCGGCCCCGCTCGAGGCACAGCGCCTGCACGATCTTCAGCGTGACGCCGACGCCCGCCAGCATCTTCTCCGGATACCCGCAATCGTGGCGCTTCGGGTTGATGACGGCGAGCGCCGCCGGCAGCTCGCCCTCGGGCTCGTGATGATCCGTGACGATGAGATCCATCCCGAGCTCGCGCGCGCGGCGGCCCGCGTCGAGGCTGCGGATGCCGCAGTCCACCGACACGACGAGGCGCACGCCCTCGGCGTGCAGCCGATCGATGGCGGCGACCTGCAGCCCGTAGCCGTCTCGCAGGCGCTCCGGGATGAAGTGCGACACCCGTCCGCCGAGCAGCTCGAGGGCGCGGCGCAGCATCACGGTCGACGTGATGCCGTCCACGTCGTAGTCGCCGTGGATGGCGACGAGCTCCTGCCGCTCGATGGCGGTGAGCAGCCGATCCACGGCCGCGCGAACGCCGGTGAGCGCGTACGGATCGTGCAGATGCTCGATCGACGGATGCAGGAAGCGGTGGGCCGCGTCGGGGTCGGCGAGCCCCCGCTGGACGAGCAGCCGCGCGATGACCGGATCGAGGCCGAGCGCCCCTTCGAGACGGGCCGCGGCCGCGTCGTCGGCGGGCACGGGCTGCCAGAGGCGGGGGCGCATGCCTCAGGCCCCGCCGGCGATCTCGTCGCCCAGCCGGCCCATCCTCCGGAACTTCTCGTAGCGCCGCTCGAGGCGTGTGTCGGGGTCGAGCGCGACCACCTCCGCCAGGGCGCGCGAGAGGGCCTGGTCCACGCTGGCCACGGCGGCGTCCCAGTCGTTGTGCGCCCCGCCGTTGGGCTCGGGGATGATCTCGTCGATGATGCCCCGGCCGAGCAGATCGGGCGCGGTGATCTTGAGAGCCTCGGCCGCCTCGACCTTGCGCGCCGCGTCACGCCAAAGAATGGCGGCGCAGCCCTCCGGCGGGATCACGCTGTAGACGGCGAACTCCTGCATCAGGATGCGATCCCCGACGGCGAGCCCGAGGGCGCCGCCGCTTCCGCCCTCGCCCGCGATGACGACCACGATGGGCGCGGCCAGCACCGCCATCTCGCGCAGGTTGAACGCGATGGCCTCGGCGATGCCGCGCTCCTCGGACTCGATGCCCGGATAGGCCGCGGGCGTGTCGACGAACACAATGACGGGGCGCCGGAACTTCTCGGCGAGCTGCATCGCGCGCAGGGCCTTCCGGTAGCCCTCGGGCCGCGCGTAGCCGAAGTTGCGCGCGACCTTGCTCTTCGTGTCGCGCCCTTTCTGGTGGCCGCACACGAGCACCGGCGTGTCGCGGTAGCGCGCGAATCCGCACACGATGGCCTGGTCATCGGCGTACCGCCGGTCGCCGTGGATCTCGTCGAAGTCCGAGAACAGTCGATCGACGTAGTCGAGCGTGTAGGGCCGGTTGGGATGGCGCGCCACGAGCACGCGCTGCCACGCGCTCAGGTTCGCGTACAGCTCCTGCCGGATCTGCGCGATGCGGCGCTCGAGGCTCGCGATCTCGGCGGCGCGCTGCTCGGTCGAGGGCATCATGCTGAGCGCCTCGATCTCCTTCTGCAGCACGCCAATGGGCTCTTCGAACTCGAGCAGTTCCGATGCCACGGGATCTCCTTTCAGGCCACCGGCGTCCGGCGTCCGGCATCCGGAGGCCATCGACGAGAGGCGGCGGGCCTCATCGCAGGGTCACGCTGCCCCGCCCGCAGACCTGTTCGACGTCGGCGACCAGCCGCTCCGACGGCCGCACGCGCACCTGCGGCACTTCGGCGACGAGCCGCCACCGCTCCGCGTCGTGCGCCACCTCGAGTTCGACGCGGACGCGCCGATCGCCGCGGTGGCGGGTCAGGACCTCGGCCAGCGCCTCGAAGGTCTGGCGCCCGTGCGGCGGCGCCGCGAGCCTGATGGCGACCTCGCGCGACAGCCGCTCCCGCACCGTCGAGAGCGCCAGCACCTCGCCGGCCACGATCCGCGCCGACTCGTCGTCGCGCTCGAACTTGCCGCGGACCACCACCATGGCGTCGGCCGCAATGACCTGCCTGGACTGCCTGAACGTCTCCGGGTAGACGACCACGTCGACGGCCCCGAGTTCGTCCTCGAGGGCGAAGGACGCCATCGGGTCGCCCTTCCGCGTGGTGGAGAGCCGCAGCGCGCCGATGATCCCGCCCAGGCTCATGTCGGGCATCGACTCGGTCAGGTCGGCGGTCGTCCTGGCGCCGAACGCGCGAAGATCGTCGGCGAACCGCGAGAGCGGATGGCCGCTCAGGTACAGTCCGAGAGCCTCCTTCTCGAAGGCGAGCTGCTGCGCCTCGGGCCAGGGCTCCGCTTCGGCGAGCCGGACGACCATGCCCGGCTCGTCGTCGCCACCGAAGAGGGCGCTCTGCCCCTTGGCCCGGTCGCGCTGCGTGCGGGCGCCCTGCTCGATGGCCCGATCGAGCGTGGCCATCAGCCGGGCACGCCTCGTGCCGACGGGCAGCGTCTCCCAGCCGGGCGTGCCGTGCGAGAGCGCGTCGAAGGTGCCGGCCTTGACCAGGCTCTCGAGCACGCGCTTGTTGACGGTGCGCAGGTCGAGCGCCTCGCACAGCGTGAACAGCGAGTCGACGCGGCCCATCTGGCCGCGCGCTTCGAGCAACGCCTGGACGGCCCCCTCGCCGACGTTGCGCACGGCGCCGAGGCCGTAGCGGACGCCGGCCTCCTCCACGGTGAAGGCCAGCGCGCTGCGGTTGATGTCGGGCGCGAGGACCGGCACGCCGAGGTCGCGGCACTCGCCGAGGTACATGGCGAGCTTCTCGGTGTTGCCCGACTCGATGGTGAGCAGCGCCGCCATGAAGTGCCGCGGGTAGTGCGCCTTGAGCCAGCCGGTCTGGTAGGCGACGTAGGCGTAGGTCGTCGAGTGCGACTTGTTGAAGCCGTAGCCAGCGAAGAACTCCATGAAGTCGAAGATCTTCGTCGCCTTCTTCCCGGGAATGCCCTGGGCGACGGCCCCCGACACGAAGCGCTCGCGCTGCGCCTGCATCACGGCGGGGTCCTTCTTCCCCATCGCCTTGCGCAGCACGTCGGCCTCGCCCATGGTGAAGCCGCCGAGATCGCGCGCAATGCGCATCACCTGTTCCTGGTAGGCGATGACGCCGTAGGTGTCGCGCAGGATGGGCTCGAGCTGCGGCACCTCGTACTCGATCTGCTTCTTGCCGTGACGGCGCTCGATGAAGTCGTCGACGACGCCGCCCTTGAGCGGGCCGGGCCGGTAGAGCGCGTTGAGCGCGATCAGGTCGTCGAATCGCTGCGGCCGGGCGCGCCGCAGCTGGTCGCGCATGCCGCCGCTCTCGAACTGGAACACGCCGAGCGTCTGCGCGTCGGCGAACAGCTGGAGCGTCTTCTGGTCGTCGAGCGGAACGGTGTCGATGTCGATGGTCTCGCCCGTCGTCCTGGCGATCTCCTTCAGGCAGTCGTCGATGAGCGTGAGCGTCGACAGCCCGAGGAAGTCCATCTTGAGCAGACCGACGCGCTCGACCTCCTTCATGGGCCACTGCGTGGTGATTTCGTCCTTCGGCGACTTGTAGAGCGGCGCGAACTCGGTGATGGCCTTCGGGGCGATGACCACGCCGGCCGCGTGCACCGACGGATGGCGCGCCATGCCCTCGAGGCGCTGCGCGACCGCGAGCAGCTCCTTCACGGCCGGGTCCGCCGTCTCGAGCTCGCGCAGCGCCGGCGTCTCCGCGAGCGCCTTCTCGAGTTTCATGTCGAGTGTCGCCGGAATGAGCTTGGCGACGCGGTCCACCTCGCCGTACGGCATGTTGAGCACGCGCCCGACGTCACGCACCGCCGCCCGCGCCTTCATGGTCCCGAACGTGATGATCTGCGCCACGTTCTCGCGCCCGTACTTGCGGGTGACGTACTCGATGACCTCGCCCCGTCGCCGTTCGCAGAAGTCGATGTCGATGTCGGGCAGCGAGACGCGCTCCGGGTTCAGGAAGCGCTCGAAGATGAGGTCGAACTCGAGGGGATCGACGTCGGTGATGCGCAGGCACCACGCGACGAGGCTCCCGGCGGCCGACCCGCGGCCCGGCCCCACGGGAATCGTCTGCTCGCGCGCGTAGCGGATGAAGTCCCACACGATCAGGAAGTACCCGGGGTACCCCATCTGCTTGATCATGCGGATCTCGTAGTCGAGCCGCGCGTCGTAGTCGGAGAGCGGGTGCTTGAGCACGCCCATGCCGGCCAGCTCCCGCAGCCGGGGCAGCCGCGCCGTGAACCCCTCGCGCACCACGTGCTCGAAGTAGCCGTCGAGATCGAAGCCGGCCGGCACCTCGAAGTTCGGCAGATGGTAGGTTCCGCTCTCGAGCGTGACGTCGCAGCGCTCGGCGATGCGCACCGTGTTGGCGAGCGCCTCCGGATACTCGCCGAAGACGCGCGCCATCTCCTCGGGCGTCTTCAGGTAGAACTGGTCGCCGTGATACTTGAGGCGCTGCACGTCCTGCACCATCTTCCCGGTGCCGATGCAGAGCAGCACGTCGTGCGGCTTCTGATCGTCGCAGCGCAGGTAGTGCACGTCGTTGGTGCACACCAGCGCCAGACCGAGCTCGCCCGCAATCGACGGCAGCCCGCGGTTGACGACGAGCTGCTCGTCGATGCCCTGGTACTGCATCTCGAGGAAGAAGTTCCGTGCCCCGAGGATGTCGCGGTAGGCCGCGGCCGCGTCGAGCGCCTTGCGCGGCTGCTCGGTCCGCAGGGCGGTGGCGACCTCGCCCTTCAGGCAGCTGCTCAGGCCGATGAGCCCCTCGGCATGCTGCGCCAGCAGATCCTTGTCGATGCGCGGCTTGTAGTAGAAGCCCTCCGTGTAGCCCGCCGAGACGAGCTTGATCAGGTTGTGGAACCCCTGCATCGTCTCGGCGAGGAGCACCAGGTGGTTCGCCGTCTCGCCCGGCGTGCCGGTCCGCGACCGTCGATCGCCGGGCGCGACGTAGACCTCGCAGCCCAGGATGGGCTTCACGCCGTGCTTGCGCGCCGCGTCGTGGAAGGCCACCGCCGAGAACATGTTGCCGTGTTCGGTCACGGCCAGCGCCGGCACCTTCTGGGCCGCCGCCTGCTGCATCAGATCGTTGATGCGGCACGCGCCGTCGAGCAGCGAGAACTCGGTGTGCAGGTGGAGATGGACGAACTCGGTCACCCCAGGCTCACTCCCACTCGATGGTCGATGGCGGCTTCGAGCTGACGTCGTAGACCACGCGGTTAATGCCCTTCACCTCGTTGACGATGCGCGACGAGATGGTCGCGAGCAGTTCGTGCGGCAGCCGCGCCCAGTCGGCCGTCATGCCGTCGCGACTCTCCACGGCCCGCACGGCCACCGTGTACTCGTACGTGCGCGCATCGCCCATGACGCCCACGCTCTGCACCGGCAGCAGCACCGCGAAGGATTGCCACAGACGACGATACCACCCCGCGCGCCTGACCTCGTCCTGGACGATCACGTCGGCCGCGCGGACCAGCGCCAGCCGCTCCTCGGTGATCTCGCCCAGCACCCGGACGGCCAGACCCGGCCCCGGGAAGGGCTGACGCCACACGAACGCCTCGTCGAGGCCCAGTTCCAGGCCGAGCACGCGCACTTCGTCCTTGAACAGCTGCCGCACCGGTTCGACCAGCGTGAAGCGCATGCGCTCGGGGAGGCCGCCCACGTTGTGATGGCTCTTGATGGTCACCGACGGCCCCATCACGGAGACGCTCTCGATGACGTCCGGATAGAGCGTGCCCTGCGCGAGGAAGTCGAACGAGCCCAGCGCCCTCGCCTCCTCCTCGAAGACGTCGATGAAGGTCGCGCCGATGATCTTCCGCTTCCGCTCGGGATCGGTCACCCCCGCCAGCCGCTCGAGGAACAACGTCCGGGCGTCGGCCATCACCACGGGCAGGTGCAGCTTGTCCACGAACCGCTGCATGACCTGCGCCGCCTCGTCATGCCGCAGCAGGCCGTTGTCGACGAAGATGCAGCGCAGCCGGTCGCCCACCGCGCGGTGCACCAGCAGCGCGACCACCGTCGAATCGACCCCGCCCGACAGCGCGCAGACGACGCGTCCGTCGCCCACCGTGTCGCGAATCTTCGCGGTGGCCTCCTCGACGAACGACGACATCGTCCAGTCGCCGCGGCAGCCGCAGACGGTATAGGCGAAGTTCCGGAGGATGTCGGTCCCGTGCTCGGAGTGGTGCACCTCGGGATGGAACAGCAGGCCGAACAGGCGACGGTCGCGATGCTCGATGGCGGCCACCGGCGCGTTGGCCGAGGTGGCGACCACCGTGAAGCCGGCGGGCGGCGCCTCGATGTAGTCCCCGTGGCTCGCCCAGACGCGCAGCGAGTCGGGACACCGCGCGAAGAGCGCGGCCTCGGGGCGGCTGACCTCCACGCGCGCGTGGCCGTACTCCCGGTGGCGCGCCGGGCCGACGCGACCACCGAGCTGCTCGGTCAGGAGCTGCATCCCGTAGCAGATGCCGAGCACCGGGACGCCCAGCTCGAGCAGGGCCGGGTCGCTGTGTGGAGCTCCCGGGTCGCTCACGCTGAGCGGCCCGCCCGACAGGATGAGCCCGGCCGGGCTGCGGCGCCGAAGCTCCTCGACCGGCGTGCTGAACGGCAGAATCTCGCAGTAGACCGACAGCTCCCGCAGACGCCTCGCGATGAGCTGGGTGAACTGCGAGCCGAAATCGAGGACGAGAATGGTCTGATGTGTCACGGACTTCTGGAAGCGGGAGACGGTCGCGGGCCCAACCGGCGGCCGTGCAGTCTCCGGTATTATAGCGACGTGGGATCCCGAGGCACGGCAATATCTTGCGTGGCCGCGGCCGCGTGCCTCTCCCTGTTGGGGTTTTTGCCCGACCGGGCGCTGGCGCAGCCCGCTCCTGGCGCGAGACCGGGCGCTGCCCAGCCCGCCTCGCCGGCGGTGACCCGGCCTGCGCCCGTCTCGTTCGACGCCGTGCGCGGCAGTCTCTTCCCGCTGGCGGCCACCTGGATGGCCGAATTCGGCGCGCCCCCGGCCGCGCCCGTGGTCGCCGACGACGTCCGCGCCTTCATCGTGCTGCGGACCGGCGCCGTCGTCGCCCTCGACCTGGCGGACGGGCGCGTGGCGTGGACCTTGCCCTCGACCACCCGGCACCGGCCCGCGAGCGACGGCGTCCGCGTGTACGTCGCGGGGGGCGACCAGTTGGAGGCGCTCGATGCCGCCACCGGGACGGCCGTCTGGCGCGTGCCGCTCCCGGCCGAGCCCGCGGCCGCGCCGCTCGTGCGTTCGGGGTGGATCCTTCTGGCGCTCGCGAACCACGAGATGCTCGCGATGAGTGCCGCGAGCGGCGAGGTCGTCTGGCGGAGGCCGTTGCCGGGACCGGCCAGCCTGGAGCCGCTCGTCTCGGGCGACCTCGTTGTCGTCGGCCTCGAGGACGGGCGCGTGGCGATGCTCGACATCCGCGACGGCGAGCCCGCCTGGTCGCGCACGGTCGGCCGCGAGCGCATCACGGGGCTCACCATCGCGGAGCCTCACCTCTACGTGGCGTCGGCCGACAACTTCCTGCACGTGCTCGACCTCGCCACGGGCCGGCCCGACTGGCGATGGCGCACCGGGGGGGACATCACGGGCGCGGTGGCGGTCGACGCGGATCGCATCTACGTGGCGTCGCTCGACAACCTGCTGCGCGGGCTCGATCGCGGGAGCGGGTCGCAGCAGTGGCGCGTCGAGTTGCCGTCACGCGCGATGGCGGGTCCGCTGATCGTCGGCGACACGCTGATTGTTCCCAGCCGCGCGGCAGAACTGCGCGCCTACTCTCGGGCCGACGGACAGGCCGTGGCGACGGTCCCGCTGGCGTCGGAGCCGTTCTCGCCGCCGCTCCCCGTCGCGGGCCGGATTCCGGCCCTGCCGCGAGTGCTCGTCGTCTTCGGTGATGGACGCGCGACGCTCCTCGAGCGGCGCATCGTGCCGCTCGAGGTGCCGCTGCGCAGTCTGCCCGGCGTCGGCCTGGGCCTCCCCGAGGTGCCTAGCCCTCCTGCTTCGCCGCCAGCTTCGGAATCGTCTCCAGCTCTTCCATGATGGCCGTCGAGAGCCGCTCGACACCCTCGACGAGCCTGGCCGGCTGGACGAACGAGAACGCCAGGCGCAGCGTCTGCTGCCCGGAGCCGTCGACGAAGAACGGGCTTCCCGCGACGTAGATCACGCGGTGGCGCATCGCCCGGTCGAGCATCTTCATGGTGTCGACGCCCTCGGGCAGGCTCGCCCACAGGAAGAAGCCGCCGCGCGGGATGGCCCAGGTGATGCGATCCCCGAGCCGTTCGCGCAGCGCCTCCTGCATCACCGTGCGGTTCCGCTGATAGAAGGCGCGCAGCTTCGGCACCTGCCTGTCGAGGACGCCGCGGCGGCACGACTCGTAGACCATCCGCTGATCGAAATTGCCCGTGCACAGGTCCAGCGCCTGCTTGGCCGTCTCGAACCGGGCGGCGAGCGAGGGATGCGCCGTCACCCACGCCACGCGGAACGCCGGCGAGAGCGTCTTCGAGAAGCTGCTCAAGTAGATGACCCGTCCGTCACGGTCGTCGGCCTTGATCGGCCGCGTCTCGTCGGGCGACGTCGTGTCCTCGAAGTACAGCGCCCCGTACGGATCGTCCTCGACGATGATGAGGTCGCGCCGAAGCGCCCAGTCGAGCACCGCGCGGCGGCGTGCGAGCGACATGAGCGCGCCCGTCGGGTTCTGGAAGTTGGGAACGAGGTACAGGAACTTGACGCGGCGTCCCTCTGCCGAGAGCCGTGCCACCGTCGTCTCGAGATGATCGAGATCGATGCCCTCGTCGTCGCGCCGCACGCCGACGAGCGACGCCATGACGTTGCGGAACGCGGTGAGGGCCCCGGTATAGCTGGGCAGCTCCACCAGTGCCACGTCGCCCGGGTCGAGCAGCACCCGGGCCACGAGATCGAGCCCCTGCTGCGACCCCGTGGTGAGCTGGAGCTGCTCGACGGTGGAGGTGATGCCGCGGGCCGCGAGTAGCGAGACGAGCGTGTCGAGCAGTGGGCCGAAGCCGCGCGTGGGGCCGTACTGCAGGGCCGTGCCGTCGGCGCCCGAGAGGACGTCGTCGGCGATGGTCCGGTAGTCGTCCCAGGCGAAGGTTTCGGGGGCGGGATATCCGGGGGCGAACGAGATGACGTCGGGGAGCGACGCGGCCACGGTGCCCATCTGGCGGATCGCCGACTGCTGCATCCGTTCGCCGGCGCGCGAAAGAAGGTGTTCGAAGCTCATGATGCCGTCCTGACGAGCGAAGAGCCGCGCGCCTGCCACGCACGGTGCTCGCGATACAGGGAGAGATATGCGGTCAGGGCGGTCAACCCGAGGAACTGGAAGACCAGGCCCCGCACCAACCACGCCGCGGCCTGCAGCGGGAACACCGCCAGGCCAATGAGCGGCACGAACGAGATGAGACCGAGTCCGGCCGTCGCCAGCAGCGACGCCGCCGTGGCCGCCACGACGAGCACGAGCACCACGGCGAAGACGAGCATGACATTGCTGCCACGCGCGCGCAAGAACTCGACGACGATCCGGGCGGCCGTCCGCACCGAGCAATCCTCGACGGCCACGACCATCTGCACGAGCAGGTAGACCAGGTTCACGAGCGCAATCCACATGAACAGGCCGGCCGAGCCGAGGGCCGCCACGAGCGTCCAGCCGACCACCCATCCCGAGGACTCGAGCAGGCTGTAGCCTCCGAGGATGGCGCCGAGATAGAAGGCCCCCGAGACCAGGTACAGGAGCAGAAGGACCGCGCCGAGCCTGAGGTATCGGCGGAAGAGGTGCTGGCTCCCGGCCGTGAAGGCCGCAATCGAGTACGCCTCGGCGCGCCGGAAGTCGCGCAGGCGCAGCGCCCCCCGCTCGATGGGCCCCGCAGCCGCTTCGCCCCGCGCGAGTACGGTCATCGTGCCGCCCTTGACGAGGAAGACGAGCGCCGATCCGCCCAGGATCACGGCCAGGCAGGACAGGACGAACCAGGTCAGGGCCAGCGGGTGCTCGGCCAGCCGCGCCCCCACGGTCGTGACAATCTGCCGGGGGCCGGCGCCAAGGGCGCCCGTCACGTCCTGGCCCATGCCGAGCGACACCAGGAGCACGCCGCCCACAATGGGCACGCCGAGGAGAATCTTGAAGGTGGATTCGGCGACGAACTGCACGGCGACGACGGGCCAGTTGGCGGCCGTCACGAAGGTCCCGCGTTTGAGCGTCGGTTTGATGGTGCGCAACATGCCGTCGCCGGGGGCCACGTCGAGTATACACGGCCGATCGCGGACGGCCGCCCCGCGGGCGACCGTGTCGGCTACACTGCGGAAGACGTGGCGTCCAGGCTTCCCAAGCGCGGCCAGCTCGCGTGGGTCCATCTGCTGCTGGCGGGGCTCTCGATTGCGGCCGCCGTGGCGCTCGTGGGCGTCTGGCGTCAGAGCCGCTACCCGTCGACGCCCGAGGCCCTGCAGCGGGCCGTCGCCAGCGAGGTGGAGGCCACGCTCGACGCCCGGGCGCGCCGCCTCCGGGCCGCCGGCACCGCGCTTCGCCGGAACGTCGATCTCGGGGCCGCGGTCGCCGCCGGCCGGGCGCACGATCTCTTCGAGGCGCTGGCGGCCGCCGCCGATCGGCATCTGACCACTGACGACGCCCTCACCGTCTATGCCGTGGGCGGGGCGCCGATTGCCTGGCAGGGCCGGGCCTCGACACTGCCCGTCGACCGCATCGACGGCCCCCCCGCGGGGTTCGTCGCGCCCGGGCCGACGGGGCTGCGCTACGTCCGCATCGAGCCGATCGAGTCGGTCCAGAGCGGCCGCCGGGTGGGCACGTTGGCGGCCGAGACGCTGCTCACGCCGGGGGAAGTCCGGGGAGAACGCGAATACACGATCATCACGTCCTATGGCGAGGTGACGCTTCGCCCGCGGTTTGCGGGCGGCGCGGGAGCGCCGCCAGGTACCGGCGTCGTCGTGCGAAGCGAGCAGGGCGAGCCGCTCTTCGAGGCCGCGCTCACCGCCGAGGCGCTCGCGCGTCGCGAGACCGCCGGAGTCGAGGCCGTCCGGGCGGCCGCCCTCGGCGTGATCGCGCTGACGCTGCTGCTGCTGCTCGGTCCCCTGCTCGACGCGCGGGGCCGGCCCGGTCGCGAACCCGGGCGTTGGCGCCGCGTCACCCTGGTCGTGATGGGGCTGCTCGCGCTCGTGCGCATGGTCGCCTGGTTCGCGGTGCCCTCGTCCTGGCGCCCCGGGCCACCCGATGCGACGGCGTTCTGGACGCCGCTCGCGCTGAGATCCCCTGTCGACTTCTTCGTCTCGGCGTGCTTCGCGCTGGCCCTGGCCGTGCTGATCGCCGAGTGGGTCCTGGTGCGCCGCACGTGGACCCGGCGTCCGGCCGGCTCGCGATCGGGCTGGAGCCGGCTCGTCGTCGGGCATGCCCTGGCGGGTCTGGTCGCGACGGCGGCGCTGCTCGCCTTCGAAGCGGTGCTCGGCGCGGGCGTGGAGGCGGGCCGGGTGGACCTGCTGCAGCTCACGCTCCAACCCTGGCCACCCAATCGGCTGGCGCTGCTGGCCGGCCTCGTCGTGCTCCACGCGGCCCTGCTGCTCGGCATCGCGGCCCTGTTCTTCCTGGCGGGCACACGCGTGCCGCGACGGGGTCCGGGACCCTGGTTCGTCCGGCTCGCCTCCTGGCTGGCGCCCGCGATGGTCGTGACGGCGGCCTTCGGCGATCGCGTCGTGCCGCAGGAGACGATCGTCGTCACGCTGGCGGCCGCCGCGCTGGCCACGAGGCTCGTCTCCCGCAGCACCGCCTGGTATCGACACGGCTCGCAGGCGGTGCGGCTCGTGGCCTGGGCGACGGCGGCCATGGTTCCCGCGCTGCTCCTCTATCCGTCGCTCGTCTTCGCCGCCGACGCCGCGCGGCGGGCCCTCGTCGAGCGCGAGTTCGCGCAGCAGGCCATCACGCACCCGGAAGATCTGTTGCGGCGGCTCGACGACTCGCGACGGCAGCTCGATGCGATTCCGGCGCTCGCCGACCTGCTGGCATCGGCCAGCGGTGCGACGCCGGACGCGCCTCCCACGACCGATCTCGCATTCAGCCTGTGGCAGCAGACCGATCTGGCGCGCTACCGCCTGACGTCGGCCCTCGAGGTTTACGGACCCGACCGGCGGCTGCGCAGCCGCTTCTCGCTGAACTTCCCGGAGTACGAGGGCCGCGTGGTCGAGTGGCAGGCCTCGAGCTGCACGTGGGACACCTTCGGCGAGGCCGCGCCGTTCGGTTCCGAGGAACGGCGGATGCTGCACGCCGAGCGCAACGTCTGCGCCGACGGCGACCGGGTCATCGGCGCGCTCGTCGTGCACGTCATGCCCGACTACAACGCCCTCCCCTTCCTGTCGTCGCGCGCGCCCTACGCGGACTTCTTCCGCCCGGCGGCGGCGCGCGAACGCGAGGCCGACCCTGGCCGCGACGTGGGGCTCGTCATCTACGGGTGGGGACGGACGCCGCTGTTCACCTCGTCGGGGCAGGCCTGGGTGCTCGACGAACCGCTCTTCTCGCGCGTCTACGCCTCGCGCACGCCCTTCTGGACGAGGCTCGATCGCGGCGGCCGCACGCACGAGGTGTACTTCGCCAACGATCGGTTCGGCATCTACGCGCTCGACTACCCCGTGCCCTCGTGGTTCGACCACATGATGCGGCTGGCCGAACTGGTCACCTTCACCGCGCTGGGTCTCGCGACGGCGCTCGCCGCGGCCGCGCTGCTACAGTGGCTCTCGTGGCGCCGGCTCGACGCGGGGACGGCCCTCGTCCGTGAGTTCCGCACCAGCTTCTACCGGAAGCTCTTCCTCGCCTTCGTCGCCTCGTCGATCATCCCTGTCCTCATCCTTGCGCTGGCCATCCGGACCTTCGTCGCGGGGCGCATGCGGGCCGACGCCGAGGGCGAAGCCGCCCGCACGGCCGCCGTGGCCCAGCGCGTCATCGAGGAAGCGGTGACGGCGCTCCAGGTCGGCGAGAGCGCGGCGGGCCCCGTGAGCGACGACACGATGGTGTGGATCAGCCGCCTCATCGCCCAGGACGTGAACCTGTATCTGGGGTCGGCGCTGGTGGCCACGAGCGAGCGCGACCTGTTCGCCTCGGGCATGCTCCCCGCGCGCGCGCCGGCGGCGGCCTATCAGGCCATCGTGCTCGAGCGGCAGTCGAGCGTCGTCGTCGAGGAGACGCTCGGGACCCTGCGCTACCTGATGGCGGCCGCGCCGATCCGCGTGACGGCCGGCGACGCCATGGTCACCGTGCCGATGGCGTCGCGACAGCAGGAGATCGAACGCGAGATCGACGATCTCGACCGCGGCGTGCAACTGGGAGCGTTGCTCTTCATCCTGCTGGGCGCCGGCATCGGGCTCTGGATGGCCGAACGGATCGCCGACCCCGTGCAGCGCCTCACGCGCGCCTCGCGGCGCATCGCCTCGGGCGACCTCGACGCCCGCGTCTTCGTGAGGTCGGCCGACGAGCTGCGGCGCCTGGTCGAGTCGTTCAACACCATGGCGTTCGAACTCCAGCGCCAGCGCGCCAGGCTCGAACGCACCAACCGGCTCGAGGCGTGGGCCGAGATGGCCCGCCAGGTCGCGCACGACATCAAGAACCCGCTCACGCCCATCCAGTTGTCGGCCGAGCATCTTCGCCGCGTGCACCGCGATCGGGGCGAGCCGCTCTCCCCGGTGCTCGACGGCTGCGTCGACACGATCCTGACGCAGGTGCGGCTGTTGCGCCAGATCGCCGGGGAGTTCTCGAGCTTCGCGTCGACGCCGCAACCGCACCCGGTCGAGACCGAGATCGCGGGCATCCTCGAGGAAGTGGCCGCCGCCTACCGCACCGGACTCGCGGAACGCATCGACATCGAGGTGTCGGCCTCGCCCGGCCTCCCCCGGCTCTTCATCGACCGCATGCTCGTCGGCCGCGCGATCACCAACGTCATCGAGAACGCCATCCACGCGATGCCCGATCGCGGGCGGCTCACGCTCGAAGCGGCACGCGACGGCGACGGCGTCGCCGTCCGCGTGAGGGACACCGGCGTCGGCATGGACGCGGACGCGCTCTCGCGACTCTTCGAGGTGCACTTCTCGACGAAGGCCACGGGCACGGGCCTCGGGCTGAGCATCGCCAAGCGCAACATCGAACTGCACGGCGGGACGATTGCAGTCGAGAGCGCGCGCGACGTGGGCACCACCGTCACGCTCTGGCTCCCGCTCGCCGGCAACGGGGGCTGACGCAATCGGTCAGAAGCGGCCGGGTCCGGCGTCGTCGTCGGCCATCACGTCGCGCGGCGTGGTCTCGGGCGCGGCCTCGGGCGCGGCACGGCGATGCCCGCGCGACCAGACGAGACCGACGAATCCGGAGAGCAGATACGCATAGGCGATCACCACGAGCGTGATCTGCGGGTGCGTCGCCACGGCTGCGATGACGAGCGCCACGAGGAAGAGGTTGCGCGCCGATCGGGGCGACTGCAGGTTGAAGGTCTTGAAGCTGCGGTACTTGATCGTGCTGATCATCAGGAACGCCGGCACGAGCACGACGGCGAAGGCGAGCGCCGCGTACCAGTCGTGCAGGCCGTACGGGTAGGCGAACACGGTGGCGGCCGGCACGCCCGCGGCGGCCGGACTGGGCAGCCCCACGAAGTAGCGCTTGTCGAGATTCGCCGACGTCTGGATGTTGAAGCGCGCCAGCCTGATGGCCGCGGCCGACACGAAGATGAAGCCCGAGGCCCAGCCGAGGCGGCCGAACGAGGTGAGCCCCCACGCGAAGGCGAGGATGGCGGGCGCGACGCCAAACGAGATGACGTCGGCGAGCGAATCGAACTCCACACCGAAGGCGCTCGTCGCGCCGGTGAGCCGGGCGATGCGCCCGTCGAGCATGTCGAGCACCACCGCGATGCCGATGAACGGGGCCGCCGTCGCGTACTCGCCGCGCATGGCGAACACGATGCAGCAATAGCCGCAGAACATGTTCGCCATGGTGAACAGGCTGGGGAGCAGGAAGACTCCCCGCCGCATCGCGGGACGTCCGCTCGAGCGATCGCGCAGGGCGGTCAGCATCCGGCTGGGCGTCGACATGGTCTACACGCCCTCCGGGCGCGGCGCGAGGCGCGCCAGGATGGTTTCGCCTGCGCGGACGCGGTCGCCGACCGCGACGCCCAGTGTGCTGTCGGGCGGCACGAACACGTCCATGCGGCTGCCGAACTTCATGACCCCGAAGCGCTCGCCGGCCGCGACCTCGGCCCCCGCGTGCGTGCGGCACACCAGGCGCCGCGCGAGGATCCCCACGACCTGTCGCGCGACGACGGTGACGCCATCCCGCTCGATCCAGATTTCGTTCCGCTCGTTCTGGCTCGCCGCCTCGCCGCGGTAGGCGGGCAGGAACTGCCCCGGGGTGTAGGCCACGCGCGTCACCCGGCCCGTGAAGGGAATGCGGTTGACGTGGACGTCGAGCGGCGACAGGAAGATGCTCACCTGCAGCCACGACCCCGGTGGCACCGCGGCCGGGTCCGGTTCCCCGGCCACGACCACCTCTCCGTCGGCGGGCGAGACGACGAGATCGTCGCCCTCGGGCGTGACGCGGTCCGGGTCGCGAAAGAAGAACGCCAACGCTCCCGCGGCCGCCGCAAACGGCACGGCCCAGCCCCACCGGCGGGCGAGGACCAGCGCGGCAGCCGGAACCAGGGCCCCGGTGATGAACGGCAGGCCGGCGCGATCGAGTTTCATGTGAGGGGATGATGACGAACTGGGTGAACGAGGCGGGCGCGAGTGCCGGTGGCGCGCCGTGCACGTGGGTCAGCGGCGCGCCCCCGTGAACCAGGCGCCCCGGTTAGTGATGGGCTGCCGTTGCCGGCGAGCCCTCGCGATGGCGTCGAAGGATATCGGCCATCCGGTCCTTCAATTGCAGCTTCCGCTTCTTCAGCGTGATTTCCTCGGTCTGCTCCTGCTCGGAGAGATACGACTTGTGCGCAAGTTCGTGGAGGCGGCGATCGAGATCGCGGTGAGTGTGTGCCAGTTCGCGGTACTCGACGTCCGTCTGCAGCAGGTGCTCCTTCAGAGCCTGCTCGTTTGTGGGCATATCCGACCTCCGTGGTGCGGGTGTCGTCGACACGGCAGGACGCCGTGCCGTTGAGCCGACGATACCACTCGTGTCACGGGGTTTCAAGCAAGACAGGACGCGGTGCGGCGCGCCCGTCAGGGACACGCCACATCACAATGGCGTCCTCGATGGGGTTGGTGTAGTAGCGCGGTCGCACGCCCGCCGGCTGGAACCCGAACCCCTCGTAGAGGCGGCGGGCGGCCTCGTTCGAGGCCCGCACTTCGAGGGTGGCACGGTCCGCGCCCTCGTGGGCGGCCGCGTCGAGCACGCGCGCGAGCAGCGCCGCTCCGAGGCCCTGCCGGCGATGCGCGGGCAGCACGGCCATGTTGTTGATGTGGACCTCATCGAAGATGACCCACGCCGCACAGTACCCCGCCACGTGCCCGTCGGGCGCGCGGAGCACCGAGAGCCGCGCGACATCGGAATGGCGCGCCTCCCACTCGAACATCTCGCGAGTCCAGTGGTTGGCAAACGAGGCCGCGTCGACGGCGAGCACTCCGTCGAGGTCGCGCGCGTAGTCGAGCGGCTCCACGATCCACCCCGGGGGGAGCGGGCGCAGGTCGGCCAGCGGTGCGGTCATCGCCTCATCGGGCCGGACTGGCCGTGCCGGCCCGCCGATCCCGCGCGAGCTCCGCGTCGGGACGACGCACGTACACCGGGTGCACCGCATGCGGCGACACCGTCTGTTTCGCCAGGGCGAGCACCGCCGCGCGCTCGGCAAGTGGCGCCGCGAGGGGCGGAGTCTCGACCAAGAGCGGGGCGACGCCGTGCGACGCAGCGGCCTCCTGGCACAGCGGCCAGCCATCGCCGGCCACCGCCTGCGGTGGCGAGAGCGCCCGCCATCGCCCCACGAGATCGGCGGGCGCGAGCACCATGGCGTTGTCCACCGGATCGAGAGCGATGCGGCCCGCATCGTCGCCGTGCGACCGATCGAGGCGCCACCGTGCCCAGAACACCTCACCCCGTGCGGCGTCGCGGCAGGCTCCGATGTCGCCGGCCCCGCCGGCGATGGCGGCGGCGGCCGCGCCTCGCGCCACCAGTTCGAGCGTCGGGACGGCAACGACGGGGCGCCCCGCCGCGAACGCCAGTCCCTGGATGGTGGCCAGCCCCACGCGCAGGCCGGTGAGTGAGCCAGGGCCGGCCGAGACGGCGAAGACGTCCACGTCGGCCGGCGCGAGCCCCTCCGCAGCCAGCAGCGACAACACGTGGCCGGGCAGCCGTTCAGAGAACCCGCGCGCGGCGTCGCCGGACTCCACCCGCCGTAGCGCGCCGTCGCGCCACACGGCCACGCTGCCGTCGCGCGTCGTCGAGTCGAGAGCCAGTACAATCATCTGTCGGCCGTTCCCGCAGCAGTGTACCCCGACCGGCGCCGGGCTCCGGTATACTCGCCCGGCCCGTGCCGCGGGGCACGCCCTCTTCCGGGAACCGCCGCACCGACTCCATGCCGCACGCAGGTCCCCCGACGGCGTCGCTGACGCCGGCCATGCGCCAGTACTTCGACGCGAAGCGCCAGGTTCGCGACGCGTTGCTCTTCTTCCGCATGGGCGATTTCTTCGAGATGTTCTACGAGGACGCGCTCACCGCGGCCCGCGCCCTCGACCTCACCCTGACCTCCCGCTCGAAGGACGCCAACGGCAACGCGATTCCCATGTGCGGGGTGCCCTTCCACGCGGCCGACACCTACATCGCGCGCCTCGTCAGGAAGGGGTTCCGCGTCGCCATCTGCGAGCAGGTCGAAGACCCGAAGAGGGCCAAGGGGGTGGTGCGGCGCGAGGTCGTGCGCGTCGTCTCGCCCGGCACGCTGGTCGACGACTCCTACCTCGAGTCGGGAGAACCGGCCTTCACGCTTGCGCTCGTCGCGTCTGGCTCGCCGGCCCGGGGTGCGCCGCGCCCGCCAGGGCTCGGCACCGCCCTCATCGATCTGTCGACGGGCGCCTTCACGGCGGCCGACTACCAGGGCGAGGACGGGTGGCTGGCCCTCGCCGAAGAGATCGCCGTCCTGCGCCCGCGCGAGGTCCTGCTCGCGGAGTCGTTCGATCCGGCGTGGCTGCCCGAGGGCACGCTCGCGGCCACCTCGATCACGCGTGTCGACGAGTTCACCTTCGGGCTCGATGCGGCACGGTCCACGCTGCTCGACCAGCTCCAGGCGTCGACGCTCGCCGGGTTCGGCCTCGAGGGCCACCCGGCCTCGATCGCCGCGGCGGGCGGGCTCGTGCGTTACCTGCGCGACACCCAGCGCGTCGACCTGGAGCACGTGCGCGCGGTCGGGTTCCGCGAACGTCGCGACGGGCTGCTCGTCGACGCCACGACACTCAAGCACCTCGAGGTGATCGAGGGCACCGAGGGAGGACGCGACGGCTCGCTGCTCGCACAGCTCGACCGCACGAAGACCTCGATGGGCGCCCGGCTGCTGCGTCAGTGGCTCATCCGCCCGCTCGCCCAGCTCGAGCCCATTCAGGATCGGCTCGACGCGGTCGAGGAGCTCGCCTTCCGCACGAGCGAGCGCGGAAGACTGCGCGAGACGCTGCGCGCCGTTCAGGACGTGGAGCGCCTCGTCTCGCGGGTGGCCCTGGGCACGGCGGGGCCGCGCGATCTCGTCGGCCTCGGCCAGTCGCTGGGCGCGATTCCGCGCGTGCGCCAGATCCTCGGCGCCCTGCAGGCGCCCCTGCTGCAATCGGTTGTCTCGGGCCTCGACGAGCTGGCGGACGTCCGCACGCTGATTGCCACGACGCTCGTCGACGAGCCTCCGGTCCTCGCGCGCGACGGCGGCTTCGTGCGCGACGGCGTGGATGTCGAGCTGGACGAGCTGCGCGACGTGAGCCGGACCGGACGCGAGCGGATCGCGGCCATGGAAGCGGCCGAGCGCGAACGCACCGGCATCTCCTCGCTCAAGATTCGCTTCAACCGCGTGTTCGGCTTCTACATCGAGGTGTCGAAGTCGAACCTGCCGCACGTGCCGGACGACTACCATCGGAAGCAGACCATCGCGGGAGGCGAGCGCTACATCACCCCGGCCCTCAAGGAGCACGAGGAGAAGGTGCTCGGCGCCGACGAGCGAATCCTCGAGCGCGAGATCGCCGCCTTCGACGCCCTGCGCGCCCGTGTCGCCGTCGAAGCGCCCCGAGTCCAGGAGGCGGCGCGCCGCCTGGCGGCGCTCGACGTGCTCGCCGCCCTCGCCGACGCGGCCACGCTCTTCAACTACACGAAGCCGCTCCTGCACGAAGGCGACGAGTTCGCCATCGTCGACGGGCGCCATCCGGTGGTCGAGCACCGCACGCGCGAGCCGTTCGTGCCCAACGACCTGACGCTCAACGGCACCACCGAGCAGCTCGTCGTGCTGACGGGGCCGAACATGGGCGGCAAGTCGACGTACCTGCGCCAGTCGGCCCTCATGATCGTGATGGCGCAGATTGGATCGTTCGTGCCCGCCCGCTCGGCGAAGCTGCCGGTCGTCGATCGCGTGTTCGCGCGCGTCGGCGCGTCCGACAACATCGCGCGGGGCCAGTCGACCTTCATGGTGGAGATGCAGGAGACCGCACGCATCCTGCACACCGCCACCTCGCGCAGTTTCGTCGTGCTCGACGAGATCGGACGCGGCACGGCCACCTTCGACGGCCTCAGCATCGCCTGGGCCGTGGCCGAGTACCTCGCGACGCACCCGCGCCACCGCCCGAAGACCCTCTTCGCGACGCACTACCACGAGCTGACGGATCTCGCCGATGCGCTCCCCGGGATCGTCAACTCGCACGTGGCGGTGCGCGAGTGGCAGGACCACATCGTGTTCCTGCGGAAGGTCGTGCCCGGGCGGTCCGACCGGTCGTACGGCATTCAGGTGGCGCGTCTCGCCGGGCTGCCCTCGACCGTCATCACCCGCGCGCGGGAGATTCTCGCGGGCCTCGAACAGGACGAGCTCGCGCGCGGCGGCCGGCCGTCGCTCACGCGCGCGCCGCGCGAACCGCAGCAGCAGCTGGGGCTGTTCCAGGTGGCCTCGCCCGTGGAGCACGTCGCCGACCGGCTGCGTGCCGTCGACACCGACACGATGACCCCGCTGGCCGCGCTCGCGCTGCTCGCGGAACTGAAGAAGGATCTCGACATCACGTAGGGGCCGGCTTAAGCCGGCCCCTACGCCCCCGCGCCCCTACGCGCCCCCACGCGGCCCCGCGCTCAGGGCAGGTGCGTCGAGAGCAGCTCGAGGATGGCGTGCGGGTTGTCGACGTGCAGCCAGTGTCCGCCCTCGACATCGTGCAGGTGGGCACGGCCGTGCCGCCGGCCCGCCGCGCGGATCCGGTCCTGGGCCTCGTCGCTCAGGACGTGCGAGGCCGTCGCCCGGACGAAATGGAGGTCGAGCCCCTCGGGCGGCGACTCGACGACCTGCCACAGGTCGCGCGCGAAGAAGTCGCGCAGCAGGGCCTCCATCGCGTCGAAGTCGAGGCGCCACACGTAGCGGCCCTCGTCGAAGACCAGGTTCGAGGCCATCCACCGCGCCACGCCCCTCGAGAGCCCGCCGGCCGTGAGCGCCGCCACGGCGTCCTTCCGGCCGGGGAACGCCGCCGGCAGCGACCGAATCTGATCGAGCATCCGCCAGGCCGTGCCTGCCGGCGCCTTCACCTCGGGCGTCGAGTCGATGATCCACGCCTGCTCCAGGTGGTCGAGGCCCGAGAGGGCGTGCGCCAGCGCGACCTTGCCGCCAAAGGAGTGCCCGAGGACCGCACGGCCGTGCAGGCCCGTGGCCTCCTCGAGCCGCGCGAGGTCGCCCGCCGCCGCGTCAACGGTGTGCGGCGGCTCGAAGGCCGGCGAATCGCCGTGCAGGCGAAGGTCGATGAGCAGCGTGGACCACTCGGGCCGACGCGCGTGCAGTTCGCGCGCCATGGTCGTCCAGTTGCGGCCGCGTCCGTAGATGCCGTGCAGGCCGAGGAGCCGGGAGGGTGTCGCGGCCTCGGGCACCGACGCGAAGGCGAGTGTCTCCATCGGTCACCCCGGGCGTCGCGGGTGCCCCCGCGATGCGCGTTTGCAGTTCCGATCAGGGTATGCGATAACCTCTGGCATTCGAAACCGGCACGCCGAGTGGCGTGCGTTCAAGGAGCGTTCATGGCCACGATTCCTCCCCTGCCCCCGACGCCCGGCACGTCCCTGTCGGGCCCGCCCTGGGAACAGCCCGGCGATTTCGTCCAGCGCTTCATCGGCACGGTGCGCGAGCTGCTCACCGAACCACGCCGGTTCTTCTCGACGATGCGGCGCGAGGGGGGTCTGGGGAACCCGCTCGTGTTCGCCATCATCGGGATGCTGATTGGCGCGGTCGCCAGCTACATCTACAGTCTGGGTCTCGGGGGGCTCGGTGCCGGCATGCCGGGCATGGGCGACTACCCGGGCATGATGAGCGGCGGCGTCATGTCGATCATCATGATGCCCATCATCGGCACCATCGGGCTGTTCATCGGCGCCGCCATCTACCACGGGCTGCTGTCGCTGCTCGGCGGGGCGAAGGCGAGCTTCGAGGCCACCTTCCGCACGGTCGCCTACGTGATGGGCACCGCGTGGCTGGGCCAGATCATCCCGATCTGCGGTGGCATCATCGCCGGCATCGCCGCCGTCGCGTACTCGATTCTGGGCCTGCAGATCGTCCACGACACGACGATGGGCAAGGCCGCCGCGGCCGTGCTCATTCCCGTCGTCATCTGCTGCGGCGCGGCGATGATGTTCGGCGCCGCCATGGTCGCCATGCTCGGGATGGCTGCCGCCGCCGCCAACTGAACACCCCCGATGCGCCTCGAGCGACGCCGGCTGACAGCACAGGAGACCGATCACGAGGTCCTCTGGCTGTCGGTCGGCCTCGCGGCCGCCGCGCTCGCCGCCGGCGCGGCCTGGGGCCTCTTCGAGTGGCCGCACCTCGTGTGTCCGCTGAAGGAGGTTACGGGGTGGCCCTGTCCGACGTGCGGCACGACACGGGCGCTGTTCGCGCTGCTGCGCGGCGATCTCGCAGCGGCCCTCGGTTGGAATCCGGCCGCCGTGGTCGCCGCTCTCGCCTACGTCGCCTTTGCCATGTACGCGGCGGTCACGCTCGCCTGCGACCTCCCCCGCCTCCGAATCGCCTCGGGTCAAGGGCTCCTCCTTCCCGCACGCTGGACGATCGGGCTCGCCACGCTGGGCACCTGGGCGTATCTCGTCGCCGCCGGCCGCTGACGCGGGCTGCGGCTCCCGCCTCGACGGCATAGAATTCACGACGGCATGACCCGCCGTCTCTGGCTGCTCATCGTCCTCGGGCTCTGCGTGCTCGGCTATCGCGGCTACGACCTGTACCACGCGCTCGTCGCGCCGCGAGGCGTGTCGTTTGCTGCCGTCGCCCTGGCGCCGGCCGTCGAAGGCCTGCGCGTCGTGCAGATCCAGCGCGCCGACGCCCTGGGCGACGAACTGCCCCTCTGGAAGGCCGGGCTGCGGCGCGACGACGTCATCGTCGGTGTCAGGGTGGGCGATGGGCGTGCCGAGCCTGTGCGCAGCCTCGAATCCCTCGCCGCCGCGCTGCGCGGCGTCGACCGGACCCGCTCGTGGGCGATCGAGGTCCGCCGCGAAGGCGTGCCGGACCTCGTGCGCCTGCACGTCGAACCGCGCCTTCCCTCGAAGGCGGCCATCGCGACGCACGTGGTCGCCGCGGGGTTCCTGCCGCTGCTGGCCGTGTCGACGGCGCTGCTCATCGGAGTGTTGCGGCCCGACGACGAGCGTTCGTTCTACGGCGGTCTGCTGTTCCTGGGGTTCTCCGCGGTCTCGGGGGCCGACTTCTCGCGGTTCCCCCAATGGCTGCGCCTCGCGTCCCAGGCCGTGCACACGCTGGTGACCATTGTCGGCGTGTATGCCTTCATGCACTTCTTCCTGGTCTTTCCGACCAGCGCCGGCCTCGATCGGCTCGTCCCCTGGGTGAAGCCGCTCGGCCGCGCGGTGACGCTCGCGGCCGTGGCCGTCGCCGTCGTCTCGCTCGTCGTGGCCGAGTTCGCGCCGCCCTCGTGGGTCGAAACCCTGCAGTGGCTCGCCCCATCGATCGACCCCTTCGTGGGCTGGTCGCTCGTCGTGATGATGGTCGTCGGGTTCGTGTCCCTCATCTGGCACACGGTGCGGGCCGAGACGCGCAGCGACCGACGGCGGATGCGCGTGTTGCTGGCCGGGGCCCTCGTCGGCCTCGTGCCGCTGCTCGTGCTCGTACTGTGGACGTCCGCGGGCGCCGACTCCAGCCCGCCGGTCTGGCTCGTCATCGTCCTGTTGGTCGGACTGCCCTTCTTCCCGCTGTCGTTCATCTACGCGGTCGTGCGCCACCGCGTGCTGGGCGTCCAACTCATCGTGCGGCGGGGCGTGCGCTACGCGCTCGTCTCCAAGGGATTCCTCCTGCTCGAGACGCTGCTCATCCTGCTCGGGCTCTTCTTCATCGTCGGACCGCTGGTGCGCCGGTTCGTGCCGCCCGGCGATCAGCGCGCGCTCATCCTCGTGGTGGCCGTGGGGGCAGGCCTGCTGCTCTACGCCTCGCGGCACCTGAACAAGCGGCTGCAGCCCTGGATCGATCGGCGGTTCTTCCGCGAGCCGTACGTCACGAGCGAGGTTCTCGCCGAGTTCGCCGGGCTCTCGCGTGCGCACGCCGCCGATACCGACGCCCTCATTCGCGACGCCCTGCGGATCATCATCAGGGCGCTTCACCCGGTGCGCGCCGCCGTCTTCCTGGGCGATGTCGACCAGGGCGAGGCCGCGGCACCAGCCGGGACCGCCGGGCCGCTGCGCTGCCGCGCGCACCTCGAAACGGACTCGGTGGCGCGGACCGTGCGGGAGCGTGCCTGCGTCGTGATGGTGCCGGCCGATGGTCCGCTGGCCACGGAGGTCGAGCGGCGGAGCGCGCAGGGCCAGGACGTCCTGGCCGTGGACTGGACGGATCCGAGGTCGTGGCTGCGGCCGCTCGCGGCGCCCACCTCCGAAGCCGAGCGCCACGACCACGCCGTGCTCGAGGCGTTCGATCCGGCACTCGTGGTGCCGCTCTCCACCGGCCGCGGCCTCATGGGGTGGATTCTCGTGGGTGACAAGCTCTCGGAGGAGGCCTTCACGCGCGAGGACAGACAGCTGCTGGCCGCGGTGGCGAAGCAGATGGCCACGGCGCTCGACTATGCGAATCTCGTCGCCAGCGTCGCCGACCAGGAAGCGCTACGCCGTGAGCTCGAGTTCGCCAGGCAGGTGCAGGAGGGACTCTACCCGCAGACCCGCCCGCCGCTGACACACCTCGAGTACGAAGGCGCCTGTCGCATGGCGCGGGGCGTGGGCGGCGACTACTTCGACTTCCTCGCCCTCGCACCGGGCAAGGTCGGCTTCGCACTCGGCGACATCTCGGGCAAGGGGATGTCGGCGGCCCTGCTGATGGCCAGCCTCCAGGCCATGCTCCGCAGCCGGGCCCCGCTGATGGTGGACGACCCCGCGGGTTTCGCCAGCGCGCTCAACGACCAGCTCGTGGCGTCAACGGCGTCGAGCAAGTTCGCCACCCTGTTCTATGGCGTCTTCGACGACGAGACCTGCACCCTGGAGTACGTCAACGCCGGGCACAACCCGCCGATGCTGGTGCGGCGCGCCACGGGCCGCGTCGAGCGCCTGCCCCCCACGGGCATGGCTCTGGGCCTGATGGCGCAACGCCCGTACGACGCCCGCCGGCTGTCGCTCGATCCGGGCGACCTGCTCGTCGTCTTCAGCGACGGCATCACCGAGGCGATGAACGTGCGATACGAGGAACTGGGCGAGGCGCGCCTCGAGGAGCACCTGGCGGGCGCGAGCCGCGGCAGCGATCTCGGCGCCGTGGTGGCCGGGATCTTCGCGCTCGTCGACCGCTGGCTGGGCGACGAGCCCGCCCAGGACGACGCCACGGTGCTCGTGCTGCGACGCCGCTGACCCTGGGCGATCCCGGTCGGCGCGCGGGAGTACGGCCGCCGGCCTCCGGGCCGTGCTGGTCCCCCGCCGTGCCCCTGGGGGACAATGGGACATGTACACCCGCAGCCCGTTCCTGGCTTCGATCGCTCTCATCGTGGTCGCCGCGGCGCCGGTACCGGCCGCAGCCGCGACGAGCCTGCGCGTGATGCCCCCCGAGGGCACGACTGTCGCCGTCGGACAGCGATTCGACCTGCGCGTCGAAGCCTCGGCGCCCGCCGGCAGCGCCGCGCCCGCGGGGCTGCGGGTGATGCTCGACGGAGTGGACATCACCGATCGCAACACGCTCGATGCCGGGAGCAACGGCGAACGCGGCTACGGCGGTACGGGAGCCGCCGCGACGAACCTGCCCATCTCCCACCGCGCCGGGCAGGCGCCGCCGCACACCAGCAACTTCCTCGTCCGCGATCTCGCGTTCGACACGCCCGGCGACCGGATCGTGGAGGTCCGCACGGCCGACGGCGCCACGGCCCGCGTGACGCTCCAGGTCGTGGCCTGGGACGCGCCGCGCCGGGGGCGCGCAAGAGCGCGCAACATCATCTTCCTGGTCGGCGATGGCATGGGCATCGCCCACCGCACGGCCGCCCGCATCGTCGGGCGCGGCCTCGTGAACGGCAAGGCCCGCCGTCCCCTGGCCATGGACACCCTCGAGGTGAGCGGCACCGTGAGCACGTCGGCGCTCAACGCGGTCATCACCGACTCGGCCCCGGGCATGTCGAGCTACGTCACGGGCGCCAAGAGCAACAACAACCAGGAGGGCGTCTTCCCGGACAACACCCTCGACGATCCGTTCGACAACCCGAAGGTGGAGTACCTCGGCGAGTTCCTGCGGCGCCTGCGGGGGCGGGGCTTCAACGTGGGCATCGTCACGACGGGCGACGTGACCGATGCGACGCCGGGCGCGAACGCCGTGCATACGTCCGACCGGTTGGCGTCCGATGGCATCGCGGCGCGCTTCTTCGACGAGCGTGATCGGAACGGCGTGACGGTTTTGATGGGAGGCGGGAGCAGCCACTTCGTGGCCGACGGCAGCCGCGGGGCCCGGACCGACGGCCGCGACCTTGGCGCGGAGTTCACCGCGGCTGGCTTTACGCGCGTGGACACGGCCCCGGCACTCGCGGCGCTCTCGGCCGGTGCGCCGCCACGCCGACTGCTGGGCCTGTTCTCGCCCGGGACCATGCCCGTGGCCTTCGACAAGGTGGGCGCCGGCCGCTACAGCGACGAACTCGCGCGCGAGGCCAATGCCGCGAGGCGCGATGCCCCGATGCTTCGCGACATGGCCGCCGCCGCCTTGCGCACCCTCGAGGCGCACTCGCCTGCGGGGTTCTACCTGATGGTCGAGGCCGCCTCGATCGACAAGGCCGCCCACAACGCCGACGCCGAGCGCGCCATCTGGGACACGCTCGAACTGGATGGCGCCGTGGAGGTGGCCCTCGCCTTCGCCGCCCGAACCAACAGCGACGCCGATGCCACCAACGACACGCTCGTCATCGTGACGGCCGATCACGAGTGCGGAGGGCTGGCGCTCATCGGCGTCGGCAACGAGCGCTACGCGCCGCAGTCGCTCGGGCGCGCGGTCAGGGACTACGCCGCGGTCTTCCGCTTCGAGCCGGAGCAGCGCCTCGATTTCACCACCAACTACGAGATCGGCCCCGATGGATATCCGGTGAACCCCGATCCGTCGCGGAAGCTGCTGCTCGGCTGGGCGGCCGCCCCCGATCGCTACGAGAACTGGCTCTCGAACCGCTACTACCGCTCGGCGACGGCGATCACGCGCAAGGTCGAGAACGACGTGAGCCGGCCCATCGCCGTGGCCAACCCGCAGCGCGACAGCGGACTGCCCCAGGCCGACAACAAGTCGGTCAGCGGCGAGGCCATTCCAGGATTCCTCGTGGAGGGCGTCATCGAGAACGGCGAGTACGCCTGCGCGCCGCAGGAACAGTGCGGCGATACGTCATCGCTCGCGCTGAACACGTCGGGCCACACCGCGACCGACGTCGTGCTCTCGGCGTCGGGGCCTGGTGCGCTCCAGTTCACGGGCGCGCACGAGAACACGGCCATCTTCTTCTGGATGTTGAGAGCCACGACGGGCAGCTATCCGAACACGATCGAGGAATTGCGAGCGAGCCGCGCACGCTGAGACAGGCGGCCCGCCCCGGACGCGAAGGCCGCGTCAGCGACCCGCCAGCTCACGCAGCAGCGCGCGCGCGTCGGCCTCCCGGTCGCCCGCCAGCGTCGCCACCGTCTGGAGCGCCGCGCGCGCATCGGCCACACGGCCCTGCGCAAGGCGCGCCTTGGCCAGGAAGAAGTGGGCGTCCTCGTAGTAGATCGAGTCTCCGAGCGAGACCGTGCGGGCAAAGCTCGCCGCGGCCGCCTCGGCCTCGCCGGCGTGGAGCTGACAGATGCCCAGGTAGAACTGCGCCGCGGGGCGCCCTGGATCGGCCGCCACCGCCCGCGTGAGGGCCTCGCGCGCGCCAGCATAATCGCGCCCCATGTAGCGCTGCATCCCGGCCGTGAAGGCATCGTCGACCGAGGCCGCCTCTCCGCCGCGCAGCGTCAGCGCCAGGTAGGGCGGCGGCGTGAACTGGGCCAGCTGCGCCAGCGAACGGCGGCGCGGCGCCACCCGTGGGGCCTCGTCCGCCTCCGGCTTCTCGCCGGCGGCCGGCGTTTCTCCGGACGCGTCACCGGGCGGCACCATGGTCGGAGCGGCCTCGTCTCCCGCGTCGGCGACCAGCGGAGGCGAACCGCCGGCCGGAAGCTGATCGGATCGTCGTCCGCCCTCCCACAGGAAGAGCCCGCCCGCCACGACGATGGCCCCGATGCCGGCCGCGATCGCCAGCGGCCTGACGCGCCAGCTCGACGGCCGCACCTGACTTGACGGCACCGTGGCGGCAGGCGCGAGACCGCTCGCCAGTTCGGCCTGGACAGCCCGCATCGTCTCGAGGAGGGCGAGGCACTCGTCGCATGCGAAGTAGTGCAGCTCGAACGCAGCCTGCTCTTCTTCGGGCATCCGCCCGAGCAGGTAGTCCTCGAACTGCTCGGTTTTGCGGGAACGCTGGCAGGTCATCCTTCCTCCTCCACAACAGAGTGGCGGACGATGCCAATTTGTGACAACCGCTCGACGTGCTCGATGACCTTCTTGAGCGCCCGCGACTTCCTGGTCCGCACGACCTCTGAACTGACGCCCAGATCGCGAGCAATTTCCCCCGGTTTCAGTCCTTCCAGCAATGTCCGGAGGAGGATGGTGCGGTCTGTCGGGTCCAGCCGGCCCATCGCCTTCCTGACCAGCGCGAGGCGTTCCTGCCCCTCGAAGTCGTGGGCAGGCGCGGCCAGGGGCAGCTCGGGTGTGACCTCGACGAAGCGCGGCGACTCCTGGCGCGTCCGGAGGAAGTTGTTGGCCAGGTTCCGCGCGATGCCGTGCACGAAGGCGGCGAGACTCTCGGCGTTGCGAAGCTGGCCCTTGCGGAGGGCCGTGATGACGGCGAGCAGCGTGTCCTGCGTCACCTCGAGGGCCGCGTCGTGGTCGCGCAGCCGCGCCGCCAGCATCAAACGAATGCGGCGCTCGAAGATCGCGGCCAGATCGTGCTCGCCCGAGGGATCCCCCTCGGCGATCCGCTCGACGATGTGGCGCTGCAGTTCCGCGCTCAGCCGACCGGACGGTGCCGTCATACCCCGAAACGCTCCGCATCCCACTCGAGACCCAGGTCCTCGGGCGGGCCCATGTACCCCAGCAGCGCCGACGCCGCCACGATGGCGGGGCTGGCGAGGTAACCCTCGCCGCCAACGCCCATGCGATTCTGCCAGTTTCTGTTGAAGGTGGTGATGGCACGCTCGCCTGGCCGCAGCGCGTCGGGACCCTGGCCGAAGCACGGACCGCACCACGAGGGCCGGATCTCGGCGCCGGCCTCGCGCAGGACCCCGGCCACCGACAGCCCTCCCAGCCGCGGCTCGGGCTGCTCGATCTGGCGGGCGACGCCACCCGAGCCAGGGAACACCAGTAGCGGTGTGACGGCGCGCGCGGCGCCGGCCTGCCGTCCCGCGTGCAGGACGAGCGCCGCCTGCAGCAGGTCGGCGTAGCTGCCGTTGGTGCAGGAGCCGATGAGCGCCTTGTCGAACGCGAGCCGGGTCCGCGCGATGTCGCCCGCTGGATGCGCGTTCCCCGGGCTGAACGGCTTCGCGATGAGCGGCTCGATCGCCTCGAGATCGACGACCTCGTCAATCGCGTAGCGCGCGTCGTCACCCGCCGCGAATCGCGCGCAGGGGCCCGGGTCGATGCCACGCGAGGCATACCAGGCCGCCGTGAGCGCGTCGGGGGCGAAGACGCCGTTGAAGGCTTCGGCCTCGGCCATCATGTTCGCGATGGTGTTCCGATAGGCGATGGGCAGCTGCAGATCCTCGTCGACGAGCTCCACCGACATGCCCTGCGCTTGCGCGGTGCCCCATCGGCGAAGCACCTCGAGCACGATGTCCTTGCCCGCGACCCACGGACGCAGCCTCCCGGTGAAGCGCACGCGGCGCTGCCGGGGCACGGTCACGTAGACGTAGCCGAGGGCCCACCCGAATCCGAGCGTCGTCGACCCCACGCCGAACCCCAGTGCGCCGTAGGCGCCGTAGGCCCTCGAGTGCGAATCGGCACCGGGGACGACCTGCCCCGGCTGGATCAGACCCTGCTCCGGAAAGTAGAAGTGAAAGATGCCGTCGCCCGGCGCCGCATAGCGCGGAGGGGCGATGCCGTATCGGGCGGCAAACGCCGCACCGAGTGCCGTCTGGCGGTCGTCGGCCGGCCGCCCGGTGAAGACGAAGTGGTCGTTGGCGATGGCCGCCTGCCGCGGATAGATGGTGTTCCCACCCGTGATCTGCGCGAAGGTGTGAATCGCGAAGGGCGCCGTACCGTCGGAGGCCGGGAGCAGATCCGCAAAGACCCTGATGGTCGCCCCTGGCGTCACGGCGGCGTCACGATCGACGCGGTGCGCCCACAGAATCTGCTCGGTCGAGGTCAGTGCGCGGGCCGTCTCCGCGTCGGGCCACTCGACCTCGGGGACGCGCCGGATCGACTCGCCGAAGTCACGCCGGCCGAGCGCGATGATCCCCCCCACCCGCCTGATGCCCTCCTCGGTCGGCGAGAGCGGCATGGGCTCGTACTCGCGGCCCTGCGTCTCGTTGCGCAGCCGCCGCGTCGCCGGGTCGAACTCCAGCCAGTCACCGTCCCGCGCGTCGGCGACCGCCTCGGGCGACTGGACAACGTCGAGACCGAGGTTGAGGGCATTGCGGCGGAAGATGTCCCCCAGACCGTGGCCGCAGACGACGACCAGCGTGCGGCCGGCCTCCTCGGCGATGGCCTTGAGCCCCGCCGGACTCATCTCGCGCGACGAGCCGATGGCGAACCGATCGCCGGCGACGAGGAACGTCTCGCCCGCGTGGACCCGCGCGCGGAAGTCGGGCATCACGTGGCGGAACGCCCCCGCCTTCCACCGCTCGTCCAGCGTGTCGAGGCTCTCCGAGACACAGTCTTCGGCAGGCGTGATCTGATCGGTGTCGATGGCGTCGCGTTTCCGCCCCGGCGCGGCCGGGTCCCAGAAGATGAGCGCGCGGCCGCGCACGGGGGTGCCGGCGCCGGCCTCGACCGGCGTCTGCGTTTGCGTGCGGGCACCCGCGTCGGCGTCGGCCACGCCCGGCAGCAGGCGCGCGGGCTCGAGGCGGCGCGTCATGCTTCGGTCCGAAGATGCCGCCCGAAGTGGGCCAGCGTCCGGCGCCACGCGTCGTTGGCCGCATGAGGCGTGAAGACTTCTGGCCGATCGTCGTTGAAGAACGCGTGACCCGCATCGGGATACAGCACGAGATCCGCCTCCCGGCCCGCGGCGCGCTGGCGGGCCACGAAGGCCTCGGTCTCCGGCACGGAGAAGTACTCCTCGTGCTCGCCGAAGAAGATGAGCCCAGGCGCGGTGATGCCGGCCAGGTCTCCCGCGGCCGCCGGCGGAAACCCGTAGAACGAGACGAAGGCGTCGCATCCCTGACGGGCCGCCGCGAGGACGGCCAGGGCGCCGCCCATGCAGAACCCGACGATCCCGACGCGATCGCACCCTTCGGTGTCGCGCAGGTACCGGGCCGCGCCGGCGATCTCGTCGACGGCACGGCCCCAGTCGAGTCCCTCCATCAGGTGCGAGGCCTCCTCGGCATCGACCGTGGACGTGCCGTGATACAGATCCGGCGCCAGCGCCACGTACCCCTGCGCCGCGAACCGCGCCGCGACGTCCTTTACGTGCGGCACGATGCCCCACCACTCCTGGACGACGACGATGCCCGGCCGCCCGCCGCCGGGCCGCACCAGGTAGCCTTCCGACACGCCGGCCGCCGATTCGATGGACACTGCTGCGCTCGTCGCCACGCGTCTCTCCTTCTTCGTGATGGCCGCATGCTATCAAACCCGGCCAGAGTTAGGATGACCGGATGACCGTCTCGGGGTGGTGGGCGACGTGGCGATCGCGAGTCCGGGCGGGCGGCAGCCGCGCCGACTATCGTGAGACCTTCCGGCGGCTGATCCGCCTGGCGCTGCCGGTCGTCGTGGCGGAGCTCGGCTGGATGTCGATGGGGCTCGTCGACACGGTGATGGTCGGCCCTCTCGGACCCGCAGCCATCGGGGCGGTGGGCCTGGGGAGCAGCGCGTTCATGGCGGTGGCGATCTTCGCCATGGGCCTGCTGCTCGGACTCGACACGCTGGTCTCGCAACACTTCGGTGCGGGCCAGCGCGGCGAGTGCCACCGCTGGCTGCTGCACGGCCTCGTGCTCGGCGGGCTGGTCGCGCTTCCACTCGCGGGCCTGGTCTGGCTGCTGGTCGCCTGGCTGCCGCATTCCGGACTGACCCCCGAGGTCAGGGTGCTCGTCGTGCCGTACCTCGCCGTGCTGCAGTGGAGCCTCGTCCCGCTCATCGCGTACGCGGCCGAGCGGCGTTATCTGCAGGGCATGTCGCTCGTGCGCCCGGTGACCTTCGCGCTCGTCTCGGCGAACCTGGTGAACGCGGCTGCCAACTACGCGCTCATCTACGGGCACTTCGGGCTGCCGCCGCTCGGCGTCGCCGGCGCGGCGTGGGCCACCCTCATCTCGCGGGCCTACATGGCCGCCGTGCTGGCGGCAGCCGTCTGGCACGTCAACCGGCGCGAGCGGCCGTCGCTGGCCGAGGTGTCGTGGCGCATCGAGTGGGCACGCCTCCGTCGGCTCTTCGCCATCGGCCTGCCCGCCGCGACTCAGATCACGCTCGAGGTCGGCGTCTTCGCCGCGGCGACCGCGCTCGCGGGGTATCTCGATGCCGTGTCGCTCGCCGCGCACCAGATCGCCCTCAACATCGCGGCCTTCACCTTCATGGTGCCGCTCGGGATGGCGTCGGCCGGCGCGGTGCTCGTGGGTCAGGCCGTCGGCGCGCGATCCGGCGAGGCGGCGGCCCGCGCCGGCTGGGTGGCGCTCGGCACCATCGCGGCCTTCATGCTGGGCGTCGCCGTCATCTTCGTCGCGGCGCCCCGGCTCCTCCTGGGCGTCTTCACCGACGACGGCGCCCTGATCTGGCTCGGCGCGCGTCTGCTGGCCGTGGCCGCCGTGTTCCAGCTCTTCGACGGCCTGCAGGGCGTCGCCACGGGGGTGCTCCGCGGAATCGGCGACACCCAGACGCCCATGCGGTGGAATCTCGTCGCGCACTGGGCCGTGGGCTTCCCGGTCGGCTACCTGCTGTGTTTTCCGCTTGGATTCGGCGTCCTGGGGCTGTGGATCGGCCTGTCGATCGGGCTGATTCTCGTGGGCGCGGTGCTCGTGGCCACCTGGGCGCGGCGCGGCAGAGTGCTGCGCGGCGGGGCCGTCGAGGCCTTCGTCGCGTGACCGCGGGCCCCGAACGATAGGACCGAGGGCGGGGCGTGCACTCCGCACGCGCCCGCCCTGCACGTCAAGTGCGGCTTCAGCGCGGGGCGCCCGCCACCTCGTCATACGCGGTACCGAAGAGGCTCGCCGCGTTGACGAAGGTGCCGAGCGGCTTCCAGGTGTCGAACCCGGGGACGGCGCTCCGCTTCTGCACCTCGGCCTTCGACTCGCCGGCGGAGTGGGCCTTGCGCACGGTCTCGAGCAGGGCCGTCATGAAGTCGCGCTGCGCGAGCACGTCGGCGCGCCCGCCCCTGATGCTCGCGCCGTGGCCGAAGATGTACTGCGTGTCCTGAACGTGCGCCGCGACGGTCTTCTCGAGCACGACGATCCAGTTGGCGATCGACGCCCCGCTCTTGCGGTCGATGAAGGGAAAGACCCGGTTGAAGACGAGGTCGCCCATGTGCGCGACGTTCGCCTTCTCGAAGGTCACCACCGCGTCGCCGCTGGTGTGTGCCGGCCCGTAGTACTGGGCGCGCAGGGTCTCGCCGCCGATGTCCTCGCGCCAGACGTCGGTGAAGGTGCGATCGGCGTAGACCTGCGCGTCGAGCGTCTTCGCCTCCTCGGCGGCGCGGCGCTGGAGGCCTGGCACGTTCGCGTGGGCGAGGACGCGTGTGGCCGCCTCCTTCAGCGTCTTGTTGCCGGCCGTGTGATCGCCATGATGGTGCGTGTTGACCAGCAGGTCGACGCCTCGCCCGGACTTCTGGCGCAGCCCGTCGAGGCAGATTCGCGCCGTGTCGGGGAACTGTGAGTCGACGACCACCAGCGCATCCTTGCTGGCGTACCAGCCGATGGTGCCCCCGCGCCCCTCGAACAGGCCGACGCCTCCGCGGATGTCGGTGAAGGTCGTGGCCGGTGCCGTGGCCGCCTGCGACCAGCCGAGCCTGGGCACGAGAACGAGCCCCACTCCAGCAACCGACACGACCTCCAGGAAATCCCGACGCGAAACCATGGTGACTCCTTTCCAGGGTCCAGGACGGGCTGCCCGGCCCATCGCGGTCAGTATAATGAAAAGTCCGTCCCCGCCGGCCCCCGCGCCGAGGAGTCCTATGCGCCTTCCGTCCTCGTTGTGCTCCGCCCTTCCGCTCCTGATGCTGCTGGCCGTGCCGGCCGCGGCCGACGAGCGGGTCGACGCCGACCTCCAGTGGAAGATCCGGCAGTATGCGACCGAACAGTCGACGGTCATGGAGACGCTGCACGTCCTGACCGACCGCTTCGGTCCCCGCCTGACCGGCTCGCCCAACTTCAAGGCGGCCGCCGAGTGGGCGGCGGACGAACTGCGCGCGATGGGGCTCGACGCGCGCCTCGAGCCCTGGGACTTCGGGCACCCCGGCTGGACGAACGAGCGGTTCTCGATGCACATGACCGCGCCGGTCGCCGACGCCCTCGTGGGCGAGGTGCTCGCCTGGACGCCTGGCACCAACGGGCCGGCGAGCGGCGAAGTGGTGCGGCTCACGCCGCCGGCGAAGCCCACGCAGGCGGAATTCGACGCCTGGGCGGCCGGGCAGCGAGGCCGGCTGGCCGGGCGCATCGTCTTCGTGGGCGAGCCCGCCACGGTCGCCGTCTCATTCGCCGTGCCGACCAAGCGGCGCGACGACACCGAGCTGCGGGCCCAGTACGACCCCGTGAACCCCGCGCCCTCGCCGTTTGCGGCCATGGCCCGACGCGCGGCTCAGGCGCAGGCGCCCGAAGGCGTGCTCACGCCGCAGCAACTGAACGAGGCCATCGACGCGCTGCTCGTCGCCGAGCGCGCGCTGGCGCGGGTCAACGACGCCGGCCGCGAGCACGGGCAGGTTCGCGCCTTCAACAACCGGACCTTCGACCTCGCCAAGGCGCCGCCCACCGTGGTCCTGCGCAACGAGGACTACGGCCGCATCTGGCGGCTCGGGCTGCGCGGCACGCCGGTCTCGCTCACCGTCGACATCGCCAACCGGACGCACCCCGAGGGCGCCACGCAGTACAACGTGATCGCCGACTGGAAGGGCACCGACAAGGCCGACGAGATCGTGATGCTCGGCGGGCACCTCGACTCGTGGCATGCCGCGACCGGCGCCACGGACAACGCCATCGGCGTCGCGGTGATGATCGAGGCCGTGCGGGTGCTCAAGGCGCTCGGCGTGACGCCGCGCCGCACCATCAGGCTGGCGCTGTGGGGCGGCGAGGAGCAGGGTCTGCTCGGCTCCAAGGCCTACGTGCAGCAGCACCTCGGCAGCTTCGAGAAGCCGGAACCCGGGTTCGAGACGTTCGTGGCCTATTTCAACCTCGACACCGGGACCGGCCGTATCCGCGGGTTCTCGGTGTTCGGTCCGCCCGAGGCGGCCGCCGTCGTGCGCGAGGCCACGGCGCCCTTCGCGGACCTCGGCGTGGCGGGCGCGATGGCGACGACCAGCCGCCGGCACGGCGGCTCCGACCACTCGTCGTTCAACGCGGCCGGACTCGCGGGCATCGGCATCAGCGTCGATCCCATCGAGTACGGGAGCCATACCTGGCACACCAACCTCGACACCTACGAACGCATCGTGCCCGAGGACACGGTGAAGTCCACGATCGTCGTCGCGGCGGCCGTGCATCACCTGGCCTCGCGCGAGGAGCGGCTCCCGCGCTTCACGAGCGAGACCATGCCGAAGCCGGCCGGCACGCCGGAACAACCAGCTCCGACGCCGGCGGCGCCGACCACGCCGGCCCCCACGCCGGCGCCGCGCCGCTGATCGCGGCAGGGCCAACGACGCCGGCCTTCGGGCCGGCTTCTCAGAGAGGACCGATTCAGAGCCCCCATGTCCAACAAGTCCACCGTCGCCATCCTGCGGACCAGCCCGCAGACCGTCCTGCGCGATTACCACACGCTGATGAACCTGGCCGGCTACCAGGACGTCATCGCGAAGGACGCCGATACGGCCCTCAAGGTCAACATCTCCTGGCATTTCTTCTTCCCGAGCAGTTCCACGACGCCATGGCAGCTCGAGGGGGTGATCCGGGCGATGAAGCGCGACGGCTACTCGCCGGACCTGCTGCACGCCTGTCACAACCGCACGGTGGTCATCGACGCGCGTCTGGGCGAGCGCGAGAACAAGCAGGTGCACGTCGTGGAGGCGCACGGCCTGCGCAACGTGCACATCTACGAGGGCGAGGAGTGGCTGCCCATCCGCGACGCGGTAGGCGATCTCGCGAAGCAGTTCCTCTGCCTCAACGAGGTCTATCCCAAGGGCTTCATGATCCCCCGGCGCTTCGTGGGCGAGAACATCATCCACCTGCCGACGGTGAAGACCCACGTCTTCACGACGACGACCGGCGCGATGAAGAACGCCTTCGGGGGGCTGCTCAACGAGCACCGCCACTGGACGCATCCGGTCATCCACGAAACGCTCGTGGACCTGCTGATGATCCAGAAGAAGATCCACCGGGGGGTCTTCGCCGTGATGGACGGCACCTTCGCCGGTGACGGACCGGGGCCGCGCTGCATGATGCCGCACGTGAAGAACGTCATCCTCGCGTCGGCCGACCAAGTGGCCATCGATGCGGTGGCCGCCAAGCTCATGGGCTTCGATCCGCTGTCGATCAGGTTCATCCGCCTCGCCCACGACATGGGCCTCGGTTGCGGCGATCCGCGCCAGATCGAGATCGTGGGCGATCACTCGGCCGCCAGCGAGAACTGGAACTTCGTCGGGCCGTTCCGCGAGATGACGTTCGCCTCGCGCATGCAGCACAAGATCTATTGGGGCCCGCTCAAGAAGCCGATCGAGTGGTCGCTCAAGACGGTGCTCGCCCCCTGGGCGTACATGGCGAGCGTCGTCTACCACGACAGCTTCTGGTATCCCGTGAAGGCGAAGCGGATGATGCAGCAGGCGCTCGACAGCGAGTGGGGACGCCTGTTCCGCAACTGGGAGCACCTCTCGCCCACCGACGACGGCTTTGCCGAGGTCGGCGACCAGGCCGCGGAACTGCAGCTGGCCGGAATGAGGGCGCTGCGGAAGTCGATTGGCATTCTCGGCACCTGCGTGCGCGAGGCGCCGGAGTTCGCCAACCGGCACCGGAAAGTCGCGAGCCCCTCCAACCCGCGTGCCTGACCCTCCGCCGGCGCCCGGGTCGATTCTCTCGCCCGCGGCAGCCCCGCCGCCGCCGCTCCTCGTCCGTGTCCTCGCCACCGCGATGGTCGTCGTCGAGCCGCTGCTGCTCGGGCTCGCGGCCTCGGGCGCGCTCGCGAGGCTGCCGCAGTTCGGCGTCCCGGCCTACCTGCTCCTCGCGGCGCGGGGCGGCATCGCCGCGCTGGGCATCGTCATCGGACGGCGTTTGTGGAACGGCGAGGCCGAGGCACGCCGCCCGGCGATGGTGTGGGCCTTTCTCGCGTGCGCGATGGCTCTCCTCACCATCGCGACCCCGTACTTCCCCGGCAACCGCACGCCTGACGGGAAGCGGCTCGCCGTGCTCGGCGCCATCCTCTGGTACGGGTGGTGGATCATTTATCTCTTCCGGCTTCGAGTCCCGGGGGCGCCCGCGCGCACGGCTGCGCGAACCACGACGCGTCCTTGACACCCGTTTTCACGCCGCACTAGCATCTGGGACTTCCGGATCCTGGTGTTCTCTCCGACCCTCTCCCGTCAGAAGGAGCCGCCCATGCTGCCGTTCGTGCGCCGGGTGTGCCTGGTTGCCGGCGTGCTGGCGCTGACCGCCACCAGCCGTCCCTCGGCCGAGGCGCCCCGAAGCTTCGCGCTCACCAACGTTCGCATCGTGCCGGTGTCGGCTCCCGTCATCGAACGCGGCACCGTGGTCGTCGTCGACGGCCTCATCTCCGCCGTGGGTCCGTCGGTCGCCGTCCCCGCGGGCGTGTGGCGTCTCGACGGAGACGGCGCGACCGTCTACCCGGGACTCTTCGACGCGCTCAGCGAGGTTGCGCTTCCCGCGTCGGCCTCGTCGACCGCCGCCGCGCCGCGCGCCGCTGGCGGCGGCGCTCAGCCGCCGTCGGCGCCCGTCGCGCGGGGCCCCGGAGATCGCCCGGCCTCGACGCCCTGGGAGCACGCGGCCGACGCGCTCCGCCCGGACGACCCCCGCATCGAGACGTGGCGCAGCGGCGGGTTCACCACGGCGATGGTGGCGCCCCGGCGAGGCCTGCTCCCGGGACAGGGTGCCGTCATCAACCTCGCGGGTGAACGCGCGGGCGAAATGGTGGTGCGCACGCCGGCCGCCTTCCTCATGACCTTCGATGCCGGGGGCGGGTTCAGGAGCTTCCCCGGGTCGTTGATGGGCGCCATCTCGTACCTCCGTCAAGTGCACCTCGACGCCGACCACGCCGCCGCCGCGGAAGAGGCCTACGCCCAGGGGGCGCGCGGACGCGCGCGGCCCGAGTACGACCGCACGGTGCGCGCCGTGCACGAGTCGCGCGCGGCACGCCGGCTGACGCTCGTGCCGGCGGTGACCGCCGCGCAGGTGGCGCGAGCCGTGAGGCTCGGACGCGAGATGCAGGTCTCGGTCGGCGTCTACGGTGCGCACGAGGGCTACGCCGCGGCTCCCCTGCTCGAGCGAGCGGACGTGCCGGTGCTCGTGAGCGCGAAGTGGCCCGAGCCGGGGCGGGACGCCGACCCCGAGGCCGACCAGCCGCTGCGCGTCCTCCGCCTGCGCGACAAGGCCCCCTCGACGCCGGCCGCACTGGCCGCGGCTGGCGTCCGGTTTGCGTTCTACTCGGACGGACTCGGCGGGCCCGCCGACATGCTCGCGGGCGTGCGGCGGGCGATCGAGGCCGGGCTGTCCCGCGAGACGGCCGTCCGGGCGCTCACCCTCACGCCGGCCGAGATCTTCGGCATCGACGATCGGCTCGGCTCCATCGAGCCCGGCAAGATCGCCAACCTCGTGGTCGTCCGGGGCGACCTGCTCGACAAGGACGCCACCGTCACGCACGTCTTCGTCGACGGGCTGGTGCACGAGGTGAAGGCGCGCGCCGGACAAAAGGGTCGCGACGCGCGGCCCGACCGCCGGCCGACGCGCACGACCCCGGCCGAGGGCGCGACGGAAGGAGGAGCACGATGAACCCGGGACGCCTTGTTCTCACGCTGGCCCTGCTGACGGCCGGTGTCCTCCCGGCGGGGGCCCAGGCTCCGGCGCCCGTCCTCATTCGCCACGCGACGGTGCTGACGATCACCAACGGCACGATCGAGCGCGGTTCGGTGCTCATCCGCGATGGCCGGATTGCCGCGGTCGGACGCGACCTCGACGCACCCGCCGGGGCGACGGTCATCGACGCCACGGGCCAGTTCCTGATGCCGGGCCTCATCGACGCCCACTCCCACATTGCCGTCGAGGGCAGCGTCAACGAGGGATCGATCTCCGTGTCGTCGATGGTCGCCGTCGAGGACGTCATCGACCCCACCGACGAGGCGATCTATCGGGCGCTGGCCGGCGGCGTCACGACCGTGCACACCATGCACGGCTCGGCCAACGCCATCGGCGGGACCAACGCG
>JAHDVQ010000006.1:0-13238 GCA_023384595.1 Vicinamibacteraceae bacterium | reverse complement strand
GCCCTCGCGCCACGGCGCGACCTTGCGCTCGAGCCCCTGGTCGAGATCCTCGAGGGCCGGCGCCACGTGCACGCGCACTGCTACCGCGCCGACGAGATCCTGCAGCTCATTCGCCTGGCCGAGGAGTTCGGGTTCCGCATCGGGACGTTCCAGCACGTGCTCGAGGGGTACAAGGTTGCCGACGAGATCGCGCGCCACGGCGCGGGCGCCTCGACCTTCTCGGACTGGTGGGCGTACAAGGTCGAGGCCTACGACGCGATCCCGTACAACGCCGCGCTGATGGCCGAACGCGGCGTGCTCGTGTCGATCAACTCGGACTCGGCAGAGGAGATGCGGCACCTGAACCAGGAGGCCGCCAAGGCCATGAAGTACGGCGGACTGAGTGAAGACGAGACGCTGAAGCTGGTGACGATCAACCCCGCCAGACAGCTCCACGTGGCAGACCGCGTCGGCTCCATCGAGGTCGGCAAGGACGCCGACCTCGTGCTCTTCGACAAGCACCCGCTGAGCGTCTACGCGGTGGCGCAGAAGGTCTTCATCGACGGCCGGCTCTATTTCGACCGCCGCACCGATCTCGAGGCCAGGCCGGGCCTCGAGCGCGAGAAGCAGACGCTCACCGAGAAGCTCGCCCCCCGCCGGGGCACGACACCGCCGGACGGGCGAGAACCCTCCGGGGAGACGCGTCCGCAGGCAACGCCCGGGGAAGGAGGCTGGCAGTGACCCGTAGCCTACGTGCCGTGGCCGCGGCTGCGATCGCGCTGTGCGCGGCGCCAGCCGCCGCGCAGGAGCCGGCGGCGTCGTCCGGCACCACGTTTGCCATCACCGGCGCCCGCATCGTGACGCTGGCGGGACCCGTCATCGACCGCGGCACGATCGTGATGCGCGACGGCCGCATCGTCGCCGTCGGTCCGGACGTGTCGCCACCCGAAGGCGCCACGGTCGTCGACGGCACGGGCCTGCATGTGTATCCCGGCTTCTTCGACAGCGCCAGCCAGCTCGGGCTGACGGAGATCGGATCGGTCGCGGCGACCAACGACTTCGCGGAAGCGGGCGACATGAATCCGCAGGTGGTGGCCATTGCCGCCGTGCACCCGTCCAGCGATCACCTGCCGGTGGCGCGCGCCAACGGCATCACCCACGCGATAGCGCTGCCGGCACGGCTCGGGGGAGGCGGCGGTGGCGCCGCGCCCGCGATCATCGGCGGCCAGGCCTCGGCCTTCTCGCTCGCTGGATGGACGGTCGAGGAGATGGTGATGGCGCCCTCGGTGGGCACCGTCGTCGTCTGGCCGACGCTGGCCACGCGCGGCTTCGATCCCGCGACCTCCAGCCCCCGCCAGCGTCCGTTCGACGAGGTGAAGCAGGAATACGAGAAGAAGGTGGCGTCGCTCGAGGCCATCCTCGATGCGGCGCGGCGGTATCGCGAGGCTGCGGGCGGCCAGGCAGCGTCGGGCGTGCGCGACCTCAAGCTCGAGGCGCTCGGCCCCGTCGTGTCCGGCGCGCGGCCGCTGCTCGTCTACGCCAACGCCGAGCGCGACATCCGGAACGCGCTCGCGTTCACCGCACGCGAGGGCGTCTCGATGGTGCTCCTCGGCGGCGACGAATCGTGGCGCCTCGCGCGCGAGCTCGCCGCGCGCGCCGTCCCCGTCATCCTCGGACCGACGCAGGCGCTGCCGGTGCGCGCCGACGACCCGTACGACACCCCCTATGCCCGGGCGGGCATGCTTCGCGAGGCCGGCGTCGAGGTCGCCATTGCGTCGTTCAACTCGGCGGACTCGCGCAACCTGCCCTACGAGGCCGGGCACGCGGTGGGCTACGGCCTGGCGTGGGAAGATGCGCTGCGCGCGATCACCATCGTGCCCGCCGAGATCCTTGGCCTCGCCGGTGAAGTGGGCACGATCGAGCCGAACAAGCGCGCCAATCTCGTCGTGACCGACGGGGACCCGCTCGAGATCCGGACGGCCGTCATGCACGTCTTCGTCAATGGCGTTCCGCAATCGCTGAGCACGCGGCACACGCGGTTGTACGAGACGTATCGGGCACGGGAGTAGCCTGGAGAATTTGCTGATAGTCCACGCCCGGCGGCGTGCTACACTCCGAAGTTCGCGAGGGCCCGGAGGCGCGCGCCGGGAGCACGGTGTTCCCGGCGGGCGGCGGTGTCGTGCAGCAGCCACGACCCGCGCGCGTCTGCTCCCTGCGCGTCACATCCAACGATGGCCAACGTCAACGGGTACACCCGGCACGCGCTTCCAGGGGCGGAAAACTGGTCGACGACCGACGCCAGTGAACTGTACGAGGTCGGCCGGTGGGGCAAGGGGTACTTCTCGGTCGGTGACGACGGCAACGTCCGAGTCCATCCCACCAAGGCTGCCGACCGATTCATCGACCTGAAGGAACTCGTGGATCGGCTCGAGATGCGCGGCATCGGCCTTCCGATCCTCATCCGCTTCCGCGACATCCTCAAGCACCGCCTGGGCGACATCCACGACGCGTTCCGCACCGCCATCGCGCAGCACAGCTACAACGGGCGCTACGTCTGCGTCTATCCGATCAAGGTCAACCAGCAGCGGCAGGTCGTCGAAGAGATCCTGAACTTCGGCCGGCCGTACCAGTTCGGCCTCGAGGCCGGGTCCAAGCCCGAGCTGCTCGCCGTGCTGGCGATGGCGACCAACGACACGCCGATCATCTGCAACGGGTTCAAGGACGCCGAGTTCATCGAGATGGCGATGATGGCGCAGAAGATCGGGCGCCACATCATCCCCGTCGTGGAGAAGTACACCGAGCTCGACCTCATCCTCGAGTACGCCGAGAAGCACGGCGTGCGCCCGAACATCGGGATGCGCGTGAAGCTCGCCGCGCGCGGCGGCGGCCGATGGCAGTCGTCCGGTGGTTACCGCTCGAAGTTCGGTCTCACCGTGGCCGAGATCCTCACGGGGCTCGACGAGCTGAAGCGCCGCGGCCTCGAGGACTGCTTCAAGCTGCTGCACTTCCATCTCGGCAGCCAGATTCCGAACATCCGCATCGTCAAGGGCGCGCTCAACGAGGCGGCGCGCGTCTATGCCGAGCTCGTGCGCCTCGGCGCGGGGCTGCAGTACCTCGACGTCGGCGGCGGCCTCGGCGTCGACTACGACGGATCGCAGACCAACTTCGAGTCGTCGACCAACTACACGCTCGAGGAGTACGCGAACGACGTCGTGTACCACATCCAGTCGGTGTGCGACGAGGAGAACGTGCCGCACCCGACCATCGTGTCCGAGAGCGGGCGCGCCGTCGTCGCCTACCACAGCGTGCTCGTCTTCAACGTCCTCGGTGTGTCCGGGTTCGGCGAAGGCACGCTGCAGCTGCCCGCGATGACCGAGGATCTCGAGCAGCCGCTGGTGGATCTCATCGAGACCTACCAGAACATCACGACGCGCAACGCGCTCGAGAGCTTCCACGACGCGCAGCAGGCGCTCGACATGGCGCTGAGCCTCTTCAACGGCGGCTACCTGCCCCTCGAGCAGCGGTGCCAGGCCGAGAGCCTCTTCTGGGCCATCTCGGTGAAGCTGCACCGGCTGACGCAGCAGATGGACTACGTCCCCGAGGAACTGCAGGGTCTCGAGGACGCGCTCTCGGACACCTACTTCTGCAACTTCTCGCTCTTCCAGTCGATTCCCGACAGCTGGGCCATCAAGCAGCTCTTCCCGGTGATGCCCATCCACCGCCTGACCGAGCGGCCCACCAACTTCGCGGTGCTCGGCGACATCACCTGCGATTCCGACGGGAAGATCGAGCAGTTCATCGATCGGCGCGACGTGAAGCGCACGCTGCCGCTGCACCCCTTCGACGGGAAGCCCTACCTGCTGGGCGTCTTCCTCATTGGCGCCTACCAGGAGATTCTCGGCGACATGCACAACCTTTTCGGCGACACGCACGCTGTCCACGTGTCGCTCGACGAGCGCGACGGGGTGGTGCTCGAAGAGGTCGTGAAGGGCGACACGGTGCGCGAGGTCCTCGACTACGTCGAGTTCGACGCGGAGGCGCTCGTCAACAAGCTCCGGAGTGACGTGGAGGCGGCGGTGCGCGAGGGACGGATCGGCTACCAGGAGGCCGGCCGGCTGCTCCGCTTCTACGAAGACGGCCTGCACGGCTACACCTACCTCGAGGAACACCACCAGCGCTAGCGGCGGGCCGGCCGGCCGCGGGCCGGCGCCTGCAGGGGTCCCGGGCTACACGTGCGTGTGCCGCGGCGCGCTCTGCGCGCCCGGCACCAGCTCGTAGAACCGCTTGCAGGCGCGGTGGAAGCGCGTCGTGAGCGCGCGGCCGCGCTCGTCAGCCAGCGGTCCGAGCCGGCGCCAGGCATTCTGGGCCTCGCGTACCGTTCCCACTGACGCGCGGCGCTTGGCGTCCTCGTCGACGCGTCCGCCGATCGTGTTCGACGCCAGCGCGTTCTTGAGGAGCGACGCCAGCGTCTCGGGCGGCGCCGAGGCCAGGTCGACGGCCGACACCCGCCCCGCGACGAGGTCTTCGACCTGCCGGCACAACTGCTCCATGCGCACGGCAATCGCCTCGGGATCGATGCGCGTCCCCTTGAAGCGCAGCGGATCCGGATCGACCAGGCGGCGCACGGCGGCGAGCAGGCGTTCTTCCTGCGCCTCGTGCACAGGACGGGGCACCCGTGGTGCCCGCTGATACCGTTGCCAGATGTCGCTGACCTGCTGCGCGATCTCCTCGGGCGCCCGCGAGCCGGGCGACGTCTCCTCGGCGGCGGCGACGGCTTCCAGTTCCACGCAGAGCGCGTCGCGCTCGGCCGCGTGGCCTTCGGCGTCGATCTGACCGCGGTGCTTGTAGCGTTCGAAGAAGGCGTCGCAGGCGGCGCGGAAACGCTTCCAGAGCGCCTCGGACTTGGTCTTCTTGACCGGCCCGATCGTCTTCCACTGGGCCTGCAGCTGTTTCAGCTCGGCCGACGCCTTCTCCCACTCGGTCGACGCCGCCAGCGCCTCGGCGCGCTCGCAGATGGCTTCCTTGGCCTTCTGGTTCTCGGCCCAGGCGTGCTTCCGCTCGGTGAGATCGGCCTTGCGCCTGGTGAAGAACGTGTCGCACGCCGAGCGGAACCGCTCCCAGACCGCCTTGGCCTGGTCCTGCGGCACCGGCCCGATATGCTGCCACTCGCTCTGCAGCCGCTTGAGCGTGTCGGCGGTCTCGATCCACTGCGTCGAGAGGGCGAGCGCCTCGGCCTGCTCGCAGAGGGCGAGCTTCTTCTGGAGGTTGTCTCCCCACTGCGCGCGCTGTTCGGCGAAGTGGCTGTCGACGCGCATGCGCGACTGGTCGCACGCCGCCTTGAACCGGTGCCAGAGCGCCTCGCCCTGGTCCTTCGGGCCCGCGGCGACCTTCTTCCACTCCTGCTGCAGCTCGCGAAGCTGCCGGGCGACCTCGGCAGGATCCTCGACGGCGGTGAGGGCCTCGGCTTTATGACAGAGTTCTTCTTGCACGGTGGCGTTGGCCCAGCGCCGCCACTCGTCCGCCTCGCGCACCTCGGCGACGCGCGGGGCGAGCGCAGCATGTGCCTGGCGCAGACGCTGGAGCAGACGCTCCCCGTCGGCGCGCGACACGAACGGCCCGGGATGGTCGATGGCCGCGCGCGCGTCGCGCACTGCGCGGTCGAGGTCCTTGAGCGACGCGTCCGGCGCCGCGGCGAGCGACTCGAGATGGTGCGCGAGCGCCTCGAGTCGGGCCTGGTGGTCGGCGGCTTCGCGCTGCCTGGCCTCGCGCGCCGCCTGCTCGCGCGCCGCCAGCCTCGAGTCGAGCTCCTGGAACCGGGCGGCGAGGCCCGGATCGAGATGCGGTCCGCCGGCCTGCTGCCAGCGGCCGCGCACCGTCACGGCCTCGGCCCGCGCCGAGGCGAGGTCCTCGCGGTCGACCAGGGCCTGCATGTCCGCGAGCAGGGCCTCCAGCGTCGCGCGCTCCCGTTCGAGCGCGGCCGCCTGCGCCACACGGCGGTCGGCCGCCTGCAGGGCGCGGGCAAAGCGCGCCTCGAACTCGCGGGCCTCGGCGCTCTCGGCGTAGGAAGGCGGCCAGGGCGCGAGCGCCGCCCACAGCGTCCGCGCCTCCTCGAGCACGGAGGAGGCGTCTGTTCCCGCCGCCTGCTCGACGCGGGCGCACACGGCGTCGCGCGCGCTCGCCGCATCGGCCGCATCGCGCGCCTCGGCCTCGGCCCGGCGTTCGTGCTCGGCCCGTTCCGCCTCGCTTCGCGCAAGCAGGTCCTGCAGCTGCGCGACGGCGCGAGCCAGGCGATCCTGCTGTTCCGCCGTCGCCGACGAAGCCAGCGGCGCCCATTCCTCCTGCAACGCCGAGAGCCGCTCGGCGGCCGCCGCCAGTTGCGGCGACCGGGTCAGGGCCTCGGCCTCGGCCACCAGCGTCTCGCGGCGCGCCTGCTCCTGCAGGGGAATACGCTCGGCTTCGTCCATCGCCCGCAGCGCCGCTCGTGCGCGACGCGCGACCTGCTTGTTGCGGGCGCGGACGCTCACGACCTCGAGGTCGTCCCGGTCGGCGATGCGGTCGAGTGCCGCGAGCCCGACGTCCTTGTGCTCGGTCTTCGTCGCCACCGCGACCAGGTCTTCGCGCGCGCCGAGTCGGGCGAGCGCCGCCAGCCTGACATTCGCGTGGGAAGCTTGCCGCGCCACCACCGCCACCACGCGGTCTTCCGTCAGCCGCCCGAGCGCCGCCATGGCGACCGCCTCGATCTCTGCGCCGCGGGCGACGATGGCCAGCTCGCGCGAATCGGCGAGCCCCGCGAGCGCCGCCAGCGCCGCCTCGGCGTCGGTGCTGTCGCGGGCCACCCCCACCGCGACCTCCCGCGCCTCGAGCCGCACGGCCTCGTCCGCATCCTCGCGCGCCACGCGCGCCAGCGTCGACGCGTCGGTCAGCTTGCCCACCGCGGCACGCCGCACTCCCGGATCGGGGTCGTCGAGCGCGATGCTCGCGAGCAGGCTCTGGTCGTCGTCGGGCAGGGCCTCGACGGCGGCGGCGCGCACGGTACCGTCGGGATGTTTCCAGCGGGGGGCGGGCTTGAAGCGATCGAGAAATCCCATGGCGTTCCGCCAGTGCGGGCCGACCCGCCCCGGCTCAGACTCGTTAGTCTACAGGAGATGCATCGCGGGAGCCATCGCGCGCGGGGGCCGGACCGAGGGCAAGGTAAAATCTCCGTTCGGGGAGGCGCCGGTGCGCCGTCCCGTGGGCCTCGCGCCCAAGGAGCACCCGTTTGACCCCTCGTCCAGGCGACGGCGAGCCGTCGCTCTTCGATCTGCCCGATCCGGCCGACGGCGCCCCCGACGCCCCTCCCCCCGGCGCCGGCGGCGGCACCTCGGTGGCGCTGCACGAGGCCGCGCAGAGCCGGTACCTCAATTACGCGCTCTCGGTCATCACGGCGCGCGCGTTGCCCGATGTCCGCGACGGGCTCAAACCCGTGCAGCGGCGCATCCTCTACACCATGTGGCAGCAGCGGCTGACCGCCGACGCCAAGCACCGCAAGTGCGCCAAGGTGGTGGGCGACGTCATGGGCAGCTACCATCCGCACGGCGACGCGGCGCTCTACGAGACGCTCGTGCGCATGGCGCAGCCCTTTTCGCTGCGCTACCCCCTCGTGGACGGCTCGGGCAACTTCGGATCCCTCGACGGCGACGGCGCGGCGGCCATGCGCTACACCGAGTGCCGTCTCGCCCGCGTGGCCGACGAGGTGCTCGGCGAAATCGATCAGGACACGGTCGCCTTCCGGCCCAACTACGACGGCACGAGGACCGAGCCCGTCGTACTGCCCTCGCGGCTGCCGAACCTGCTGGTCAACGGCGCGACGGGCATCGCCGTGGGCATGGCGACCAACATCCCGCCGCACAACCTCGGCGAGGTCGCGACGGCTCTCATCAAGCTGCTCGACAACCCCGACCTCACCACCGCGCAGCTCTGTCGTTACGTCAAGGGGCCCGACTTCCCCACCGGCGGCCAGATCCTGAACGCGCCCGAAGAACTGAAGGAGATCTACCGCAGCGGCAGCGGCGCCGTGCGGCTGCGCGCCACCTGGGAGGCCGGCGAGGCCTCGCGGGGGTCGCGCACGCTCGTCGTCACCAGCGTCCCGTACGGCGTGAACAAGGCCACCCTCGTCGAGCGGCTCGCCGAGGTCGTGCTCAGCCGCAAGCTGCCGCCGCTCGTGGACGTGCGCGACGTGTCGACCGACGATGTGCGGATCGAGCTCGAGGTGAAGCGCGACGCCGACGATCGGATGGTGATGGCGTACCTGTTCCGTCACACGCCGCTGCAGGTCAACTTCAACGTCAACCTGACGTGCCTCATCCCCACCGAGCAGCCCGAGATCGGCCGTCCGGAACGACTCGACCTGAAGTCGATGCTCTGGCACTTCCTGCACTTCCGGCTCGACGTCGTGACGCGGCGTCTCGAGCACGAGCTGGCCGCGCTCGAGCGGCGCGTCCACATCCTGGAGGGGTTCGAGCAGGTCTTCGATGCCCTCGACGAGATCCTGCGGATCATCCGGGCGTCCGACGGCAAGGCCGATGCGGCCGCGCGCATCATGAAGCGCTTCGGCCTCGACGCCGAGCAGACCGACGCGATCCTCGAGCTGAAGATCTACCGTCTCGCGCGGCTCGAGGTCCTGGTCATCCGCGAGGAGCTCGCGACGCGGCGCACCCGTCTCGGCGTCATCCGCGCGCTGCTCGCGGACGAGAGTGGCCGCTGGGGTCTCGTGCGCGCCGACATCGACGAGGTCGTGCGCCTCCACGGTGGAAAGGCCGATCCCCGGCGGACGCGCATCGCGAGCGACGAGGACGAGCCGTCGTTCACCGCCGACGACTTCATCGTCGACGAGGACAACGTCGTCATTGTCTCGCAGGACGGGTGGGTCAAGCGGCAGAAGGAGGTGAAGGACCTCACGGCCACGCGACTGCGCGAGGGCGACGCGGTGCTGGCCGCGCTGCCGGGCAGCACGCGCGCGACGGTGGTGTTCTTCACCAACTTCGGCATGGCCTACACCTGTCGTCTGGCGGACGTGCCCGCCACGACCGGATACGGCGAACCGATTCAGCGTCTCTTCAAGTTTCGCGACGGCGAGCGCATCGTCGCCGCCTTCAGCCTCGATTCCCGCGTCGCGAGCGACATCACGTCGGCCTCGCCCGATGAGCCGCCGCCGACGCATGCCATCGCGGTGACGAGCGACGGCTACAGCCTGCGGTTCGGCCTTGGAGGCTTCGTCGAACCGTCGACGCGCGCCGGGCGCCGGTTCGCCCGTCCGGCCGGGGGCGCCGAGGTCGTCGGCGTGTCGCTGCTGCGCGGTGGAGAGCATCTCATCGTCGTCACGCGAGAGGCGCGTGCCCTGCTCTGCCCCGCCGTCGAGGTGAACTTCCTGTCGGGGCCGGGCAAGGGCGTGATTGCCATCAAGATCGACCCGAAGAAGGACCGGGTGCTGGGGTTCACCGCCTCGACGGGCGATCGCGATCTGCTGGTGGTCGAAACCAGCCGCGGCGCCCAGCAGACGGTGAGCACGGCGAAGTACGAGGTGACGGGGCGAGGCGGCCGCGGCCGCGAACTGATGCAGCGCGGCCAGTTCGTCCGCGTCGTGCCGCCGCCTGTCGACGAGGTGCCGCCGCTCGGCAACGGCGGCGCCTGACCACCCGCGACGCGCGGCCACCGCGCCGCCGAAAGGACCGTCGCGGACTGGGAGTGGAGGAGGGAGCCATGAGCACCGAGCAACCGCGCGCCGCCGCGCGTCAGCACCTGGACGCGCTCACCGCCAGCCTGAAGGCGGAACTCGATCGAGGCCGGTCCGAGTACGCGCCCCTCGTCGAGCAGTGCGTCCACCTGGACAAGGCCATCGCGGCCTTTCACATGGAAGCCATCCGCTTCCGGATCTTCACCCTGGGCAGAAAGCTGCACGACCCCGCACTCGGCGCCTCGCCCGATCTGCTCGCGCGGTACGAGGAGATCCGTATCGCGCTCGACGCGGCTGGATTCCACACGCGCTCCGTGGCGATGTAGCCGGTTCCGGCCCACCGCCCCGGAGCGCGTGGCGGGGATCGCTACGCCGGCGGCGCGAATCCGTCGAGGATCCGGCTGCGATCGACGGCCTCGCCAGCGAGCACCTGCTGCCGGTCGCGGACGTAGTACTCGTAGGCGGGCGCCGGCGTGGGCTCACGGTAGAAGACCCCCGTGTAGATCTTGTCGCCGTACGCCTGCGCCATCTCCATCGCCTTCAACCGGTCGCCCGCGTCGTGGCCGAGCGAGTCGAGCGAGACCATGCGCTGTTTCTGGAACTTCAGCTGCTGGTCGGGCTGGCCGTAGGTCACGCAGGGCGACTGCACGTTGACGAACGCGAAGCCCGGGAACCTGATGGCCTCCTCGATCATCTGGGCGAGACCGGCCATGTCGGCCGGAGAGCCCTGGGCGACGAAACGCCCGCCGTAGCCGAGCACGTACAGCAGCGGGTTGACCGGATCCTCCATGCTGCCGTAGCCGGACGTCACCGTCTTCAGGCCCCTGGGTGATGTCGGCGACAGCTGCCCCTTGGTCAGCCCGTAGATCTGGTTGTCCATGATGATGTAGGTCAGGTCCATGTTGCGCCGGATCGCGTGCGCCACGTGGCCGCCGCCGATGGAGAACCCGTCGCCGTCGCCGCCCGCGACGAGCACGAGCAGCTCCGGGTTGGCCAGCTTGATGCCTTGCGCGATGGGCAGCGCCCGCCCGTGCACCGAGTTGAAGCCGTAGACGGTCGTGTAGCCCGGAATGCGGCTCGAGCACCCGATGCCCGACACGAAGGCGATTTCGTGCGGCGGCCGGCCCACGTTGGCCAGCGCGCGGTAGATGGCTTGCACCACGCCGAAATCGCCGCAGCCGGGACACCAGATTGGCTTCAGATCGCTCTTGTAGTCCTTGGCCTGGTAGGCCTCAATCGTCGTCATCGCTCGCTCCCCTACCCGGCCTGCCCGACCGGTTCACGGTCGGCCCGGAATTGCCCGGCGATCTCACGCACCCGTGCCAGCACCTCGTCGGGACTGAACGGGTTCGACCCGCTGCGCGCGAAGGGTTTCAGGCCGCGCGGCACGTCCACGAACATGCGGAGGACGCGGTACAGCTGTCCCTGATGCGACTGCTCCACCACGAGGCCGGCGCGGACCGACGCGAAGAATTCGCGGTACACCTCCTCGGCCACGGGGTAGAGCAGTTTCGGCACGAGCACCTTCACCGCGAGTCCCTCGGCGTCCGCCATGTCGCGCGCCTCGACGACCACGCCGGCCAGGCTTCCCCAGGCGACGAGGGCGATGGGCGCATCGGCCGGCCCATAGGTCTCGAACAGATCGCGCCGCAACGCGAGCGGGTCCAGCTTGCGCAGCCGCTTCTCGTTCATCCGCGCATGGACCGCGCCGTTGGCCGTCGGGGCGCCGTGCTCGTTGTGCTCGATCCCCGACGCCAGGTAGTTTCCGCGCTCCATGCCGGGGTGGCTGAGGGGACTCACCCCCGTCTCGGTGTCGCGGAACCTGATGTACGGCTCGAGGTCGGCATCGCCGGGCCGCAGCCGGTCGACCAGCTGGAACTTCGACGTGTCGATGCGCTCGAAGGCCTCCTTGCGCTGACCGATCTCCTGATCGGAGAGCACGATGACCGGTGTCTGGTACTGCTCGGCCATGTTGAAGGCCTCGACCACGGTGCCGAAGGTGTCGGCCACCGAGGTCGGGGCCAGCACCGGACGCACGACGTCGCCGTGGGCCGAGAAGGCCGCCTGAAAGAGGTCGGACTGCTCGCTCTTGGTCGGAATGCCCGTCGAAGGGCCGCCGCGCTGCACGTTGACGGCCACCAGCGGCAACTCCGCAATCGAGGCCAGCCCCAGGATTTCGGTTTTGAGGGACATGCCCGGGCCGGAGGTGGCCGTCATCACCTTCTTGCCGGCGAACGAGGCCCCGACGCACGCGCCAATGCCGGCAATCTCGTCCTCGCACTGCAGCACCGTGCCGCCGTATTTCCAGATCTCACGGGTGAGGTACTGCATGATCTCGGTCGAGGGCGTGATCGGATAGCCGCCAAAGAAGGTGCAGCCCGCGAAAATGGCGGCCGCGCCCGTCATGTCGTTGCCGTCGGTGAGCAGTCGCGGCGTGCGCGCCGCGGGCGGCGCCATCGGTTCGAGGCTCGGAATGGGGTGCGCCTGCGCGTACTCGACGCCCGCCTGGAACGCGCGCTCGTTGCGCACCAGCACGTCCTCGCCCTTCTTGCCGAACCGCTTCTTGAGCCCCGCGAGGATGGCGGCCTGCGCCAGCCCGAAGTACCCGGCCACGAGGCCGAGCACGATCGTGTTCTTGCCCTTCTCGGTGCCGGCGATCTCGCGCGCCATCTGCTCGATGGGCACCGCGACCGCGGCGCGCGGCGTCACGCCCTTGAGCGGCAGCGCATCGGGGGCCACCTTGCTGGCCGCTTCGTAGAGCACGACGGTCCGATCGGTGACGGGCAGCTCCGCGCCGAACTTCAGAAAATCGTCCCAGTTGAGGGCCACGGCGACGTCGAGCGCGCCGCCGGGGCATCGGACCGGTGTGGTCGCCACGCGGAGGCGGAACGAGGACTCGCCGCCGCGAATCTGCGGCCCGAAGCTCTTGGTGAGCATCGCGAAGTAGCCCTCGATGGCCAGGGCGGTCATGAGCGAGTCGCCTGCCGAGACGATGCCGTCGCCGCCGGACCCGGCCATGCCGATGGAAAGGTCAGTGAGCATTGCGGAGGTTCCTCCGACGCCAGCGGGATCCGCCCGTGCGGCGGAATGCTGGCAATCCTGGGGTGTTGCTTGCACGGTACGGGCCGCATTGTCGCATGCGATCCGCGGCTGGGTCGGCTCGCCGCGGGTGGCGCATCCCGCTACTCGGGTCGAAAGCACTTTGTATTTCAAAGTCCTTTTGTGGGCCTGTCCGTCTTTTCGATTGCGCTCGAACAACCATGCGGCGCATAATCCTCCCCCAGACGTTCGCCGACCGGACCCGGTGCGATGCCGGGTTCCCGGCACCGCGGGCCCTCTTCCGTGAAAGGACACGCATGAGTTCCGCCGCCGCCAAAGACGCCATCCGGGCCATTCGCGACCGCAAGCTTCCTCCGCCTTCGCCCGAGCCCGGTCCCCGCGCTACCGAGGTCTTCGGGTCCCTCGTCTTTGGCGACGCCGTGCAGAAGGCCCGGCTCCCGAAAGAGGTGTACCGCGCGCTGCGGCGGACGATCACGCAGGGGGAGCC
>JAHDVQ010000192.1 GCA_023384595.1 Vicinamibacteraceae bacterium | reverse complement strand
TTCTGATGGACGGCCATCGGCACGGGTTGTGCCTCAACTCCTGCGGATGCGGCCCGAACGGGGGCAGATTGTTTGCTTTCCCGACGCGCGCCGCCTTGACGCACTACAGGAGTCACGGATGGCGAAGGTGAAGGAATTGAAGGACTTCTTCGAGGACGAACTGCGTGACATCTACGACGCCGAGCGCCAGATCACCAAGGCCCTGCCGAAGATGGTGAAAAAGGCCTCGCACCCCGATCTCAAGGCCGCCTTCGAGATGCACCTCGAGGAGACGCGCGAACAGGTGTCGCGTCTCGAGCAGGTCTTCGAGACCCTCGATCTCCGCGTACGCGGCAAGCACTGCGCGGGCATGGCCGGCATCCTCGAGGAGGGCAAGGACCTCATGGAGGAGGACGGCACCGACGAAGCGCTCGACGCCGGCTACACGGCCGCGGCGCAGCGCGTCGAGCACTATGAAATCACCGCGTACGGCACGCTCATCGCCTGGGGCAAGCTTCTGGGCTACACCGAGGCCGTGCGGCTGCTGGAACAGAACCTGGCGGAGGAGAAGGCCGCCGACAAGAAGCTGACGACGCTGGCCGAGCGGACGCTGAATCCGGCGGCCGTGAGCGCCGCGGTGGAAGCGTAAGGGTGTCGCGCAGGTCAGGTCTGCGATTGCTTGGGGTCAGGTCTGCAAGTGCACATGTGCACTTGCAGACCTGACCCCGTGAGATGTGCAATCGCAGACCTGACCCCCGACCCGCTACAATGGCGCTCAGCGGGCCGTCCCCCCACGCTCGCCGGATGCGACCATGCCCCACCGCTCCGGACCCCGCCTCCCGCTTCGCGACCTGCTCTTCACGCTCCTCGTCGTCGGCGGCACCTTCCTGGTCCGCCTGGGACTCGAACCCTGGCTCGGAGGGCGCGAGCCGTACCTCGCCTTCGTGCTCGCCATCGCCCTCGTGGCGACGACCTCCGGACGACTGGCCGGCGTCCTGGCCACGCTCCTCTCGGCCGCGCTCGCCTCCTTCGTCTTCGTGCGGCCAGGGCTCGGCCCGGACCTCGCGTCCTACGCGGTGCTCAACCTGCTCCTGTTCCTCGCCGTGGGCGTGGCCGTCACCTGGCTCAGCCACTCGCTGCGCCAGCGCGTCCGCCTGCTCGACGAAGCCGACCGCCGCCTCGAACTGGCGCAGGAGGCCGCCGGCGCTGGTGTCTGGGTCTGGGAGGGCCCGCCCGACCGGCTCCATTACTCGCAGGCGATGCGCTCGCTCATCGGCTTCCCGCGCGACACGCCCGTCACCGCCGATGGGTACTACGCGCTCATTCACCCCGACGACCGCGAGCGGGTCAGGCAGGCCCGCGTCGATTCCGCCACCCTGGGCCGCGAGCTGGAGATCGAGTACCGGGTTCACCACCCGGAACGCGGCACGGTCTGGATCCTCAGCCGCGGCCGCACCGATCGGAATCCGCAGACGGGCCGCTTCCGCGTCACCGGCGTCGCCATCGACATCACGGCGCGCAAGACCGTGGAGCGCGCGCTCGACGAGAGCCGCGCGCAGCTCCGCGTGCTCGCCGACGCGGTGCCCGACATCGTCTGGAGCACGACGCCCGACGGCGAGGTCGAGTACTTCAACGAGCGCTGGCGCGAGTACACCGGCATCCCGGCCTCCGAATCGACCGGCTGGCAGTGGGCCGCGGTGATCCATCCCGACGATGTCGAGCGCACGGCCGCCACGTGGCGGCACTCGGTGGCCACGGGCGCGCCCTACCAGATCGACTACCGCCTGCGCCGTCACGACGGCGAGTTCCGCTGGTTCATGGGCCGCGGCCTTCCCGTGCGCGACGACGACGAACGCATCATCCGCTGGTTCGGCACCTGCACCGACGTGCACGACGAACGCGTGCTCCAGGAGCAGCGCCAGGCGCTGCTCGAGAGCGAGCGTGCCGCCCGCACGGGCACCGAGCGCGCGCTGCGCCAGCGCGACGAGCTGGTCGCCGTGCTCTCGCACGAACTGCGCACCCCGCTGAACGCCATGCGCGGCTGGGTGCACCTGATGCGCCAGGACCCGCGCCCCGACACCCTCACGCGCGGGCTCGACGTCGTCGATCGCGGCGTGCAGACGCTGGCGACGATCATCGGCGACCTGCTCGACGTGACGCGCATCAACGCGGGCAAGCTGCAGATCGAGGTCACCCCCATCGATTTCGGCGTCGTCGCGACGCGCGTCGTCGAGGCCGCCATGCCCACGGCCGACGCCCGCGGCGTGGCGCTGCGACTCGCCGCGCCGGCGGGGCCTCTCTGGATGGAAGGAGACGCGGCGCGCCTCGAGCAGGTCGTCTGGAACCTCGTCTCGAACGCCATCAAGTTCACGCCCGCCGGCGGACGCGTCGACGTCGAGGTCGCCGAGCGCGGCGAGGAGATCGTCTGCCGCGTCATCGACACCGGCCGCGGCATCGATCCGGCGTTCCTCCCCCAGGTGTTCGACCGCTACCGGCAGGAGACGACCGGCGCGGCGCGGGTGCATGGCGGGCTCGGGCTCGGCCTCGCCATCTCGCGGCACCTCGTCGGCCTGCACAACGGGTCGCTCACCGCCTCGAGCGAGGGGCTCGGCCACGGCGCCGTCTTCACGGTGCGGCTCCCGCGCGGCGCGACGCACGAGCCGGCGCCCGCCCGTCCGGCCGCGGGCCCGCTGCTCGCCAGCCGCCGCATCCTCGTGGTCGAGGACGACCCCGACGCCTCGGAACTGCTCGTGCGCGTGCTCGAGGAGTACGGCGCCGAGGTGCGCGCCTTCAACGATGCCACGGGGGTCGTCGACTTCGTCGGGCACTGGCGTCCCGACGCCATGGTCACCGACATCGGGCTGCCGGGCCTCGACGGCTACGCGCTCACCGAGCAGGTGCGCGCCGTCGCCAGCGGGCAGACGCTCCCGATCGTGGCGCTCACGGCGTTCGCGCGGGCCGAGGATCGCGAGCGCACGCTGCTCACCGGCCTGCAGGCGCACCTGACGAAGCCCGTCGATCCTGGCGAGCTGGTCGCCACCCTCGTCGGCCTCACCAGGCTCGGAGGGAGGTAACCGGGGTCAGGTCTGCGACAGCACATGCCCGGGGTCAGGTCTGCGACAGCACATGCGCGCGAGAAGCCGCTGCTCGGCGATCAGCGCAGCTGATAGGTCATCACCAGGTGCACGACGACCGGCACCGGACACCCGTCCAGCCTCGCGGGGCGGAACCTCCAGGCGGCGGCGGTCCCGAGGGACATCATGAGGAGTTCGCGAGGGACGCGGGCGTTCTTCCCGGCGGATGGCCGGATGGCGTGCGGCACGCCATCCTCGCCGACCGTGACGTCCAGCGTGACCTCGCCGTCCTGACCGGCTTCCATCACGCGATAGGGATAGTCGGGACGCTCCTCGCGCAGCACCGCCGGCGACTGCCATCCTTTCAGCTCACGCGCGCCCTCAGGCTGCATCGGCTGGGCAAGTTCGCGGAGTCGAGCCAAGCACCGGGGCCCACCCTCCATGGCCGTCGTCACGGCCGCCCTCGCGCGGTGGTCGGCGGGCAGCGGCGCGCCGCCCGCGCCGAGGCGCGCCTCGAGCGCGCCGAAGAACCACTCCCCCGGGCCCGCCGGATTGAACTCGCGAATCCCGCCTTCCCGCGCCACGCGGCTGGCCTGGCGAATCGACCGCGCATCGACGAGCGCCGTCACGAAGACCCGCGCCGGGGCCACGTTCCCCGGAACGGTCACGAGCAGCCGCACCGCCGCGTCGATCGCGTCCGGATCACCGAGCACACCCGCCAGCTCCTGACGCCGCAGGCGCTGCCGGCGCGTGACGAACGTCTCCCCTTCCTTCTTCGCTTGAACCGTAGCTGCCGCAGCGTGGCCTCGACGGCAGCCGCCACCTCCTCGACCGGGCGGCCGTAGCTGCGCGCGACGTGAGGCGCGAAGTCGCCGGCCGTGGTGACGGGCGGCGCCATCGGCACGCCGGCATCCTGCGCCTCCACACGAGCGGCCCCACACACCGCGAGAATCGACACGGCCATCGCGAGCATCGACCGCGCAGTCAACCGGGTCATCGCCACCATCGGCCGCGCGCTCGACCGGGGGATGGTCATCGCCACAACCGGCTCCCGCTTCAGCACGCCGCGTCTCCCACCGCCCTACCGCTCGAGCGCGTGCGTGATGCGGATCCGCACCGCCACCGGCACCGCGCAGCCGAGCACGGTGGCCGGCTCGAAGCGCCACGCCGACGCCGTGCCTACCGACATCGCCATCACCGGGGGGAGCACCTTCTCGTTCTCGCCGGGGGCGGGCTCGATCGCGTACGCCACGCCGTCCTCACCGACGATGGCGTCGAGGGTGACGAGGGTCTCGGTGCGGGCGGTGAGCGGCACCTCCACCGGCGCGGGCCGCTCCTCGTACACGACCTTCACCATCTCCCACCCGAAGGCGTCGCCCGGCGGGGCGGGCACGGTCTCGAGGTCCGCGAGCGTCGAGAGGCACTGCGCCCCGCCCGGCATCGCCGTCGTCGCCGCCGCCCGCGCGCGGTGATTCGCGGCCAGCGGCGCGCCCGGCACGCCGAGCCGCGCCTCGAGCGCGGCAAAGAACCACGCGCCCACCTCGGGCAGGTCGAAGCCGCGCCGCCCGCCGTAGACGTCGGCCGACGATCCCGACGGCAGCTCGCCCGTGGGCGAGAGGCCGCGCACCGAGCCGAGATCGATCATCGACGTCACGCGCACGCGCGCTGGGGCGAAGCCGGCGGGCACCGACACGACCAGGTGCATCCACGCGCCGCCCGTCGCGTCGGACCCGAGCACGCTCCGCAGCGCCTCGTCGCGAAAGCGCTGCGGCTTCGTCACGAAGACGCCGCGATCGGCCGTCGTCCTGAACCCGAGGGCCTCGAGCGTGGCCCCCACCGCCGCCGCCACCTCGCCCGCGTCGCGCGCGTACATGCGCGCCACGTGCGCCGCGAAGTGACCCTCGGCGGTGGTAGGCGGCACGGCCGGCGCCGCGCCCTGCTCCGTCGCCGCCGCCGCGGCCTCCTTCACACAGGAGGCGCCGAGCACCCCGAGCACCCCCAGCGCCCCCATCAGCAACGCCGCCCGCCGCACCATGTCGCCCGCCCTCCGATCGCCCGGCCCCCGATCGCCCGGCCCCCGATCAGCCGATTCGCCGATCCCCCGTTCCCCGATCCGCTGACCCCGATCACCCGACCCGCGCGTCCCCCGGCCCCCCGAGCCCCCGGCTCCGCCAGAACACCACGATGAGCGTCACCACCGTGAGCGGGATGACGAAGCTCTCCATCACGAAGCTGAAGGCCGGCAGCGCATCGTGCCCGTTGGCGTCGAGCACCAGGTAGGTGACATACGCGACGTAGTAGCCGAGGAAGAGCGCGCCCTCCCACCGCGCGATGCGCCCGCCGGTGACGAAGATGGGAAGCGCCGCCACGGCCACCGCCACCATCACCGCCGCGTCGAAGCGCACCACGGCGTCGGCCACCGCGAGCCCGCCCGGCACCGAGGCCGCCGTGAGCCCCATGACGACGAGCAGGTTGAAGATGTTGCTGCCGACGACGTTGCCGACGGCGATGTCGCGCTCGCCGCGCCACGCGGCCATGAGCGAGGTCGCGATTTCGGGCAGCGAGGTGCCGACGGCCACGATGGTGAGGCCGATGACCAGCTCGCTCACCCCGAGCGCGCGCGCCAGCGCCAGCGCGCCCGCCACCAGCCACCGCGAGCCCAGCACGAGCAGCACGAGCCCGCCCACGACGAGCGCCGCGTTCACGGCGACCGACCCGCGCCCACCGTACTCGCGCGCGTACTCCTCGGCGATCTCGGGCGGCTCGCGCCGGCTCTCGCGCACCTGGAAGAGCGTGTAGGCGATGGCGCCCGCAAAGAGCAGCACGCCCTCGCCGCGGCTCACCGTGCCGTTGGCGGCGAGCGCCCACGCGGCGGCCGACACGCCAATCATGAGCGGCACGTCGAGACGGACGAGCTGCGAGGCGACAACGAGCGGCGCCACGAGCGCGGAGGCGCCGAGCACGAGCAGCACGTTCAGGATGTTGCTGCCGACGACGTTGCCGACCGCGAGGCTGCCCTGTCCGTCGAAGGCCGCCTCGAGGCTGACGGCCAGCTCGGGCGCGCTCGTGCCGAAGGCCACCACGGTGAGGCCGATGATGACCGGCGGAATGCCGAAGGTGCCCGCCAGCCGGGCCGCGCCCTTGACGAGCGCCTCGGCCCCGGCGACGAGCAGCACCAGACCGGCCACGAAGAGCACGAGCGTCATGGGGGGAATCGTAGCCGACATCCGGCATCCGGCGTCCGGCATCCGGCCAGATCCAGCGTCCGGCATCCGGGCGGGCCCCGCGCACGGGCGGGTGGACCGGAGCGGCCCGCGCCGCATTACGTGCCGCCGCCGCGGGCCCCCGCGCACGTGCGGGCGGTCCAAAGCGACGGGAGAAGGCGCGGCGAAGGCGCGGCGAAACCGGCCAAGATCTTGGCCGATCGCCATTTCGACCGGCCAAGATCTT
>JAHDVQ010000191.1 GCA_023384595.1 Vicinamibacteraceae bacterium | reverse complement strand
GCGCGGCGAGTCCCCGCTCCGCGAACCAGACCATGTCCTCGTGAACGAGGTCGATCTCCGCGAGGTACTCGCCGGGGGCGACCGGGGCCGTGACAGCGAGCGTGACCGCCGCGACTCCGCCCGGAGGCAGCTCCCGCGGCAGCACCGCGCGCGGATTGTCGAACGCCATCAGCGATTCGGCCCGGGCGTGGCCGCCCCGGTACAGGTGGTAGCTCGCGTACACAGGGAAGCGACTGTTCGCGCACCACGTGGCGTTGCCGAGGTTCTCGATGGTGAGGGGGACGAGAAGCGTCTCACCTGGGGCCGCCGTGACGGGTCCGTCGAGGTCGAGACCGAGACGGCATTCGTAGAAGCGTGCGAAGAGCCCCCCCTGTCGGGCGGCAGCCGACGTCACGGCACCCGAGCACGCCTCCGGCTTCGTGTAGACGGCGCAGAAGGCCTCGGCGACGCGCACGTACTCGACGACGAGCCCGGCCGCGGCGAACGCCTGGTGCCACTCATCGAGCAGATAGGTGTGTTCGCTGATGCCCGCGTCGACTTGCGCGCGGCCGAAGGCCACCTTCTCGGCGGGTGTCGCACAGTACGGCTCGATGAAGCCCAGCCGGCCGCCCGGCACGAGCATGCGCGCCAGGTTGCCGGCCAGCGCGTCGAGCCGCCCGCTGTGGTGCAGGGCGTTGATGGCGACGACCGCGTCGAAAACGCCCTCACGAAAAGTGACGTGCGTCATGTCGGCTCGGACCGCGCGATACCACACGCCGAAATGCTCACGGAACACCCGCGCCACCGCGAGGTGGTGGTTGATGTCGAGCGCGGTGCAATCGAGGCCGCGTCGCGCGAGGGAGCACGTGGCCCACGTCAGGTCGGCGCCGACGTCGAGCACGCGCTTGCCGGGTGTGAGGCCGAGGCGGGCGACGAGGTCGTCGAACGCGGGGGCCGACGCGCTGACGTTGCGGAAGTAGCCCGGTGCCCGATAGAGGGCTCCGGCGTCGCCATGGGGCAGCGCGAGGATGGCCTCCCTCAGCGTCCCCGTCGCCCGCGACAGGTCGTCGAAGTCGTGGGCGATGCCGCCAAGCGAGGCGTCGCGTTCGGCGTGGCGAACCGCCGTGCGTTCGAGCGTCACGCGCCGGTCCTCGTCCTCGTCGCCGAGGTCGAGCACGCCGTCCACGCAGGCGTATCGTGCGGAACAGCTCACGCAGTGCAGGGAGCCCGACGCCGTATCCCCGCTGCTCTGCCAGTCGGTCGCGTGGCAACGCGGGCAGCTCAGCAGCGTGCCGAATTCATCGAGGAGGGAAGCCATCACACCCAGTTCGTTCCCGCAGGGAGATTCAGGAAGATATCGAACCGTACGGGGACTATCGGAAACCGGATTCGTCGAATCAGGCCACCTTGACCTGGGCATAGTACAGCGCTTCGCGCTCGGCCGGCGGGATATTGCCGATCTCGGGTTCCCATGCCTCGACAGCATCCTGTGGAGGCTCTTGCGGGCTTGCCCGTCAGCTCGGCCAGCGTTTCGAAGCCCACGGTCGGCCCGCCTCTCCGGATCTGGGATATGATCCCGCCTGCCTCTTCACCTGGCGCTTTCTGCTACATGACGCGTGCGTTCTCCTCCATGCCGGTCGAGCCGATTCCCGGCGATTACCAGTTCAGGGCGCTGCACGAGGGCCCGCGCGTACAGCGGTTCTGGCACCGCAACAAACTCCAGGCGCTGCAGGCCGCGCTCTCGGAGGGTGGGTCGCTCGACGTGGTCGTCGACGTGGGGTGCGGGTCCGGCAACCTGCTGCTCTGGAGCGGGCTCGCGCCGCGCCTGGCGGTCGGGATCGACCTCAGTTTCGACGCGGTGCGCTTCTGCGCGACGCGACGCGGCGCTCGTCGCGCCGTCTTCGTACAGGCGGCTGGCGGGACGCTGCCCCTCGCCGACGCCGTGGCAGACCTTGTCATCCTTGTCGAGGTGATCGAGCACCTCGTGGAGCCCGACGTGGTGCTGCGGGAGATCCACCGCGTCCTGCGGCCAGGCGGGCGCCTCTTCCTGACAACGCCCAACTATCGATGGCCGAGTCCGTGGCCGTTGCTGGAGTGGCTCGCCGACAGGAGCGGGCTCGTGGCGCAGATGGGTGATGCCCAGCACGTGCAGCGCTTCACGACCGAGGCGGTGCGCACCACACTCGCCGCGAGTGGCTTCCGCGTCGAGCGGCTCGGCACGATGTACCTCTGGAGTCCCGTCGTGGCGCTGTTCTCGGCCGGAAAGGCGGCTCGGGTGGCCGCCGCGGAGGTTCGAGGCAGCCTCCGCCATGGTTGCCTGATTCACTGTCTGGCATCGAAGCCTGGCCGATGACGCGCTCCGGTTCGCCGGTGTCAGGGAGAGTACGACCGCGCCACGGGCGCGCCGTCCTCGTGGCGGCAGGCCTGGCCTTGACCGCGGCCGCCACTTCGCTCGCGCCGGTGCGTGAGGAACCCCTCCTCGTGGGGCGCCCTGGCGACGCGCGACGCGTGGACGGGATGTCCTCTCCGGCCGAACACCTCGGCCGTTCCGGTCGCTGGACGCGAGGTGACGGCCTGCTGTCGTTTCCCCGCCTGGATGTTCCCGCCACGATCTCCCTGCACCTCGCGCCGTCCGACGACCGCGCGCCCGACGCGATCGAGGTCATCCTCGACCAGGTGCACGTCCATCGTCGCACGCTCGACGCCGGGATGAACGTCGTTCGGGTGTGGATGGATTCCGACGTGGTCTGGCGTGGACGACCTGATGACGCGACGTCGGTCGTCCGCATTCGCTCCGCGACCTCAGAAGCCACCAGGGGCGTGTTCATCGAGAAGGTGGTGATGACGACCGGCGGCGGCCGCGCCCTGTCGCGGACGCCGATGCGGACGTGGATCGGACTCACGCTTGGGTTCCTGGGCGTGATCGCTTTTGGCTGGCTCGCCGTCCGCGATCTCGCGCAGATCGTCTCTTCCCCGCCTGGCGCTGTTCGAGAGCACGGTCACGAGGGCAGCGTGGAGGCGGGGCGGCCGGACGAGGTCATCGCAGCCGGCCGGGGCTGGCTGGCGTGTGCGGCGCTGACCGTGCTGGCTGTCGCCGGCGCCGTGGTGTTCAGGACGTCGGTGCTGACGCACCTCGGTGGCGTCCTCGCGGCATGCTGGGGAGGGGCGGCTGCCCTGTGGATGGCCTCGGGCCGGCCCGGCGGGGCCGTGGCCGCGTGGTCGACGCCGCGCGTCGCCGTCCTGTTCGCGTGCGTCGCGCTCGCGCTCGTGGGCCTTCTGCTCCCGGACGCGATCGCGCACGGTCGCGTGCTGTCGCAGGCGGACATGCTGTTCGAGTTCTTTCCATGGCGCAGCCATGCGCCCCTCGATCACCGGCCGTTCGACCGCCCGCCGCTCGGAGACGTCCCGATGCTGGTCTATCCGTTCGCGGCGTTGACGCAGGCCCGGTTCTGGGAGGGTGCGTTTCCGTTGTGGACGAGCGCCATCGCGGCCGGCCAGCCGTTCTTCGGCACGTACCAGAGCGCACTGCTCTCGCCCTTCACCTGGCTTCTGGCCGTCGTGCCGCTGCCGCAGGCCACCGTCGTCATCGCCGTCGCGCGACTGCTCGTCGCCGGCGTCGGGATGTTCCTGTTCCTCCGAGCGATTCGCCTCTCGCGATGGGCGTCGACGTTCGGCGGCGTGGCGTACCTGCTCAATCCCTTCAGCGTCGTCTGGCTCGAGCATCCTCTGGCCGGCGTGCCGCCCTGGCTGCCGTGGATGCTGCTGGCGGCGGAGCGAGTGCCGGCGGCAGACGGGCGGCATCGTCGCGCCTGGGCCGTTGCGGCGCTGTCACTCACGACCGCACTGGTGTTCGTGGGAGGGCATCCGCACACGAGCCTGTTCGTCGCCGCGCTCGGCGCCGGCTATGCTGTGACTCGCGCGTGGTGCTCGACGGATCGACGACGCGCCGTGCCGGCTGCCCTTGGTGCCCTCACACTCGGCGCGGCTCTGACGGCCGTACAGGTCTTGCCGTTCCTCGAGTACCTCTCGCTCAGCCGGGCGGTGTCGCTGCGCACGGGCCACGATCTCAATCCGTTCTTTGCACCGGCCTCGACCCTCATCACCGCGATCGTGCCGAACTTCCTGGGCCACCACGGCGCCGGCAATTTCGCAGGCCCCACCAACTATCTCGAGCAGCAGGCGTATCCCGGGGTCGCGGTCTGGCTGTTGGCGGTGGTCGGCGTGGTGAACCACGCCAGGCGCTGGCAGACGTGGTTCTTCGTCGTCGCCAGCCTGCTGGCGATGCTCGTCATGTACGCTGCGCCGGGCGTCCATCAACTGGTCTCGAGTCTGCCGTTGGTCAGCGCCGCGTCGCTGCCCCGCCTCGCGTGCGTGACGATGGCTTCGCTCGCCGTGCTCGCATCGTTCGGACTCGAGTCCGTGCTGTCCGGCAGCCGTACTGAGACGATCGTCAAGCGCCAGCGGTGGCGGACCACGGTCCTGATGTCCTTTGGCGCCGGCGCGCTGGCGCTGCTGATCGTCGCCACGTTGCGCGCGCGGGCCGAGTTCCTGGAGGCGAACGCCCTCACGGAGTTCGCCACGCGCTGGAGCGCCCTGGCGGTCTGGTTCAGCTTGGGAGTCGTAGTCCTCTCCGTCGCGCGTGTTCACCGTGGCCTCGGCCGATCGGCCGCCGGGCTCGGCCTCACCGGCCTGCTGGCGTTGGACCTCCTGCTCTTCGGGCGGGGCTTCCACGACACGACCCGACCCGAACGGGTGTTCCCGCTCGTGCCGGAGATCTCTCTGGTGCAGAACGACCGTGACCTGTTCCGAGTGCTCGGCCTGCGCCACGCGCTGACACCGAACGCGGCGATGGTGTACGGCCTGCAGGACGTGCGTGGTTACGACGGGCTGAGCGTCGCGCGGTACGCGGACCTGCTGGATGTCGTGCTGCGCGGCGAGGGCTTTCTCCACGTCGGAGTCGGTGTGACCTCTCCCCTCATCGACCTGCTCAACGTCAAGTACGTGTTCTCGGTGCCGAACGACAGGCCGCCAGACGGCTGGTTCACTCAGGTCTCGGACGGCGAGGCGCCCGTCTACCGGAACAACCGCGTCCTCCCTCGGGCGTTTCTCGTCGATGGCTACGCCGTGCGCGACGGCAACGACGCCCGCCGCACGCTGCGCGATGGTCTCGTCGACCCTCGACGCGTCGTCCTGCTCGAGGGCGAGTTGACCCCTGACGAGCGCCCCGTGGCAGCGTTGTCGCTCGAAGGCGTCGGCACGGCCACGGTGGCCCACTACGGCGACCACCGTGTCGAGATCCGCACCGATGCTCCGGCCCGCCGCCTGCTCGTCCTGACCGACGCGCACTATCCCGGCTGGCGTGTCTCGGTCGATGGGCGACCGGTCACGCTCCATCGTGCCAACTTCGCCTTCCGCGCGGTGTCCGTTCCCGCCGGGGCTCACGTGGTCGTCTTCGAGTACCGGCCCGCATCGGTGCGCGTCGGTCTGGCGGTCTCGAGCGCGGCCAGCCTCGTGATCGGCTCACTCCTGCTGGCCACCCGACGGCGCGGCGGGTCCGGACACGCATGACGCGAGAGAACCTCGCAGTCGTCGTGCCGTGCTTCAACGAGGCCCTCGTGATCGGTCGCTCGATCGAACGACTGCGCGAGTGGTTTCCGTCGGCCGCGATTGTGGTGGTCGACGATGGGAGCGAGGACGACACCCTGCAGCGGGCGCAGGCGGCAGCAGCCGGCCACGCGCTCGTGCAGACGGTGCGCCTTCCCGCCAACAGGGGCAAGGGCGTCGCCGTCGCGTCGGCCGTGCCGCTGGTACGCAGCCGCGCCGCGGTCGTCGTCGTCGATGCCGATCTCGCGTTCGGTCGGACCACGCTGGAGAGGGCGGTCGACGCCCTGCAGGCGGTCGACGTCGCGATCGGCAACCGACGCCACCCCGATTCGACCTATGGGGTGCCCGTGCGCCTCTTCGGCTTCCTGTACCGAAGGCACCTGCTCGGGTTGCTGTTCAATGTGTTCGTGCGCGCGTGCCTGGGCCTGACGCATCGCGATACGCAGTGCGGGGTGAAGGCGTTCCGTGCGACGGCGTTTCAGGATGTGATGCCGAGACTGACGACGGCCGGCTTCGCGTTCGATCTCGAAGTGCTGCTGATCGCCAGGGGGCTCGGCCTGCGTGTCGCGGAGATCCCCGTGGCGGTGACGATCGAGACCGGGCGCAGCAGTGTGCGGTTGCTGCGCGACGGGCTGATCGCCCTCAGGGAGGTCGGCGCGCTCGCCGCGCGCCGTGCCGTCGGCGAGTACCGCCGGTCGCGGCTCGCGCGTCCGTCTGCGAAGGGTGGGAACGAACGGTAGCAAGCCATCCTCAGCTGCCGGCGTCACCGCGCCTTGCGGTGTGCCCCGCCTTGCGGGGACCCGACCGGCACTGATGCAGTAGAATCAGCTGGCACGGGGGCCGTGCGCTCGGTCACGACCTTCCGCCGGGTCAGGCTCCGCACGGCGGTTCCATTCGCGGCTCCTCGACGCCGTGAGCGGCGTGCCATCAGTGACACCGGG
>JAHDVQ010000190.1:1976-6576 GCA_023384595.1 Vicinamibacteraceae bacterium | reverse complement strand
ACCGCCAGCAGCCACGGTAGGCCCCTGACGCCCCGCGGTGGTAGGATGCGGGGCCTGTGCCCGGTCAGGGGTTTCCGGCAACCCGAGCCTCGCTCCTGCTCCGGCTCCGGAGCGGCGAGGGGCAGGTGCGGCAGCAGGCCTTCGACGCCGTGGTCTCCTGCTACTGGAAGCCGATCTACCGCTACCTGCGTGTCCGGTGGCAGCTGGCGCCGCCCGACGCGGAGGATACGACGCAGGCGTTTCTGGCGGCCGCGCTCGAGAAGGGGTTCCTCGAGCGATTCGATCCGGAGAAGGCGCGGTTCCGCACGTTCCTGCGGGTGTGCCTCGATCGCTTCGTGCAGAACCAGCAGCGCGACCAGCGGCGCGCCAAGCGCGGCGGCGAGATGCAGGTCCTCCCGCTCGATTTCTCGACCGCCGAGGGCGAACTGAGGCAGCACGAGCCGGCCGTCGAGGCCGACTTCGACGAGGTGTTCCGCCGGGATCTCGTGCGCGCCGTCTTCTCGCGGGCCGTCGAGCGGGTCCGGGCCGACCATCTGGCGCGCGGTCGCGGCGCCGCCTTCGCGGTCTTCGCGCACCACGACCTGAACGAGGGCACTCCTCCCTCCTACGCCGAACTGGCCGACGCGCACGGTCTGGCGGTGACCCAGGTGACGAACTACCTCGCGGCCGTGCGCCGGGAACTGCGCGCGGCCGTGCTCGACGAGGTGCGCGCCCTCACGTCGTCGGACGCGGAGTTCCGGGCCGAGGCGCGCGACCTGCTCGGGATCCGGCCCGCATGACGTGGCTCTCCGACACCGTCGTGGGCCGCCTGCAGCGGGCGGCCGTGTGGCCCGATGCGCGCGGCACACGCTACGACGTCCTCGAGGAAATCGGCCGCGGCGGCATGGGCGCGGTCTACCGCGCGCGCGACCGCGCGCTCGATCGCGACGTCGCCCTGAAGGTGGTCGACGTCGTGGGCGACGCCGAGACCCTCGACGCGCGCATCCGTCAGGAAGCCGTCGTGCTGGCGCGCCTCGAGCACCCGGGCATCGTCCCCGTGCACGACGTCGGGATCCTGGCCGACGGGCGCGCGTTCTACGTGATGAAGCTCGTTCGAGGCCGGAGCCTGTCGGGGGTGCTGGCCGAGCGCCCGCGGCTCGACGAGCGCCTCCGCATCTTCGAACGCATCGTCGAGACCGTCGCGTTCGCACACGCGCACGGCGTCCTGCACCGCGATCTCAAGCCCGACAACGTGATGGTGGGGCCCTTTGGCGAGGTGCTCGTCCTGGACTGGGGCCTCTCGACGGCCCTCGGCGCGCCGGAGGCGGACGACGACGACGCTGACGAGCGCGAGGCTCCGCGCCTGGTCGCCGGCACGCCGGGGTTCATGGCGCCCGAGCAGCGCCAGGGCCGCCCTGTCGAGGCCAGGGCCGACGTCTACGCGCTGGGCGCGCTGCTCTTCGCGTTGCTCCTCGACCAGACGCCGCCCGATTCGAGCGCCGAGCGCGAGGCCGCGCTCCGGGCCGCCCGCGTCGATCGGCGCCTGGCCGCCGTCTGCCTGAAGGCCACGGCGCCGTCCCCGGAGGATCGGTACGGATCGGCCGAGGCGCTGGGCGACGAGGTCGCGCGGTTTCGCGCGGGCCTGCCGGTGAGCGCGTATCGCGAGACCGTCGTGGAGCGGGTGGCGCGGCTGGCGTGGACCTACAGGACCCCGCTCCTGCTCATCGCCGCGTACCTGCTGATGCGCACGATGGTCGCCTTCTACATGGCCGCGAAGGGCTGACGCGTCGCGGCGCGCGAGCGTGCCGGCCGCGTCGCGGCGAAAGGACGGCGCGCGAAGAGGTAAAGGAACCCCCAGGAGGTGTTCATGAGCAAGCCTGTGCTGGGTCTGGTGCTGGGCGGCATTCTCGGAGTCTTCGACGGGCTGACGGCCCTCGTCTCGGCGCCCGAAACCGCGCCGCAGATTGCCGGCATCGTCGCCGGCTCCACGTTCAAGGGCCTCATCGTCGGGCTCATCGTGGGCTACGTGGCCCACAAGAAGCAGTCGCTCCCGCTCGGGCTTCTCGTGGGCCTCGTCGCCGGGGCGTTCTTCGCCTGGCTGGTGACGCTCGGCGGCCCCTACTTCTGGGAAATCATCCTCCCGGGGTCGGTGCTCGGCCTGGTGGTCGGCTACGCGACGCAGCGCTACGGACGGCGTCCTCCCGTCATGGCGGGCTGAGCGCCGGTCTTCTCCTCGCTCTCGCCGGCCGGCGGGAGCGACGGGGTCGTGAGGTCGGGCGCGGGGTCGCCCCAGAGGTGGTGGTTGAACCACTCGAGGTTGTGGCGCATCACGGCGCGCATGGCCCTGGGCTTCGTGATGCCGTGCCCGAAGCCCTTGTAGACCACCATCTCGACCGGCACCCCGCGGTCTTCCAGCCCCTGGCGCAGCTCGTACGCGTTGGGGATGGGCACGCGGCGGTCGTTCTCGCCGTGCTGGATGAGGGTGGGCGTCTTCGCTTGCGTGATGTAGGTCATCGGCGACGTCTTGCGATAGATCTCCGGATCGTCGGCCGGGTCGTCGCCGAGGTACTGGATCGTGAACGGCGTGATGTCGGTGTTGTAGTAGTAGGTCGCCCAGTTCGAGATGCCCGCGCCCACCGAGACCGCGGCAAACCGCGTGGTCGATGTGGTGAGGAACGCCGAGATGTAGCCGCCCTGGCTCCATCCCATCGCGCCGACGCGCGCCGGATCGACCCACCCTTGTCCAATCAGGTGGTCCACGCCCGAGACGACGTCCCAGGCATCGCCGACCCCGAGATTGCGGACGTTCAGCTGACGGAACGTCTCGCCGTAGCCGGCGCTCCCCCGGTAGTTCACCTTGAGCACCAGCGCGCCGCGCCCGACCCACGCGTCAATCGGGTAATAGCGGGTGTCGACCGCCGTCGGCAGATCGATGCCGGTCGGTCCGCCGTGAATGACGACGAGCAGCGGGTACTTCCGCGAGGCATCGAAGTCGGCAGGCTTCACGAGCACGCCCTCGATCGGGGTGCCGTCGGTGCTCTTCCACGAGATGACCTCACGCCGGCCGAGGACGAGCGAGGTCAGCTGATCGCTCATCGTGGTGAGGCGTCGGGGCGCGAAGGCGGCGAGCGGCGTGACGACGATCTCGCCCAGCTCGCTGGCCGACAGCCGCAAGAACGCCGCGGTCTTCCCGTCGCGGCTGAGGCTGAACGATGTCCCGATCAGATCATCCGGGCCGCTCACCCGTGTGACGCTGCCGGATGAAGGCTCGGCGCGAAACAGGTGGCTGGCCGTTTTCTGGAGCCCCGTGAAGTAGACGCCTTCGGCGCGCCAGTCGAGCAGGCTCGGCTGCTCGTCGAACGCGTCGCTGACCGAGCGGGGCCGGCCGCCTTCGACGGGGACGATGGCGAGACGACGGTTGGCGTGGAAGAAGTCGGACCGCCCCATCGACGAGACGAACACGATCTGACGGCCATCGGGCGACCAGCGCGGGTTCGAATCTGGCCCCGCGAGGTCGACGATCTTGCGCACGTGGTCGCCGTCGAGGTCGAGCACATAGATGTCGCCCGTGTGCCCCTGCACGAGATCGGGGTTCCTCGTGGCCGAGAAGGCGATGTGCTTCCCGTCTGGCGACCATGCGGCGGCGCCGACGCTGAAGTCGGTCCCGCTCGTCCGCTGGCGGCCCTTCTGTGGCGCCTCGAGGGCGGCCGTGACGTCGACGGTCCAGATGTGGAGGTGCGCGTAGTCACGGCGGACGACATCGAAGTCGCCCAGGTGCTCCTTGCGCTGCTTCCGGTCGCGCGAGTCGGGCGTGGCCGCCGCGAAGGCGATCTGGCGTCCGTCGGGCGACCACTCGAAGCCGGCGACGCTCGTCTCGGCCTTCGTGAGCTGCACGGCCTCGCCGCCGTCGGGCCGAATCGCGAAGATCTGCGACCGGTCGCCCGCGCGGGAACTCGTGAAGGCAATCCAGCGCGAGTCGGGCGACCACTCGGGAGACCCGGCGGACTTCGCACCGCGCGTGAGCTGGTAGGGCGCTCCGCCTTCGACCGGAGCCACCCAGATGTGCGTGACGAAGGCGTCTTGCTCGAAGTCGCTGGTGGTGACGGTGTACGCCACCCAGCGGCCGTCGGGAGAAATCCTGGCGTTGCCGGCGGTGCGGAGGCCGAGCAGGTCGTCGATCGCCGGCACGCGCCGCGTGTCGGACTGGGCGAAGAGCAGGGCCGGCAGCGCGAGCAGGCACGCGACCAGGGTGGCGGCGGAGCGCCGGCGGGAGAACGGTGTGGTCTGCATGCGCGCAGTATAGGGCAGCCGGAGCTGCCCCATACCGGCGCGGTGGAGAGCTGTCGGTCCGCGTCAGCCCGCCTTCGGGTCTGTCAGCGCGGCGATCTGGCGGTCGAGGTCGGCGAGCGCCGCCTCGAGGCCCCGCCGGTGCGCATCGGAGCTGGCCGAGGCGAGCGAGGCTTCGAGGCGCGTGCGTGACAGTTCCAGGCCGCGGCGGCGCTGCAGCCGCTCGCGTTCGGCTGCCGTCACCACCGGGCCCCGCGCGTCGGCGCGCTGGCGCTCGGCCTGCTGCGCCTCGACCGCCTTACTCTCCCATCCGCGGGCCATGTGTGCTCCAGAA
>JAHDVQ010000190.1:0-1876 GCA_023384595.1 Vicinamibacteraceae bacterium | reverse complement strand
AGAATAACCCCACCACCTCGCCGTGCTCGTCGATGTCGATGTTGACGGCCGCCGGCACGCTCGGCAGGCCGGGCATGGTGCGCATCTCCCCGCAGATCGGGTAGATGAAACCGGCGCCCGCCGCCACGCGCATCTCCCGGATGGGGAGCCGCCAGCCTGTCGGCGCGCCCTTCAGCTTCGGGTCGTGGCTGATCGACAGGTGGGTCTTGGCGACGCAGATGGGCAGATGCCCGTAGCCCAGCCGGTCGTAGAGGGCGAGTTGCTGCTCGGCTCCGGGCGAGTAGTCGACGCCGTCGGCGCCGTAGATCCGCGTGGCGATGGTCTCGATCTTCTCGCGGATCGAGGCCTCGTCGGGATAGAGCGTGATGAAGTCGGACGGCTCCTGGCACGCGGCCATCACCGCGCGCGCCAGCGCCTCGCCGCCGGCCCCGCCCTCGGCGTACACCCGGTGCGTGACCGCCGCGTGGGCTCCGGCCGCGACCGCGCGGTCGCGGATGAACGCGTGCTCGCGCTCCGTGTCGGTCTCGAACGCGTTGACGGCCACGACCACCGGCACGCCGAAGAGCCGCACGTTCCGGATGTGCTTCTCGAGGTTGACGATCCCGAGGGCGAGCGCGTCGAGGTCTTCGTTGAGGAGCCCGGGATCGAGCGGCTTGCCCGCCACGATGGTGAAGCGCCCGGAGTGCATCTTGAGCGCGCGCACCGTGGCGACAATCACCACGCAGTCTGGCGCGAGCCCCGACGTCCGGCACTTGATGTTCATGAACTTCTCGGCGCCGAGGTCGGCCCCGAACCCCGACTCGGTCACCACGTAGTCGGCCAGCCGCAGCGCGATCTGGTCGGCCACGATCGAGCTGTTGCCCTGCGCGATGTTGGCAAACGGCCCGGCGTGCACGAACACGGCTCCGCCCTCGAGGTTCTGGATGAGCGTGGGCTTGATGGCGTCGCGCAGCAGCACGGTCATCGACCCCGCCGCCTTCAGGTCGTCGGCGGTCACGGGCGCGCCGGCGCGCGTGGTCGCCACGACGATCCGGCCGAGGCGCTGGCGAAGGTCGCCGAGGTCGGTGGCCAGCGCGAGGATGGCCATCACCTCGCTCGCGACCGTGATGTCGAACCCGCTCTGGCGCATGGGACCATCGGCCTTGCCGCCGAGGCCAACCGTGACGTTGCGCAGCACGCGGTCGGAGATGTCGACGACCCGGCGCCACTGGATCGACTCGGGGTCGATGTCGAGCGCGTTGCCGTGGTGCAGGTGGTTGTCGATCATCGCGGCCAGCAGGTTGTGCGCCGCGCCCACGGCGTGGATGTCGCCGGTGAGGTGGAGGTTCACGTCCTCCATGGGCGCAATCTGCGCGTGGCCGCCGCCGTTGGCGCCGCCCTTGATGCCGAAGACGGGGCCCAGCGACGGCTGCCGGAGGCACGTGACCGCCTTCACGCCCAGCCGGCGGAAGGCCTGGCCGAGGCCGATCGAGGTCACGGTCTTCCCTTCCCCGAGCGGCGTCGGCGTGATGGCCGTGACGTCGATGTACTTGCCGAGGGGCCGATCGCCGAGGCGATCACGAACCGAGAGCGTCACCTTGGCCTTGTAGCGGCCGTAGGGTTCCACCTCGTCGGGGAGCAGGCCCAGTTCGCTCGCGACGTCGAGAATGGGACGCAACGTGTACGACCGCGCGATCTCGAGATGACTGCGAGGCGTGGTGGTTGGAGCGGCTGACGACATGATGAAGTCCTCGTAACGGCGAATGAAAAACAAAACGGCCGGCAGACGCGAGCTGCCGGCCGTTGAATCATGAGATCCGAGAAGTGCCGGACAGTCGGCAGCGACACACCTGCACCGTTCGGTTACGCAAGGGTCGGGCCAGATCAGTTATCAGTT
>JAHDVQ010000005.1:57221-64121 GCA_023384595.1 Vicinamibacteraceae bacterium | reverse complement strand
GAGCCGGCCGAAGCGGCCGGGACTACGAGCGCGACGCGCCGATCCGTTCGAGCATCGGCGCCAGCACGTCGGTGAGGTCGGGCCGCCCGATCTCCTGCAGGTCGTACCGGACGCGTACCGACGGCTGCGAGATGGTGATGATGCGCGCCAGATCGATTGGCGTCCCGACGATGACGGTGTCGCACGGCGTGGCGGCAATCGTCGCGGCCAGGTCGCGCGTCTGCTCCTCGCCGTAGCCCATTGCCGGCAGCACCGTTCCGATGCCCGGGTACTTCGCGTAGGTCTCGGCGAGCCTCCCCACTGCGAAGGGCCGCGGATCGACGATCTCGCGGGCGCCGAACTTGCGCGCGACGACGGTGCCGGCGCCGAACTTCATCTCGCCGTGGGTCACCGTGGGCCCGTCCTCGACCACGAGCACGCGCTTACCGCGCACCAGATCGGGCCGTTCGCACGAGGCCGGCGAGGCCGCCTCGACGATGACGGCGTCCGGGTTGACGCGGCGGATGTTGGCCCGCACCAGATCGACGGCCGACGCGTCGGCCGAATCCACCTTGTTGATGACCACCGCGTCGGCCATCCGGACGTTCGTCTCGCCCGGATAGTAGGTGAGCTCGTGGCCCGCACGCAGCGGATCGGCCACGACGATGTGCAGGTCGGGGCGGTAGAAGGGCAGGTCGTTGTTCCCGCCGTCCCAGAGCACCACGTCGGCCTCGGTCTCGGCCTGCCGCAGAATCGCCTCGTAGTCGACACCCGCGTAGATGATGGTGCCCGACACGATGTGCGGCTCGTACTCCTCGACCTCCTCAATCGTGCACTTGTGGCGCACCAGGTCGTCGAGCGACCCGAAGCGCTGCACCTTCTGCTCGGCGAGGTCGCCGTAGGGCATCGGGTGCCGCACGGCGGCGACGCGCAGCCCGCGGTCGCGGAGCCACTGCGCCACCTTGCGCGTCGTCTGGCTCTTGCCCGCGCCCGTGCGCACCGCGCACACGGCGACCACAGGGCGCGCCGACGTCAGCATCGTGCGCGCCGCGCCCATCGTCATGAAGTCGGCGCCCGCGGCATTGACCTGCGCGCCGCGGTGCATCACGTACTCGTGCGACACGTCGCTGTACGAAAACACCACGAGCCCGGCGCCGTGGCTCTCGATGAGCGAGGTCAGGTCGTCCTCGGCGTAGATGGGAATGCCCTCCGGATAGAGGCGCCCGGCGAGCGCGGCCGGATACCGGCGTCCGGCGATATCGGGAATCTGGGTGGCGGTGAAGGCGACGACCTCGTACCGGTCGTCGTCGCGGAAGGCGACGTTGAAGTTGTGGAAGTCGCGCCCCGCCGCGCCCATGATGATCGTCTTCGTTCGCATGCAGCCTGCTCCGTGGCGCTCAGCGCGCGCCGGTGAGTACCTGGTGGATCTCGTTGACGGCCCAGTCGATCTCCTCGCGGGCGATGACCAGCGGCGGCGCCAGCCGAATCACGCGATCGTGCGTCTCCTTGCACAGGATGCCGCGGGCGGCGAGGCGCTCGCACCACGGCCGCGCGGCCTCGTGCAGTTCGATGCCGATCCAGAGACCGCGCCCCCGGACCTCCTTGATGACCGGCGAGGCGATGGCCCGCACCTTTTCGAGCATCTCGGCGCCGAGCGTCGCGGCGCGCTCGGGCAGACGCTCGTCCTCGAGCACGTCGAGGGCCGCTCGCGCCACGGCGCAGGCCAGCGGATTCCCGCCGAAGGTGCTGCCGTGGTCGCCGGGCTTGAAGACGCCGAGGACCTCGCGGCGCGAGACGACGGCCGACACGGGGTAGAACCCGCCCGACAGCGCCTTGCCCAGAATCATCGCGTCCGGGGTGACGTCCTCGTACTGATGCGCGAACAGGCGTCCGGTCCGTCCGAGTCCCGACTGGATCTCGTCGACGATGAACAGCACGTCGTGGCGCTTGCACAGGTCCGCGGCCGCGCGCAGATAGCCCTCGGGCGGCACGATGATGCCGGCCTCGCCCTGGATGGGCTCCACCAGGAACGCGCACGTCGACGGCGTGATCGCCTGCTCGAGGGCGGCGATGTCGCCGAAGGGCACCACCCGGAAGCCCGGGGCGAACGGGCCGAAGCCCTGGCGGTACTGCTCCTCGGTCGAGAAGCCCACGATCGCGATCGTCCGCCCGTGGAAGTTGTTGGCGCAGACGATGATCTCGGCCTGCCCGTCGGGGATGCCCTTGACCGTGTAGCCCCACTTGCGCGCCGCCTTGAGCGCCGTTTCGACGGCCTCGGCGCCCGAGTTCATGAGCAGCGCGAGGTCCATGCCGGTGAGGCTGTGCAGCCGCTCGAGGAGCAGCGGCAGTTGCTCGTTGCGGAAGGCCCTCGAGGTCAGCGTCACGCGGGCCGCCTGCGCCGTGAGCGCGTGCAGAATGCGCGGGTGACAGTGCCCCTGGTTCACGGCCGAGTACGCCGCGAGGCAGTCGAGATAGCGCCGGCCGTCGACGTCGTACACCCACACGCCCTCGCCCCGCGTGATGACGACGTCGAGCGGGTGGTAGTTGTGAGCGCCGTAGCGCTCCTCGAGGGCAACCAGATCGGTGGTAATCATTCGATGACTCCGAACCCTACCGGAGCAGGGCGAACAGCAGCGCCTTCTGGGCGTGCAACCGGTTCTCGGCCTGCTGGAACACGACCGACTGTGGCGAGTCGAGCACCTCGTCGGTGACCTCGTCGCCCCGGTGGGCCGGCAGGCAGTGCATGAAGATCGCGTCGGGCTTCGCGTGGGCCATGAGCGACGCGTTCACCTGGAAGGGCAGGAACGCACGGCGGCGCGCCTCGGCCTCGGCCTCCTGGCCCATGCTCGCCCACACGTCCGTGTAGACGACGTCGGCGTCGAGGACCGCTTCGACCGGATCGTGGGTGAGCCGGATGTTCGCCCCGGTCGCCGACTGTTCGCCGGCGGCCCGGGCGAGCACCCCGGCATCGGGCGCGAAGCCCTCCGGCGTGCCGACGGTGAGGTGCGCCCCCACGCGGGCCGCGCCGAAGATGAGCGAGTGCGCCACGTTGTTGCCGTCGCCCACGTAGGCGACCCTGAGGCCCTCGAGCCGCGTCTTCACCTCCAGCATCGTGAGGTAGTCGGCGAGCGCCTGACAGGGGTGGCTGAAATCGGTGAGGCCGTTGATGACCGGGATGGCCGCATGCCGCGCCAGCGTCTCGACGATGTCATGGCCGAAGGTGCGGATCATGATGCCCTGGACCATCCGCTCCAGGTTGTGCGCGACGTCGGCCAGCGCCTCGCGGCGGCCGAGGCTGATCTCGGGCGACAGATCGAGCGCCTGTCCGCCGAGCTGGATCATGCCCACCGCGAACGACACGCGCGTCCGCAGCGAGGGCTTCTCGAAGATCATCGCGAGCGTCTGGCCCCGCAGCGCGGTGGAGTACTTCACGGGATCGCGCTTCATGAGGCGGGCGCGCTCGAAGAGCTCGCGGAGTTCCGAAACCGACAGATCGCGAATCGACAGGAGGTCGCGCCCGCGCAGCGACGTGTGCAGCCGCTCGTGCTCGCTCAGCGAGAGAGGGGCTTCGGTTGGCGTCATGGATACCTCGCAGACAGGGGGGGAACGGCGGATCGGAACGACCCGCATCCCCCCGATCGGAAGCAAGGCGCATACCCCGTTGTCGAGCTGAATAAGTCCCGATTATCCAACCATTTGACCCGTTCCGCCACCGTCGGGCCGCTCGAGGGGCCGGCGAGCGCCGGAAATCCGGCGGGCAGAAGGGTGCCGCCCGCGGCTGGCGTGCCCCGCACGCCGTGCCGATTGACCCGGGGAGAGGTGCGAGTCGAGTGCGTAGACCCCGAGTTCTGACCTGTCTGCTCGCCACGACCGCGTGCCTGGCCGGGGCGCCACCCTCGTCGGCCGCCGAGGCGCCGCCCACCCGCGTCGTCGTGCAGCTCAAGTGGCGGCATCAGTTCCAGTTCGCCGGCTACTACGCGGCGGTTCGCAAGGGCCTGTACGCGCGCGCGGGTCTGGACGTCGTGCTCCTCGAAGGACACCCGGGCCGCTCCTCGCTCGCGCAGGTCAAGTCGGGCGCCGCCGACTTCGGCGTGGGCGACTCGGACATCCTGCTGGCCAGGATGCGCGGCGAACCGGTCGTCGCCTGCGCCGCGGTGTTCCAGCACTCGCCCCACATCATCATGACCCGCCGCGACGCGGGGCTCCCCGATCCGCAGAGCCTCGCGGGCAAGCGCGTGATGCTCACCGGCGACCATGGCGACGCGCAACTGCGCGCGATGTTCCTGCGCGAGGGCGTCGGCATGGAACACGTCAACGTGGTTCCGCATTCCTGGCGCCTCGAGGATCTCGTGGAGGGCCGCGTCGACGCCCTCTCGGCTTACGTGACCGTGGAGCCCGGAGTGCTGGCGCGCGCCGGGGTCGAGCCCGCCGTCATCTGGCCGCGTGATTTCGGCATCGACTTCTACGGCGACGCCCTGTTCACGACCGACGCCTTCGTTGCCGCCCATCCCGAGCTCGTCGAACGCTTCGTGCGGGCGAGCATGCAGGGCTGGGACTACGCCCTCGACCACGCCGAGGAGATGGTCGGCGTCATCCTGGCGCTCGACGGCGTGGCGGCGCGAGGGGTGACGCGCGAGCGGCTGCTCGAAGAGGCCCGCATCATGCGCGAGCTCATCATGCCGGACGTGGTGGAGATCGGCCACCAGAACCCTGGCCGGTGGCAGGCCATGGCGAACGTCTTCGTCGAGACGGGGCTCTTCTCGGGGACCTACTCGCTCGACGGGTTCATCTACGACCCCGACCGGCCACCCGATCCCAGGTGGCGGCGCGTCCTCCTGTGGGCCAGCGCCGCGTCGGGCGCCAGCGTGTTGCTGGCGCTCGTGTGGGTGGGGCAGCTCCGCCGGCAGGTGCGGCACCGCACCGCCGCGCTCGAGAGCGAGAACGCCGAGCGGCGCCGTACCGAGGAGGCCCTCAGGGCCAGCGAGCAGCGGTTCCGGCTGATTGTCGACCGGATGCCGGTGATGATCGCCGCCTTCGACCGTCGCAGGCGCGTCGCGTTCTGGAACGCCCACTGCGAGCGCGTCACGGGGTTCACGGCCGACGAGATCCTCGGCGAGCGCGCGCTCGCCGCGCGGCTGCTGCCGACGCCGGCGCTGCTCGAGCCGGCCGCCACGTCGTGGGATCGGCTGGACGCCGACTTCGACGGGCTGCAGGTCGAGATTCGCGCGCGGGACGGAGAGCCGCGGACCATCCTGGTGTCGCAGATCACCGAGCGGCTGAAGGTGCCCGGCTGGGCGAGCTGGCTGATTGGCCTCGACCTGACCGATCTGCGAAGGGCGAACGCGGAGCGCGACGAGCTCGAACGGCAGTTGCAGCAGGCGCAGAAGCTCGAGAGCCTGGGCATCCTGGCCGGGGGCATCGCGCACGACTTCAACAACCTGTTGAGCGGGATCCTGGGTCACGCCGATCTCGCCCTGTGCGATCTCGATCCCGCCGATCGCACGCACGAGCACCTCGTGGCCGTCGTCAACTCGGCCCGCCGCGCGGCGGAGCTGACGCGCGAACTGCTCGCCTACTCGGGCCGCGGCCAGTTCGTGGTCGACGCCATCGACCTGTCGACCCTCGCGCACGACATGGTCGCGCTGCTCTCGCTCTCGGTCGGCGGACGATGCCGCCTCGAGCTCGACACCGGCGCGGATCTGCCGGCGGTCGAGGGCGACGCGACGCAGCTGCGTCAGGTGCTGATGAACCTGGTGCTCAACGCGGCGGAGTCGATCGAGGGCGACGACGGCGTCGTCACGGTGTCCACCGGCTGCGAGACGGTGGATGCCGCGACCCGGGCGGGCCTGGTCGTCGACGACGCGGTGCCCGACGGCCGCTACGTGGCGCTCACCGTCAGGGACAACGGGTGCGGGATGAGCGAGGAGGTCCGCGCGCGGATCTTCGATCCCTTCTTCACCACGAAGTTCATGGGGCGCGGCCTTGGCCTCGCCTCGGTCATGGGCATCGTGCGCGGTCACGGCGGCGCGGTGCGGCTCACCAGCGCGCCGGGCCAGGGCACGACGTTCACAATGCTGCTCCCCGTGTCGGCGCGAGCCGTCGCGCCTGCCCCGGTGGTGGCCCTTCCCGGCGGGCTGCCGCTCTCCGGCGGCGCCGTGCTCGTCGTCGACGACGAGGAGTCGGTTCGCGGGATGGCCGTGCGCATGCTCGCGCGCATGGGGCTCTCGGCGTACGAGGCCGCCGACGGGGCCGAGGCCCTGCGCGTGTTCGGTGAGCGGCGCGCGGAGATCCTCGGCGTGCTGCTCGACATGACCATGCCCGGGATGAGCGGCGAGGAGACCTTCGTGGCCCTGCGGCGCCTCGATCCCGGGCTGCACGTGCTCATGACGTCGGGCTTCAGCGCCGACGATGTGGTCGGCCGGGAGTCGCTGCGAGGGGTCGCGGGCTTCATCCAGAAGCCGTATCGCTACGAGGAACTGGAGGTCGCGCTGCGCGCGGCCCTGGCCACGCCGGCTGCCTGAACGAGGCGCCCGTCGCGCTGGTCGCGACGAGGCGCCGCACGGGCAACGGGGCTGGGGGGTGTCAGTCCGCCGGGACGAAGCCGCGTTCGTCGGCCGGCGTCGCGAGCCCGTCGGGGTTGACGACGTAGCAGTGCCAGATGCGCCCGTCGTCGAGGTGGAGCGTGAGGGGTGACGAGGTCCCGAGGGCCGATTCGAGCGTCGACGGCGGCGCGAGGAACAGCCCTTCGACCGTGAACCCGCCGGCGATGAGCTTCCCGCATTGCTCGTGCCATTCCTGGTAGAGCGTCAGCTCGTACCCGACGCGGCCAACCGGCTGGCCGTCACGCGTCAGGTCGCCTTCACCGAGCACCCGTTCCACGACTCGCAGCATCGGAACAGCATACCGGACCTTGGGCGTTGG
>JAHDVQ010000005.1:35936-57121 GCA_023384595.1 Vicinamibacteraceae bacterium | reverse complement strand
CTCGTGGCGCTCTGGGCGGCGCCGGCGGGAGCGCAGCAGATTGAACCGCAGGAGTTCGTGCTCGACAACGGCATGAAGTTCCTGCTTCTTCCCAAGACCGGCGATCCGAGCGTGGCCGCAGGCTGGCTGGCCAAGGTCGGCTCGGTGAACGAACGGCCGGGCATCACCGGTATCTCGCACCTCTTCGAACACATGATGTTCAAGGGGACGCACACCATCGGCACGAAGAACTACGCCGAGGACCAGGCCGTGCGCGAGCGGATGGACGCGGTGAAGGCCGACCTCCGCCTCGAGGAGCTGAAGCTCCAGGAGCGGCATCGTCGGGGCGAGATCGCCGACCCGGCCGACCCGACGCACCGGTCGCCGCGGCACCGGGAACTGCTCGAGGAGTTCAACGCGCTGCAGCAGAAGGAACGCGATCTGCTCGTGAAGAACGAGTTCGATCGCATCTACACGACGGCCGGCGCGAGCGGCATGAACGCGGGCACGAGCCAGGACTTCACCATCTACTTCATCACGGTGCCCGCCAACAAGCTCGAACTCTGGTTCTGGATGGAGTCGGATCGCCTGCTGAACCCCGTGTTCCGCGAGTTCTACTCGGAGCGCGACGTCGTGCGGGAAGAGCGGCGCCTGCGGACCGAGAGCACGCCCACCGGCCGGTTCCAGGAGCAGTTCGAGGCGCTCTTCTGGAGCGCGTCGCCCTATCACTGGCCCGTCGTGGGATGGCCGACCGACGTCGAGCAGATCACGCGCGACGAGGCCCTGGCCTACTTCGATCTCAATTACGCGCCCAACAATCTGGTGGCGGCGCTCGCGGGCGACTTCGACCCCGCCGAGGCGCGTCGCCTTGCCGAGAAGTACTTCGGGCGCCTGAAGCGCAACCCCGTCGATCCGCCTCCCGTGCGCACGACGGAGGTCGCGCCGGTGGCCGAACGGCGGATGGTGGCCCACGCCGAGACCAACCCGCAGGCCGTCGTCCGCTTCCTCACGGTGGCCGAAGGGCATGCCGACGAGCCGGCGCTCACCGTGCTCGGCGCGCTGCTCAGCGGGCGGACCGGACGCCTCTACAAGTCGCTCGTCCTCGACACGAAGGTGGCCACGGCCGCCGGGGCCGCGCAGAACGCGCAGAAGTGGGAAGGCTACTTCCAGCTGCAGGGCACCGCCGTGCCGGGGGGGCGCCCCGAAGGCATCGAGGAGGCCCTGCTCGCCGAGGTCGCAAAACTGCAGGACGCTCCCGTCGACGCCCGTGAGCTGCAGAAGGTGAAGAACCAGTTCGCCGCCGACAACTACCGGCGGCTGACCGACAAGTTCTTCCTGATGCTGCAACTGCTGCTCGCCGAGAACACCACCGGCTGGCAGGCGCTCAACGAGTATCCGAAGCAGCTCGAAGCCGTGACGGCCGAGGATGTCCAGCGCGTGGCCCGTCAGTACCTGACGCCCGAGACGCGCACGGTCATCCTCTATTACACGAAGAAGGGGGCGGCACCGGCCGACCCGTCGCTCCAGGGGCTGTCCGATCAGGAGCGGCAGATCGTGCAGCAGATGCGGGCCCAGGTCCAGAAGATGCCCATCGAACAGGCCACGCAGATGCTGGCGAAGATCGAGGCCGAGGAGGCCGGCGTTCCCGACGACAAGAAGAAGATGGTGGCCGCCATCAAGGCCATCCTCGAGGAGCGCGTGAAGAAGGGAGCGCAGCCGTGACGTCGAAGTCCTGGACGCGTGTGATTCCGGCGGGCGCGCTCGTGCTGTGCGCGGCGATGGCCGCCGCGCAGACGCCGCCGGCCGTGCCTGCGCACCCGCGCGACCTCACGTACCCGCCGTTGACCTTCACGCCGCCGGACCCCGCCGCGCACCGGCACGTGCTCGGGAACGGCGTCGTCGCTTTCATGGTCGAGGACCACGAGCTGCCGCTCGTGACCGTCGGCGTCCAGATCTACGGCGGCGCCTACCTCGACCCGAAGGGCAAGGAGGGCCTGGCCTCGCTCGCGGGGTCGCAGATGCGGGCGGGAGGCACCGAGACCCATACCGCGGAGGCCTTCGACGAAGAGGCGGACTTCCTGGCGGCATCCATCAGCAGCGGCTTTGGCGACACGCGGGGCAGCGCGTCGGCGAACTTCCTCGCGAAGGACACCGACAAGGCGCTCGCGCTGCTGTTCGAGATGCTGCGGCAGCCGCGGTTCCAGCAGGACCGGCTCGACCTCGCGAAGCGGCAGGCGCTCCAGGCCATGGAGCGGCGGAACGATTCGACGGCGAGCATCGAGAACCGCGAGTGGGGGCACCTCGTGCGCGGGAAGGCGCACTTCAGCACCGCCGCCGCCACCCGTGCCTCCATCGAGAGCCTCACGCGCGAGGACCTGCTCTCGTTCCACCGGGAGGTGGTTCACCCGGGGAACTTCGTCATCACCGTGGCCGGCGACTTCGACACCGCCGCCATGAAGGCGAAGCTCGAATCGGCCATGGCGGGCTGGAAGGCCGGCCCGCGCGCGGCGGCCGTGCCGAAGCCCGAGTTCACGCCGGCGCCGGGGTTGTACCTCGTCGACAAGCCCGACGTGAACCAGGGGCGCGTCACGCTCGGACACCTCGGCATCCAGCGCGGACATCCCGACGAGATCGCCATCGACCTGATGAACGACATCCTCGGCGGCTCCGGCTTCACCTCGCGCATCGTCAACCGCATCAGGTCCGACGAAGGCCTGGCCTACAGCGCGGGATCGTCGTTTGCCCCCGGCATCTACTACGACGGCGTGTTCCTGGTGCGCTTCCAGTCGAAGAGCGAGTCGGTGGCGCGCGCCGTCCAGATCGCGCTCGACGAGATTGCGCGCATTCGCACGCAGCCGGTGAGCGACGAGGAGCTCGAGTCGGTGCGCAACTCGGCGATCGAGACCTTCCCGCGCCGCTACCAGTCGGCGGGGGCCAAGGTCCAGGCGTTTGCCGACGACGAGATGACGGGGCGCGACCCGGCATTCTGGCAGGCCTACCGCGACCGCGTGCGGGCGGTGACCGTCGCCGACATTCAACGCGTGGCCCGGGAGCACCTCGCTCCCGACCGCCTGGTGATCCTGGCCGTGGGCGACACGGGCGCCATGCTGAAGGGCGACGCCGATCGGCCGGAGTTCTCGCTCGAGACGATCGCCGGCGGGCGGGTGACCCGCATTCCGCTCCCCGACCCGATGACGATGGTGTATCCGGACGCGAAGTAGGGGAAGACGGGGCGTGACGTGACCATTGTCGAGCACCTGGCGCACCGCGAGCTGACGCTCGTCACCGGCAAGGGCGGCGTGGGGAAGAGCGTGGTCGCGGCGGCGCTGGGACGGCTGCTCGCCGATGGCGGGCACGACACGCTGCTGCTCGAGGTCGATCCGCGCGAGACGCTGCACGAACTCACCGACACGCCCCCGTCGGGCGGCGAGGTCGTGCGCGTCTCCTCGCACCTGCGGCTGCAGCACGTGCCGCCGCGCGAGGTCATCGAGGCCACCGTCCGCGACCACCTCAAGGTGGACCTGCTGGTGAAGCGGGTGACGGGGAGCCCCGTGTTCGCGCACTTTGTCGAGGCCGCGCCCGGCATCGACTCGCTCGCCGTGCTGGGCCACGCCTGGCGCATCCACGAGGGGATGGGAGGGCGGTCGCTCGCAGGCGTCGACACGATCGTCCTCGACGCGCCCGCCTCCGGGCACGGCCTGTCGATGCTCGGGGCGCCCGCCGCGGTGGCCGAGGTCATCGACAGCGGTCCGTTCGGCGAGATGGCCGGCCGTCTGCGCGGGTTCGTGGCCGATCCTGCCCGCCTTGCCCTGGTGGTCGTGACCCACGCCGAGGAGATGCCCGTCACCGAGACGCTGGAACTCGTCGCGGGCCTCGGCGCGCGCCTCGACCGGTCGCCGGATCTGGTGGTGGTCAATGGCGTCTACCCGGAATACGAGTCGCACGGGCTTCCCGAGGCGGCCGCCCGGCTGTGGCGCGAGCGGCGGCGCATGAACGAGCGCGAGCTGGCCCGCCTGACGCGGTACTGGAAGGGCCCGCTCGCCGTGGTGCCGCTCCTGGCCCTCGATCGCGGCCCCGCCCTCGTCGCGGAAATCTCGCGACACCTCGCCGGTGTGCCGGCCCCGGACCCGGAGGCGGCCCATGCTCGATGATCGCCGGTTCATCGTGACGGTGGGCAGCGGCGGCGTCGGCAAGACCACGCTCGCCGCGGCGCTGGCCCTCGAGAGCGCGCAGCGCGGCTTCCGCACGCTCGTGATGACCTTCGACCCTTCACTGCGGCTGAAGGACACGCTGGGCGTCGGCGAGGCGGCCCGCCTGGCGGACGTGCGCGTCGACACCGACACACGTGCGCCGCTGCATGCCAGTCTGCTCGACGCGCGCACCACGTTCGACCGCCTCATCGAACGCTACGCGCCCGACGAGGCCGCGGCCCGGCGCATCCTCGAGAACCGGTTCTACGCCCAGCTCTCGGGGACCCTGTCGGGCGTGCTCGAATACATGGCCGTCGAGCGGCTGTTCGAGGTGGCCGCCAGCGACGCCTACGACCGGGTGGTGCTCGACACGCCGCCCACGCGTCAGGCGCTCGATTTCCTGGAGGCGCCCGCGCGGCTGACCGGGTTCCTCGACAGCGGGGCCCTGCGCATCGCGCTCAAGCCGTGGTTCGACGAACGGGGGCGTCTCGGGAAGGTGCGCCGCCTCGGTCCGCTCGGACGGGGCATCGAGGCCTTCCTCGACAAGGTGGTGGGGCTCGGCCTGCTGCGCGACATGGCGGAGTTCTTCCAGGCGTTCGCGCCGCTCTACGAGGGGTTCCGCACGCGGGCCGGCGAGGTGGGGGCGCTGCTGCGCTCGGCGGCGACGGGATTCCTGCTGGTGACGCGGCCGGAAGAGGACCGGGTGGCCGAGACGCTGTTCTTCGCGAGGCGGCTCGGCGACGCTGGGCATCACCTCGATGCGCTTGCCGTCAACATGCGCCATCCGGAAGTGACGACGCGGCCTGGACGCCGCACCGGCGTGGCGGGCGAGGCGCTGATGACGTGGCTCGGGGACCGCGACCGACGCGGCCTCGATCGCTTCCGCGCGCTCGTCACCGGCACCCGCGTGCTGGACCTGCCCCTGATGCCCGAAGAACCCGCCGACCTGGTGTCGCTCGACGCCTTGCGCCAGCGCCTGGTCGACGCGTGGGCGTGAAGCGATGCTGCTGGCGAAGCTCCGCCGGCTCGGCGCGCTCGATCGGCGCCTGCCCATCTGGTACGACCCGGAGTACCGCCTGCCGCTGACCGCCTTCGGGCGGCACACGGGACTCAACCCGCGCCGCGCCGATCTCGTGGCTTGGTACCTCCTCGAGTGGGGCTGGCTGGCGCAGTCGAACTTCCGTGCGCCGGCGCGTGTGCGGTACCAGGACATCGCGCGCGCCCACACCACCGAGTATCTCGAGGCGCTCGCCCACCAGGAGACGCTCGCCCGGGTCTTCGGCGTCGACCCCTGGGACGTGCCGGTGGACGAGGTGATGCACTCGGTCCGGCTGGCGTGCGGGGGAACGGTGGCCGCCGCCCTCGAGGCCATCGCGCGTCGCGGGCCGGCCGTGAACCTTGCGGGCGGATTCCACCACGCGGGGCCGAACTTCGGCGCCGGGCTCTGCCCGATCAACGACATCGCCATTGCCGTGGCCGCGCTTCGGCACCGGGGCTTCAGCGGGCGGGTCGTCGTGCTCGACCTCGACGCCCACGCGCCCGACGGCACGATGGCGTGCCTGGCCGGCGACCCGATGGCGTGGGTGGGCGCGCTGTCGGGGAACGCCTCGGGCCCCATGGCGAACGCCGACCTCCGGCTGCTGCCCCCTGACGCCGACGACGCCACCTACCTGGCCGCGCTGCGATCGCTATTGGCCGCCATGCCGCGTCCCGACCTGGCCTTCGTCATCGCGGGCGGAGACGTGCTGGCCGGCGATCATCTGGGCGGCTTCGCCCTGACGCTCGACGGCGCCCGGCGCCGCGACCTGGCGGTCGTCAAGGCGCTCTCCCGCGTCCCCTCGGTCTGGCTGCCCGGCGGCGGCTACCACGACGATGCGTGGCGGGTGCTGGCGGGCACCGTCCTGGCGCTGCTCTGGCGCACGCGCCGGCCCATCGAGGCCGGCGACGATCCGATGGCCGTCCGCTACATCCGACTGGCGCGGCGCCTGCGTCGCCAGCAGCCGTTCTCGCGGCGGGACGACACCGATTTCGACGACGTGGCCGCCGACCTCGGGCTCGCCCCGGCGCGCGGACGGCTGTTTTTGGGCGTCTATTCACGCGAGGCGCTCGAATACGCGTTTCACCGCTACGGCGTGCTCGCCTTCCTCGAGCGGCGGGGGTACGGCTACTTCCGCGTGGCCATCGACCGCGCCACCTCCGGCGGCGAGCGCGTGCGCCTGCTCGGGCAGAGCGAGGGAACCGAGCACACCCTGATCGAGGTCGTCCTCGAACGCCTCGTTGTCGGCGGACGCGAAGTGTTGTACGTTCACTGGCTGAGCTTGAGAGATCCGCGCGCGCGTTTCAGCGATCGGCGCCCCCAACTGCCCGGGCAGGAGGTGCCGGGCCTTGGACTGGCGCGCGAAGTGACGGGGATGATGCGGCTGGTGGCCGACCGCTTGAAGGTGGCCGGTCTCGCCTTCCGCCCGGCGCACTATCATACGGCGTACGTGTCGCGCGCCCAGTTCCGGTTCCTGGACCCGGCGCGACAGGGCCGCTTCGAAGCGCTGCTGCGCGACCTGGGTTCGCGCAGCGTCGTCGAACTGTCGCACCGGCTGGCAGGCGGCGAGGTGCTCATGAACGGCGTTCGGTACGAGTGGGAGCCTTCCGAGATGGTGTACTTCACCGACCCGTTGGGGAAGGAGTACGAGCTGGCGGTGGAGGCGGAGCGCCAAGGCGTGCGTTTCACGATTGCGGGCGAGATGGAAGCGGCCGCGGCGTCACCCGCCGCCGCGCAGGGGGAAGGCCGGCCGTCGGCCTGAAGGGCAGCAACCAACGCACCTCGAACGACGGGAGTTGGTGCGCGAGGAGACGACGATGGCATCCACCACGGCTCGGTCGCTGGCCGACATGTTGAGACAGCGCGTGAAGGCGACGCCGGATCGCGAGGCCTATCTCTATCCCACCGATCCCGGATGGGGCCGGCTCACATGGCGCGAAGTCGGCGAACGCGTCCGCGCCCTGGCGTGCGGCCTGCGGGCGCTCGGACTGCAGAACGAGCAGCGCTGTGCCCTGCTGGCCGCGACCAGCCTCGACTGGGTGCTCTGTGATTTCGCGATCATGAGCGCGGCCGGGGCGACGACGACGATCTATCCCTCGAACACGCCCGACGAGACGGCCTTCATCCTGAAGGACGCCAACTGCCAGGTCGTGTTCGTCGAGAACGAAGAGCAGTTCCACAAGGTGGCGCGCCGCCGGGGAGAGCTCCCCGAGCTGAAGGCGATCGTGCTCATGCGCGGCCGGGTGGACGAGCCGCTCGCGATGACGCTCGACCAGCTGGCCGACGAAGGGCGCACGTGGGACGCGGCGCATCCCGGCGAATTCGAGCGCGTGGTGGAGTCGGTGACGCCCGAGTCGCTGGCGACGCTCGTGTACACGTCGGGCACGACGGGGCGGCCGAAGGGGGTCGAGCTGCCGCACGACTGCTGGCTCTACGAGGCCGAGGCCATCGATGCGCTCGGGATCCTGACACCCGAGGACTTGCAGTACCTCTGGCTGCCGCTGTCGCACATCTTCGGCAAGGTGCTCGAGGCCGCGCAGATTCACATCGGGTTTCCGACCGCCGTCGACGGCCGGGTCGACAAGATGGTCGACAACCTGGGCGAGGTCAAGCCGACGTTCGTCGCAGCCGTGCCGCGCGTGTTCGAGAAGGTGCAGAACAAGGTGGTGCTCACCGCCCAGGAGGCCGGCGGCGCCAAGCACAAGATCTTCGAGTGGGCGTTCGGCGTGGGGCGCGAGGTGTCGCGGCTGCGGCAGAACGGTCAGGAGCCGCGCGGCGTGCTCTCGCTCAAGCACGCGATTGCCGACCGCCTGGTCTTCTCGAAGCTCCGCGACCGGTTCGGCGGAAGGATTCGCTACTTCGTGTCGGGGTCGGCGCCGCTGTCGCGCGAGGTCGCCGAGTTCTTCCACGCGGCGGGGCTGCAGATTCTCGAGGGCTACGGCCTGACCGAGACCAGTGCCGCCACCTGCGTGAACCGGCCCGAGAAGTACCGGTTCGGCACGGTGGGCCCGGCGCTGCCGGGCATGGAAATCCGCATCGCCCCCGAAGACGGGGAAGTGCTCGTCCGGGGCCGCGGCGTGATGCGCGGCTACCACGGGCTGCCCGAGCAGACGCGCGAGACGCTCGATCCCGACGGCTGGTTCCACACCGGCGACATCGGGCAGCTCGAGGACGGCCTCCTGCGGATCACCGATCGCAAGAAGGATCTCATCAAGACGTCGGGCGGAAAGTACGTCGCGCCGCAGATGATCGAGAGCCGCCTGAAGGCCGTCTGTCCCTACATCAACCAGGCGCTGGTCTTCGGCAACGCGCGCAACTACTGCGTCGCGCTGATGACGCTCGACGAGGAGGCCACGCGGAAGTGGCTGGCGCACCGCGGATCGCCGGCCGCCGAGGCGGCGCTGGCCGAGATCGCCAGGGACACCGACGTGCGGGGCCTGCTCCAGGGCTTCGTCGACCAGGTGAACGGCACGCTGGCGAGCTTCGAGACCATCAAGAAGTTCGACGTGCTGCCCGCCGATTTCACGACCGACGCAGGCGAGCTGACCGCGAGCCTGAAGGTCAAGCGGCGCGTCGTGGAAGACAAGTACCGCAAGGAGCTCGACGCGCTGTACGCGTAGCCCTCCCTGAACACCTTGGGCCTTGGGCCTTGGGCCTTGGGCCTTAGCCCGGATTATTCACGAGCCGATGTGATTGCGTAGAAACAGAAACGCCTCCGCGTGGTAGAAAGGCCTTGCTGAAGGAACCTCTCGCCACCCGGAGGCGCCGCTGTTGAACGACCCCACGGTAACACAGTCTGTTCTCTTCCCTGATCTCGTTTCCCAGCCCCTCGTCGCCACCTTCGACCAGCCCGACGCGAGTTCGGATGGCGGCGCGATCTTGCTCAAAGCGGCGGACCGTCGCCTGGGCTTGATCGACGCCTTGCCGGCCGTCCTGAGCGACGGGCGCGACGCGACCCGCGTGCGCCATTCCATGCGGGATCTCCTCGCCCAGCGCATCTTCGGCCTCGCCTGCGGGCACGCCGACGCCAATGACGCGGACGCCTTGGCCGATGACCCCGTGCACAAGCTGCTGCTCGACCGCGACCCGGTGGACGGTCCTCGCCTGGCATCGCAGCCCACGGTCTCGCGCTTCGAGAACGCCGTCTCGCCGCGCACCCTGTTTCGGCTGGGCGAGGCGCTGGCGGACACCGTCATCGCCTAGCTCGAGGCCGCCCACGTCGAGTACGTCGTCGCGATGGCCAAATCCCGTGCTGCTCGCGGCGGCGACCGACGCGCTCGACGCGGTTCGCCACGAGGCGACGGCGACAGCGAGAGTCGCCTCAAGGAACTCCACCACGACCCCGCCTTCGGCCGCACCAGTTGCTCGCGCTTCTGGGCCAACCAACTGCGCGTGCTCCTGAGCGCCGCCGCCTACGTGCTGCTCCAGGAGCTCCAGCGCCGTGCCGCCCGCACCCCGCTCGCCCGCGCGCAGGTCGGACGCCTGCGGCTCGCGTTGCTGAAGGTCGGCGTGCAGGTCGTCCGCTCCGTGCGCCGGCTCGTCTTCCACTTCCCGCGGGCGCATCCACACGTCGAGGCGTGGCGCGCCGTCGCCCTCGGGCTCGGCGCGGTCGCCCGCTGACCCACCCGCGCCCTCGTCCTGTCCCAACACGGGACCGGTGTCCCTGCGCACGGGCAATCGCCGCCTCGCGGACTGTGCGGCGCACGTCTGTGCGCGTCCTCACCCCGTCACCCGGGCCGCCACGCCCCTTTACCGACCACCACCCGCGTCCGCACCGCCTCACGCGAGCCCCACAGGGCCTTCGTCACTGCCTTCGTGAATAGTCCGGGTTAGCGGCCTCGGGCCCGAGGCCCAAGGCCCAAGGCCCAAGGCCCGAGGCCTCTCCCCCTAATTCCCCGTGAGCTTCTTCTTCAGATCGCTGGTCGGAGGTTTCGGGCCGAGCCAGATCGAGAAGATGGCATCGGCGAACGGCTTGCCCGGAATCGTGAGGGTGTCCTTGCCTTTGACGGAGAGCGTGGTGCCCTTCCCGGGCACGTAGGTGATGGCGACCTGCTCGCCTTCGTTGTAGGAGCCCATCGCGTCGAGCACCCTGTCGAAGTCGGCCTTCATGCTCTTCAGCGCCTCGGGCGCGTTGGCCTCGAGGCCCTCACGCAGCGAGTCGGCGAGCTGGTCCTTCGAGACCGCGCGCGTGAACTGCATGAGCAGGTGCTTGGTCTGGTCGCTCGTGAGCAGCGTGGCCGCGTCCTTGGATTTCTGCTCGACGTAGAGGCCCGCCACGTAGACCTTGAAGAACATGCCCTTGACGCGCACGCCCATGCCGTTGAGGGCGAGGCTCTTGCCGTCGACGGTGGCCGTGTCCGGGAACGTGACGCCCGAGACGGTCGCGGCGAGCAGGTTGAGCGCGGCGGCGAAGACGAACACGGTCAGACAGAAGGTCTTGCGCATCGGTCACCTCGCTGGGGAGAGGGCACGTGACCGGCGCATTATGCTCCAATTCGGCCCCGGCCGGAATGGCTCCGGTCGAGGGGCGCGGGGCGGGGCGGCAGTGCTACCATGAGGCCTTCCCGGGGACGACACACGGGGCTTCTCCCATGGCGTTTCGCAGCACCGACGAGTTCAAGCAGATCTTCGAGCAGATCTTCGAGCTGATGAACGAGCATCCCGAGGTGGGGCGCACGCTGCGCGACGCGCAGGCGCCGCACGCCTTCGAGATCGCCGACATGGGCGTGACCTTCCACGTCAACGCGGCGCCTGCCGCGGACGAGGCGGAGGGACGCTATCTGGTGTGGACCTGGGACACGCCGCCGTGGGATCCGCTCATCACCATGTCGATGTCGAGCGAGGTGGCCAACCGCTTCTTCCAGGGCAAGGAGAACGTGCTGCTGGCGGTGACCCTGGGGCGCGTGAAGCTGAAGGGCCCCATGGCCAAGATCATCGAGCTGGCGCCGGTCACCAAGCCGATTCACTCCGTCTACCGCGAGTGGCTCAAAGCCAACGGCTATCCGCACCTCGTGGCCTGATCTCTCATGACGCCGCCTCCCGACCGCCCCGTGAGTGCTCCGATTGCCAGCGTCGACAGCGCCTGGCTCCGGATGGACGAGCCGACCAACCAGATGGTCGTGACGGGGATTCTCATCTTCGAGACGCCGGTCGCCTTCTCCGACATCCGGCGCATCCTCGACGAGAAGCTGCTGCGGTTTCCGCGATTCTCGCAGCGCGTGGCCGACGGCGACGCCGCCGTGGGCACGCCCACCTGGGAAACCGATCCCGAGTTCTCGCTCGACCGGCACATCGAGCAGGTGACGCTCCCGCCCCCAGCCGATGCGGCGGCGCTGCAGGCCTTCGTCGGCGGGTTGATGAACCGGCCGTTCGAACACGTGCGGCCTCTCTGGCGCGCGTGGTTCGTCCCCGACTATCTGGGTGGATCGGCGCTGGTCATGCGGGTGCACCACGCCATCGGCGATGGGCTCGCGCTCATCTACGTCCTGCTCACGATGGCCGATCCCCCGGCCGGCGCGGCCGTCGCGCCGGGGCCGACCAACGGCGACCTCGACGAGCAGGAAGGCTTCTGGGCCGCCGTGGGGGCCGCCATGAATGGCGCGGCGAACCTCGTGTGGCGGCTCCCCGCGTCCGCCGTGCGCCAGGTGGGGCAGTTGCTCACGCGGCCCTCGCGCCTGGTCTCGGCCGGCGCGACGTTCGGGGCCGGCGTCGGCGCGCTCGGCCGCCTGGTGGCGATGGAATCCGACCCCGACACGGTGCTTCGCGGGCCGCTCGGCACCGAGAAGCGGGTCGTCTGGTCCGAACCCATCCCGGTGGCGACCCTGAAGCGAATCGGCCGGGTGACCGGCGCCACGCTGAACGACGTGCTCATGGCCATCGTGAGCGGCGCCGTCCGCCGGTATCTGCTCACCCGGGGGCCCGTGCCCGAGACCATGAACGTGCGGGGCGTCATTCCGGTGAACCTGCGGCCCCTCGAAGAGTCGCACCGGCTCGGGAACGAGTTCGGGCTGGTCTTCCTGTCGCTGCCGATTGGCATCGACGAGCCGCTCGACCGGCTGTTCGAGGTCAGGCGCCGCATGGTCGCCCTCAAGCAGTCGCCGGAAGCCTACGTCGTCTTCCAGTTGCTGCGCGCGATTGGGGCGGCGCCGCGCCAGATCTTCGACCTTGCAGTCAACGTGTTCTCGCGCAAGGCGACAGCCGTGGTCACCAACGTGATTGGGCCACGGGAGCGGATCCGCTTTGCCGGCCGCGAGCTGCGCCAGGTGATGTTCTTCGTGCCAAGTGCCGGGCGGCTGGGGCTCGGCGTGAGCGTCATCAGTTATGCGGGGAGCGTGTGGCTCGGCCTGCAGGCCGACACCGGCCTGCTGCCGGACCCTTCGCACCTGCTCGATGCCTGTCACGCCGAACTCGCGGCTCTCGACGCGCTCGAGCGCCAGACCCATGCCCCCACCCCCGCGGACGGGAGGCCGCACGTCGTTCCATCGTCGTAAACAGGACCGGACGAGGCTTGCGTAGCCCTCGTCCACTCGCTAGCCTACGGGTTGTCCGGGCCCGTGAGGCGAATGACATCGACCGACAGCATCGACCTCTTGGGGGAGTGAGGCCAGGTATGGTCAACCGACACACGATACTGATGGGCGCGGCGGTTCTCGCGGCGCTGGCCCTGGCGCCCTCGCGGGCCGCCGCCCAGGGATACGGGGTGTACGAGCAGAGCGCCTGCATGCTGGGTGCGGCCGGCGCCGGGGTGGCGTCGCCCTGCCTCGACGGCTCGGCCATTTACTTCAACCCGGCCGCGCTCACTGACGTCGAGGGCAAGCTCATCTCGCTTGGCGGGGCTCTGATTGGCCCGCGCGGGACCTTCGTGAACGCCACGACCGGCGTCGAGACCGACATGAGGAAGGCCTGGTACCCGGTGCCGTCCGGCTACTACGCCCAGCGGCTCAACGATCGCACGGTGGTCGGTCTCGGCCTGTTCGTCCCGTATGGGCTCACCAGCGAGTGGCCGCTCTCGTTCGAAGGCCGCTTCCTCGCCTACAAGAGCATGGTGCAGGCGCCGTACATCCAGCCGACGATCGCATACAAAGTGAACGATCGGGTTTCGGTCGGAGGCGGCTTCGACGTGGTCATCGCCAAGCTCCAGTTGAAGCAGCGCGTCGACCTCTCACGGCAGGCCATTCCGGGCACGCCTTTCACCTTCTTCAACCTCGGCGTGCCGCGCGGGACGGACTTCGCGGACGTCGATCTCGAGGGGCACGACCTCGGCTACGGCTTCCACCTCGGCACCCTCATCAAGGCGAACGACCGGGTGTCGATCGGCGCGCGGTTCATGAGCCGCGTGAAGATCTCGACCGACGACGGCGACATCCGCACCGAGCAGATTCTGACGGGGCTGCGGACGCCCATTCCGCTCGGGCCGACGATCCCCGCCGGTACCCCCCTCGACGCGCTCGTCGCGCCGAACTTCCAGGCGGGCGCGCGTCTGTCGGATCAGAAGGTCGCGACCGAGATCACCCTGCCCGACCAGCTCGTGGTCGGCGTGGCGGTCCAGGCGACCGATCGCGTCGAGGTGCTCGCCGACTACGTCTTCGTGAACTGGAGTACCTTCGACGTGCTGGAGGTCAACGGCTCCAACGGCCTCGAGAGCGTCAGCTACGAGGACTACCGCGATACCCACGGGATTCGCCTGGGCACGCGGATTGACATCAACGACCGTGTGACCGGCCGCCTCGGCTTCGTGGCACACAGCGCGGCGGCGCCGGACCAGACGGTGACCCCCCTGCTTCCCGAGGCCAAGCGCACGTGGTACAGCGCCGGGCTCGGCCTGAAGGTGACCGAGGCCGTGCACGTCGACGCGTTCTACATTTACCTGAACCAGGTCGATCGCGAGGGGCGCACCACCGACGGCGGGCTCGAGCGACCGACGGCGGCCGTCAACAACGGTACCTACGAGTTCCACGGCAACCTGGTAGGTGCCGCCCTGGTGTGGAAGTTCTGAACTGTCTCCGTCACATGGCGCTTCCACACGGGGGGCGCCGTGACATACACTGCCGCAACTGGTGAGATGATTCTCCGGTTGCGGCAGTGCCTCTTTCGGTTGGCGGTGACCACCGCCTGCTGTTTCCTCCTCCCATCGTCGTCGGCACATGCGGCCTGGTGGACGCTCGATTTGCCGATGGAGCCGGCCCACTTCGAGCAACTGGCCGGGCTCCCCCGGGGCACCCCGCGCGCACAGTGGCTGACGCGCCTCGTCCGGCTCGCCAATGAGCCCGTCGGCGAGAACGCTCCCGACATCGTGACGGTTCGTGCCCGCCTTCTGCCGGCGCTCGAGGCGCCGGAGGCCGGCGAGGCCGGCGTCCGGACGCGGCTTCCATTGCCGGTGCCCTTCGAAGCTTGGCAACGCGCACTCGAACTCGATCGCCGGGCCACCCACGTGGACCTGTTCCGGCAGATGCTGGTCGATCGACGGGTCGGCCTGCTGTATCACGGCCTGATGGGACTCGACGATGGCACCCGGCGGGCGCTGGCGGAACGCCCTGAACTGCTGGGCGCCCTGTGGCGACGCGCAAGCGGCGCGTTCGGGACCTTCGCGCCCGCGCTTCGGGTGAGCGACGGTCGTGTCGTCACGCCGGGCGGCGGGGCGTACGCCGGGGTGTGGGAGCGCCTGGTGGACCGGCCGGCCAGCGACCCGGGGGAGTTCGTCGAGCGGCTGTTCCGCAACGACGGGGGGGCGCTGGCCTATGTGTACAGCACCCTGGCCGGCGTCGACGAGGCGCGCCTGCGCCTCGTCATGGGCGGGCCGCCCGGCGCGCTGCCCTTCAAGGACAGCGCCGACCGGGTGCGCGCGCTCGTCAGGCTGGTCCGGTCACGCCATCCCGAATGGAACATCGAGGTGCGGCCGTTCCAGCGGCCCAACGTCGACCTGCAGCGAGTGCTGACGGGCCTCGTCCTCGATGCCCGGGGGCGCCCGGCCGGCCCCATGGCCGAGCGCTTCTGGAACGACGTCTTCTCGGCGAGTCTGCCGCGCCCCGATCGCGCGGCCGACTGGCGGCGCGACGTCGCCGAGTCCGAGCCCCTCGACGTGCTGGGGCTTGCCGGCTTGATCATCGACGCCGACGGGACGACGGCGCAGCGACGATGGGACGCCGTGCAGTTCGTCCAGCGCCGATTCGTGCCGAGCGAGGCGCCGATCGACCAGATCGCCTGGGCCGGTCTGGGCGCCATCGAGGCGCCGGCGCTCACCTTTACGCTCGAGCACCTCGGCGTCCATGACCCCGCGGTCTACGCACTCGCCACCCGACGCGCCCGGTCGCTCGTCGACGCGGCTACGCTTCCGGCGCTCACCCAGCTGCAGGCGGTGCTGGCGACGCTCGCCTACGGCCGCTGGGCCGGGAGCCTGCCCGCCGGGCGCACCGCCGAGTGGGCCGCGGAGATCCTGCGAATCACGCCGGCCAGCGGCGCATATCAGACCCGGCTGGCCGCCTGGTTCGACGAGACCGTGTCGTCGGAACTGCCGTCAGAAGAATCGAGCGGCGATGGGTACGATGACTCGCCGGAGTCGGACGAGCAGCGCATAGTACGGTGGCTCACTGGCGCGGCCCTGGACGAGGTGCCGACCGAGCTGACATGGGACGGCGAGCGTTATCGCGTGGATCCGGGCGCCGGGGAGTTCGACCGGATTATCGCGGTCAGGCGCCGCCAGGCCGGGCCGTCGCTCTCGGCCGCGCTCGATCTGCTGCGTGCGCTCAGGGCCGCCGCCACCGCGCCCTACACCGCGCGGGTCATGGTGGCCGACGACATCCGTACGGCGGGCGCGGCGCTCCCTGAGCGGCTCGATGACCGCTTCGGCGGCGGACGGCCGGGCGAGGTCGCGTCCCGGGTGGCGGACCGCGTCATGCAGATCTCGGCCAACCGCTGGCGCGCGCAGGTGCGCGAGGCGACGGCTCCGCTCGTGACGGTGGCCGACGCCGCGTTTACCGAGGCGCTGCTGGGTCTGGTCTACGCCATGCACCTTGGCCGGGCCGATGGACCGATTTCGCTGGCGCCTGCCGTGGCGTCGCGCCACAACTGGGTCATCGGCGAGCCGGGTCGGGATGCGCACGACGTCTGGCGGTGGCCCCGCGAGGTGATCGGCAGCCCGGCGGGGTGGCACGTGTCGGGAGCCGTCCTCGGGCTCGAGGTCGCGCTCGGCCGGCTGCGGCTGCCCGATCTGGCCATCGAACGGGTGTCGAGCCAGCCCCGCGTCAACGCGAACGACCGGCGGACGCTGGCGTTGGGCGTGGCCCTGTTGTCGCCGCGAGGGCCATCCGACGAGGTTCGCGACGCGGTGGCGGCGGCCATCGGCCGGGGTCGCGAACGTCTTCAGGAACTGCCGCGTCTCGCGGCGGACGAGCGGGCGCGCCTGGCGCGCCACGCGGCATGGAGCGCGTGGCGGGTGAACGAAATCGAGTGGTCGCTCGAACACGATCGGGATGCCCTGGAGTCGCAGCACACCGTCGGTGATGCGTTCTGGATTGGCACGGGCGGCACGCTGCCCGACGGGGTCCCCGCCGCCGGCTGGGCGGGACCGAGGACGGCCGCCGACGGCCGTCTCGAACTCGAAGTGCAGTCGCCGTGGCCGTGGGAGATGCACATGGGGCGCCCCGGCACCGGCGTGCTCACGGCGACCTTTCTCGACCCGGCGCTGAAGGCCCTCGACTGGCTCGCGGCCCGCGGCTACCCGGGCCGGCTGGCCGGACCGCTGGTCGGCGCGCTCGTCGTCGAGGTGGTGTACGCGGCGCCGCTCGCTCATGCCGACGACCTCCTGGCGATGGCGGCGGTCGTGAAGCACGCATCGCCGGACGAGCTCGACGACATGATGGGGCAACTCGTTGTGGACGGGTACCTGCGCCTGGCCGGCCTGGACGACATCGACGAGGACCAGTCCGCGGCGATGAAGCCCGGAGGACGGCCGGGAACGTGCCGTGAGGGAATCTGAGTGAGACGACAGAGGAGCACCATCGGGCTCGCCATCGTGGCGGCCCTCGCCGGGGCCGTCGTGCTCGTCGAGGCGCAGGCGCTGCGCGTGCGCATCGTCGAGCCCACGCGGGCGTCCTATCTGGCCGGGCCGTCGGCCCTGAAAGCGCTCATCGAGCCCGAGTCGCGAATGCACGACGTCGAGCGCGTGGTCTTCACGGTGGATGGACGCGAAGTCTGCCGGTTCGAGGCGCCGCCCTTCGAGTGCAGCTACGACGCGGGGCCGGACGTGGTCGCGCGGACGGTCCGCGTCGTGGTCCTCATGAAGGACGGCGAGCGGCTAGCGCGGACGGTCCGCACGCGCGGCATCGGCTACGCCGACCGCGTGCGTGTCGAGGCCATCCAGCTCGCCGTGGTCGTCACCGATGGGAACGGCGAGTTCGTGCGCGGCCTGCCGCGCACCGCCTTTCGGGTATTCGAGGACGGCCGCCCGCAGCGCATCAGCGTGTTCGCCTCCGAGAACATCCCGCTCGAGCTCGTGGCCGCGCTGGACATGAGCCAGAGCATGGCCGAGGCCATCGAGCCCATGAAGGTCGCCTCGCGCATGTTCGTCGAGGCGCTGCCGCCGGGCAACCAGGTGAGTCTCGTCGCGTTCAACGACAACATCTTCCCGCTGGTGCGCCGGGAGACGAACATCGAGGCGCGGACGCGCGCCATCGACCGGCTGGCGCCGTGGGGCGGCACGGCGTTGTACGATGTGATCATCCGCTCGATGGACATGCTGGGGTCGCAGCCCGGCCGGCGCGCGCTCGTTCTGTTCTCCGACGGCGAGGATCAGTCGAGCATCGCGACGCTCGAGGCCGCCATCGAACGCGTCGAGGCCAGCGACTCAACGGTGTATGCGGTGGGGCTGGGTCAGGCGACGCGCGTACGGCAGCTGAGAGAGCTGCTCGAGCGGCTCGTGCGGATTGGCGGCGGCCGCGGGTTGTTCACCGAACGCGAGGACGAGCTGAAGACCGCCTTCGCCGACATCGTCGAGGACCTGTCGAACCAGTATCTGGTGGGCTATCAGCCGACCAACCAGCGGCGCGACGGCAAGTGGCGCGAGTTGCGGATCGAGGTGGATGGACCAGGTCTGAAGGTGAGACATCGCCAGGGCTTCCGCCTGATGCCCGAATGAGAGGAAACGCCATGGGTGACGCAGAGAGGCCACGTTCGTCCGTCTCGTTCCGTGTCCGGCGGCGCGCGCTGGCGGCGGTGGCCCTCGCGGCCGTCGTCGCGACCACTGCGGCGTTGTGGGCGGCGGCGCCGGCTCAGACCCCGCCCCAGACCCCGCCCGCGCAAACACCGGCGAGGCCCACGGCGGCGCCGGCCTCGCCCGACCAGGTGCCGGTCTTCGAGTCCACCGTCGACGTGGTGGCCCTCGACGTGGCGGTCGTCGACGAGGACGGCCGTCCGGTGCGGGGATTGACACCCGGGGACTTCGTCCTCGAGGTCGATGGCAAGCCAAGGGCGGTGGACTCGGTGCAGTTCATCGAGCAGCATGCCGCCTCGGGTCCGCCGCCCTCCGAGTTCTACAGCACCAACGAGGGTGCGATGGGCGGGCGCCTGGTGCTGCTCGTCGCCGACATCGGCAACATCACGCCTGGGCGCGGCCGCCAGTTCCTCAGGGCCGCCAACACCCTCCTCGACAATCTCGGACCCGGGGATCGCGTCGGCCTCACCGTCATTCCGGGCGCGCCGAGCGTGGACTTCACCGACCACTTCGGACTGGTGCGCGAGCGGCTGGCCACCGTGGTCGGCGCGTCGGAGCAGCGCCCGCAGTTCATAGACATGGCGATTTCCGAGGCGATCGAGATCCAGGAAGGGAACCAGTTCGTGCTCGAGGACGTGGTCGCCCGGGAGTGTGCCGGGTACCAGGACCAGGCGCGCGAGGTCTGCGTCAACGACGTCCAGGTCGAGGCGCAGGGCATCTCGAACACCATCGCCAACTCGGCGCGGATGTCGCTGAACTCGTTGCGACAGATCCTCAGCTTCCTCGGCACGGTTCCCGGCCCCAAGACCATTGTCTTCATCTCCGAGGGTCTCATCCTGCCGCCGGACGTGCGCGACGTGGACTGGATCTCGAAGGCCGCCAACGACGCGAAGGTCACGATGTACGCGGTGCAGCTCGCCGAGCCGGCCGTCGATGTGTCGGCGGGGCGGCCCAGCCCTCGACAGAGCGAGGACCTGCAGCGCCGTGAAGAAGGGCTCTCGCTCGTGGTCGGCTACGCGCGGGGCGATGTGTTCCGGGTGGCGGTCTCCGCCGACTACGCCTTCGAGCGCATGGCGCGCGAGATGGCGGGCTACTATCTGCTGTCGTTCACGCCAGAGCCGTCCGAGAAGGACGGCCGCACGCGCCGCATCAAGCTGCAGGTGAAGCGGCCCGGCGTGTCGGTGCGCACCCGCCGCGACTTCTCGGTGAGCCCTACGCCCGCGGCCCCGAGGACCACCGAGGCGGTGCTGGCCGAGGCCCTGCGCGACCCGCGGTTGTGGACCGAGATCCAGATGCGGATGACGACCTACAACTTTCCCGACCCGCAGAAGGCCGGCGCCGTCCGCGTGCTCGTGGCCGCCAACATGCGCCGCGTCCAGGCCGAGGTGCCCATCAAGAGCGTGGCCTTTCGCATCCTCGATGCCGACGGCAAGCTCCTCGCCAGCCGGATTTCGGACATCAACAAGGACGAGCAGGCCGAGATTCGCGACGATCAGCCCTATCTCACGACGCACACGCTGCCGCCCGGGAGCTACACGCTCAAGATCGCGGCCGTGGACCTCGAGGGACGCCGGGGCACGGTGGAGCACCGGTTCCGCGCGGCAACGCGCGCCGGGGGGACCTTCACGCTCGGCGACCTGATGCTGTCGGACGCCGGCGTGGTGCGCGGGGGCAGCCTCGTGCCCAACATCGCTCCCGCCGTCGCCTCGGGCGCCGTCAACGGCTACGTCGAGTTCCAGTCGGAGCGGGAACACGGCATGCTCGGCCGGGCCACGGTCGCCCTCGAGATCGCCCGGGAGCCGAACGCGCCGGCCATCATCTCGGGGCCCCTGAAGGTCGAGAGCACGAAGTTCGAACACCGCCGCGTGGCGCAGGGACAGATCCCGCTCGGCACGCTGCCTCCCGGGGAATACGTGGCGCGGGCCGTGGTGAGCGTCGAAGGGCGGCCGGTGGCCAGGCTCCTTCGAGGCTTCACCTACAGCCCGTCGAGTGCGACGCTGGCCGGCCTGGGCCCGCGCTACCCGATTCCCCCGTTCGAGCGGGCGCGCGTCGCCACCGGGCCCGCGCTGGCGCACTTCATGGGCCGGCTCGAGAAGGCCCTCCCTGAAGAGGTCGTGACCGGAGGGCCCTTCGTCGCCGCGCGGAGCGCCGACTGGGCCAAGGTGAGCTCACTCGGCCCGCGCGACGATCCGCAGGGCACCGGCGCCTTCCTGCGCGGGCTGGCGCTCTTCGGCGCGGGCGAAATCGAGAAGGCGGCCGTCGAGTTCCGGGCCGCGCTTCGCACCGCGCCCGACCAGGTGCCCGCGGCCTTCTACCTGGGCGCTTGCTATGCCGCCGGCGGGCGCGATCGCGAGGCGGTCGGCGCGTGGCAGACGGTGCTGGCCGCCGACGGCGTCTCGCCCATCGTCTTCGAGCACGCGATCGACGCTTACCTGCGCCTGGGCGATTGGGAGGAGGCCGACGCGCTCGCGCGCGAGGCGCTCGAGTTGTGGCCGGAACTGCCGCGTGTCCACCTGCGCCGAGCCCTCGCCCTTGCCAATGCCGGCAAACCGGCGGAAGCCCTCGAGGCCATGGAGGCGCACTTTGCCGAGGCGCAGCCCGAGCCGGGCACGCTCTTCGCCGCGCTGCGGCTCATCTACGAGGCTCGCATGAAGGGTGAACCCGTCACCAACGAGGTTGCGCGGTTCGAGAAGCTGTACGAGGCCTACCGGGCCGTCGACGGCGCCGAGCAGGTGCTCGTCGGTGAGTGGCTCAGTTATCTCAGGAAATAGGC
>JAHDVQ010000005.1:32548-35836 GCA_023384595.1 Vicinamibacteraceae bacterium | reverse complement strand
CCCGTCGACCTGGACGGGCTCGTCGTCGACACGGTGGGCGAGTTCGACCTCTTCCTGCGCGTGGACGACGACCGCTGCGTGCTCTTGCGCGCCAGCAGCCATCCCTTCACGCTCGCTCACCGCGAACGGCTCATCGACAACGCCGTCCGGACGTTGTTCGTGCGCGCCGAGGAGTACCGCACCTACACGCGGTATCTGGAGCACCACCTCGACGAGATCCTGGCCAACCCCGAAGTGCCGTCGGCCAGGAAGGCGGATTTCCTTTACACGGTCTCGTCCAACGTCGTCGAGGACTGCCTCTCGACCCCGCGATCGGCCACGATCGTGCCGCGGACCCGCGCGCTCGCCGGCCGGACGGTCGACTTCGTGCTGCGCAGCGAACGTTCCCTGGGTCACCTGGCCGTGCTGATGGAGAACGACTATTACACCTTCACGCACTCCATCAACGTGAGCGTCTTCGCGGCCGCCCTCGCGCACAAGGTCGGCGTGCCGCGTTGGGAGATGACCGAGTTCGTGACGGGCGCGCTGCTGCACGACCTCGGGAAGGCCGAGGTCCCCCACGAGCTCCTGGTGAAGCCGGGCAAGCTCTCCGAGGACGAGTTGCGGATCGTGCGCTCGCACGTGACGATCGGCGAGCGGCTGCTCCAGGAGCACGGCCGGCTGTCGATGACGGCGCTGCTGCCGGTGTCGCTGCACCACGAGAAGATCGACGGCTCGGGATACCCGCGGGCCTTCCGCGGCGACGACATCCACCTGTTCGGGCGGATCGCGGCGATTGCCGACTGCTTCGACGCGATGACGACCAACCGCGCCTATCAGCCCGCCATGAAGGCCTTCGACGCGCTGCAGCAGATGCGCACGACGCTCGACCTGCAGTTCGATCAGCACCTGCTGGAGGTCTTCATCAGGCTGCTCCGCGCGCCCGACGTGGCCGCTACCCTGAAGCAGAAGGCCGACGCCGGGAGGCCGCCGGCCGATTCGCTGGTCGCGTGACGCTGAGGCGGCGTCAGGGCCCGACGCGGCGGCGGGCGGCCTCGTCGGCGTCTCGCCGCCATGCCTCGTCGGCGTCGGGTGCGAGCACGTAACGACGGATGGCGTGCGCGACGCCCAGGTCGTCGTTCGAGGCCGTCACCGGCCAGGGCCGCTGAAGGACGGCCTCGACGCTGTTGGCCATGGCGACCGGGCGGCCGCATCGCTCGAGCATCTCCAGGTCGTTCTCGTTGTCGCCGATGGCGAGGATCTCGGACGTGGCGATGCCGCGCGCCGTCGCCCAGCGTGCGAGTGTCGCTCCCTTGCTGCACCCGGCGGCCATCACGTCCAGCAGGCAGAAGTCGCGCGCCGGATACGCGGTGCGCGTGACCGACACGGCCTCGCGCTCGGGCATGCTGTCGAGCGCGGCCCCGACCGCCGCCATGCGCGTCATCGATCCGTTGAACATGATGGCGACGGGGCCGTCGCCGGCGAGCGCCATCAGGTCGTCGGCCGTGCGGATGAACTCGCGATTCCGGGCGAAGTAGGCCGCGCGATTCGGATGCGACCAGTCGATGGGGCCGTACGTCACATACCCGCCAGCCTCTCCGTCGAACACCAGCCCGCTCTCGTCGTGGAACGCCCGGGTGGCCTCGAGCACCCGCCGCGCGACGGGCGCCTCGAGCGAACGCGCGTCGAGCGTGCGGCCCGCGTCGTCCTTCACGACGGCGCCGTTCGAGGCGATGAGGGTGAGGGGAACGGGGAGCTGGGCGACGATGGGCGCGGCGAAGTAGAAGTTGCGGCCCGTGGCGAGCCACACTTCGAGGCCCCGGGCGAGGGTCTCGGCCAGCGCGTCGCGGTTGGCCGCCGGGAGCTGGCCGGTGGAATCGAGCAGCGTGCCGTCGATGTCGACGGCGACCACCCGGAGCATGTGGAGAGGGCGGCCCGGAACGATGAGGGCTCAGGGACTGACGGTCGCCGCCGCCTGGGGAGCGACCTGGGCCAGCGCCGTACGCAGCGCATCGACCGTGATGCGGAAGTGCGTCGCGTGCCAGACCACTTCGCCGTCGGAGACGAGGATGGCCTGCGGGCTCTCGTGACGAAGGTTCAGGCGCCGCGCAATCGTGTTGGCCACCGGGCGCTCGGTCTGCACGGTCACCATGCGCGCCAGCAGCGGGCCCTGGCAGGTGCCGAGGAACGCGTGGACGGCGTTGATGGCCCGGACGCTGACGTCGCAGGTGAGCGAGTGCTTGTAGAGCAGGACGGGAGAGGTCCGCGAGGCCAGGAGCAGCGCCTCGAATTCCTCCGTCGAATTGAGCGGTAGCAGGTCGACCCCAGAGCTCATGCGTTCGATGATAGCAGGCGGCACGCCCGATGCCCCGAGAATTCGCTAGGGCCCTCCCTCGGCGGCCGGCCCGTAGAGCAGCCCGTTGAAGAGCAGCTTGAAGGTGCCGTGGGGTTGCGCCCGGAACGTGATCTCCGGCCCGTACAGGAACAGCCGTCCCCGGCCGACGCGCGCTTCGGCGACGGCCACCCCGCCCTTCAGGTACTGCTGTCCCCAGGCCCAGCCGCTCCGCAGCGGCGCCGGTGAGTCGAACCACACCACGGGCGTGACGCCCTCGAACGCCGCCGAGGGCGGGAGCGCAAAGACCGGGCTCTCATCGAACATCACGTCCACCCGGTCGGGCATGCCGAAGGCCAGCGGGTGCCGTGGGTTGACGGCCGCACGGAGCAGCGAGCCGGGAATGAAGAACTTTTCGCGGGGCAGCGGCCGGTCCCCGCTCGCCGTGCGCTCGACGAGCGCGTTCGACACCGCCAAATCCAGGTAGCCAGCCAGGGCGGTCGACGACCCGATGGTGGCGATGGTCCCGCCCGCCTCGAGGAACGCCTTCAGCTGGGGGACCGTTTTGGCGGCCGTCACCTCGCCGAGCCAGCTCCGGAACTCCTGGGGAACCCGCTCGGGCGGGAGCGCCGCGCCGGCAAATCGGGGCCGGCCGGTACCGCCGGGCGGCGGAATGGCGCCATCCACGAACACGAGCACGTCGAACCGCTCGCGGAGGTTTCCCGCATCGAGCGTCTGGGGATGGACCACCTCGAAGGGGAACTCGAACTGCTCGAACAGCCATCGCATCCAGCCCGACGGCATCGATCCGCCATATCGATCCCAGAGGCCGATGCGCACCGGCTTCAGTTGCAGCATCCTCCCCGCGGGCTCCCGGGTCACGCCTTCGAAGGCGAGGCCCTTCTCGCGCGCGAGGCGCTCGAGCAGCGCGCGCGTCGACGGCCGCGCGCGGACGAACATGCGCGCCTCCGTCGCAG
>JAHDVQ010000005.1:30636-32448 GCA_023384595.1 Vicinamibacteraceae bacterium | reverse complement strand
CCCGCCGGCGGTGCGACGAGGTCGGACACCGGCTCGAACGGCCCGTCGAAGCCCTCGAGCACGCGGTCGAAGACCACGCCCATCTGGTAGGCGAGGGTCCAGCCGGCGCTGTCGTAGGGCGGAATGGGCGGCCCGCCCGGGAACTGCTGATCGTTGGGGTGATCCTGCGGCTCGAACATGTCGAGCACGTGTGGGCGGAACGCCTGCGCCGTCTTCACGACGAAGGACCCGGACGGGTAGCGCGTGCCGCCCACCTCGAACGGCGCGGTGGCCCGGTGGACCTCGACGCCCGTCTTGATGAGCGCGTTCACGAACTTGATGGCGGTGAGGAAGTCGGGCTGGTCGGCGCGCAGGATGTAGCCGCGCGGGTCACGCCACTCCGGGCGACGCAGTTCGTCGAAGAACTCCGGGGGCGCCGTGGCCGAGAAGCCGCCCACGGCGCTCGCCGGGTTGAACCCGCGAGTCGTCTCCGGGGCCTCTTTCGCCACGAGCTGCTTCACCGTCTCGACGCGGCTCGGGTACATCGTCCAGGAGTCGCGGCCGCCGCGCTCGATGCTGTTGCGCCCCATCCGGTAGATGTTGAAGAGGAATTGCTCGCGGTACCGGGCCGCCACGTCGAGGACGGCGCGGTTGGCGGTGAGCGAGTAATCGATCGACTGGCGGAAGTGCCATTTCTGCGGCGTGATCGGATAAGGGAGGTCGCCGCTCGGCAGCTGGCGCTGCGGCACGAACGGAATCTCCATCGGCGTCGGGTTGCCGATGGTCTCGGTGAGCAGCCCGATCATGTTGTGGAAGTAGACCGTGGTCCGCAGACCGCCGTTCCACCAGGTGGAGTAGTTGGCGCCGCGTCGCATGGTGGCGCCGGGCTTGCCCTCGGCCGCAAAGCGGCTGTGCATGGCCGCCCCCACGAGGTCGAGCTGCGTGGGCACGAGCGGGTCGAAGACGTAGTTGAACGGATCGCGGAAGGGGGGCGCGAAGAGCACCGTCCCGGTCGGCCCGGTCTGGTGGTGGTTGTACATGATCTGCGGGAACCACTCGCGGTAGAGCACGCGGTTCATGTTCTCGGTCTCGGGCATGGCCGACATGTAGAAGTCGCGGTTGTTGTCGTGCCCGATGTACTTCTGGTAGAGCCGCGGCACGCCCGCGAGCGAGCGTTTCGTCGGCTCCGGCTCGCGGAGGTACCAGTCGGCCACCAGATCGTGCCCGTCCGGGTTGGCGTGGACGGCGAGGACGATGACCTCGTCGAGGATGCGAAGGGTCTCGGGATCGGAGTGGCTGACGAGCTGGTAGACCAGCTCCATGAGCTGCTGCGCGCCGAGCGTCTCGGTGGCGTGCAGGCCGCCGTCGATCCACACCACGGCCCGGCCTTCGCGCGCGAGGGCCCGTGCCTGCTCGTCGTCGAGGTCGCGGGCGAGCGCGAGCCGCTTCGCGATCTGGCGGTAGCGATCGAGCCGCCTGTGGTTCTGCGGCGAGGTCACGATCGCCATCCACTGTGACCGGCCTTCGGCGGTCTTGCCGATGTCGACGAGGGCCATCCTGTCCGACTCGCGATCCAGCTTCTTCCAGTACTCCGTGAGCTGACGGTACGTGGCCAGCTGGTAGTCGTCCCCGAGGTTGAAGCCGAACTGGTCCTTCGGCGAGGTGACACGCGACTGCGTGAGCGTGGGAACGGTCGCAACCGACGCGCCGAGCAGGGCAGCGAGGGCGAGGATTCGGAGGTGACGAAACATGGGCTCGGTGTCCTCTGCCGGCGAGACACACGCCGGAATCGGGCACGATCATAGCTTGAATGGGCTCGAGGCTCTGGGCTCC
>JAHDVQ010000005.1:18473-30536 GCA_023384595.1 Vicinamibacteraceae bacterium | reverse complement strand
ACACGTTGCCTCGACGACCCCGGCCGTTTCCGCGGCTCCTGCTCTGGCTGCTGGCCGTGCTCACGGGCCTGGCCGTGGGATGCAGCAGCGACCGCCGCAACCCCGTCGACCCGAGCCCGCCGCCCACCGGCTCCGCCCGCGTCGTCTACGCCGCCATCGGCGCGAGCGACGCGGCCGGCGTGGGGTCGAGCGCGCCGTGCCTGCCGTTCACCGAGTGCCCCAACGGGCGCGGGTACGTGCCGCTCATCGCGCGGCGGCTCGCCGACGGCCGCGAGGTCAGCCTCACGAACATCGGCGTGCCGGGCTCGGTCCTCGGACCGGCCATGCAGGCGCTCGCCCGCGCCGTCGGGCGCGACATCCGCTCGAACTTCGTCGAGAACCAGGCGCCGTTCGTGCCCCGCGATGCGACGCTGGTCACGGTGTTCGCGGGCGGCAACGACACCAACGTCGTGAGCGACGCCGTGAGGCAGGGGCTTGCGGGGGGCAACGTCAAGGGCTACATCGACCAGCAGGTGAGCGCGTTTCGCCGCGATTACGAGGACCTCGTGCGCGCCATCCGCAACCGGGCGCCGCAGGCGCGGATCGTCGTGGGGAACGTGCCGAACATGGCCGCCCTTCCCTACGGCACACGCTATGCCTTCGAGGACCGGCGGACCCTGCAGGCCATCTCGACGGGATTCACGCGCCAGGCGGTCAATCCGATGGCCGCGCCGGGTCTGGTCGTCGTGGACCTCGCGTGCGACGGGCGGGCCTACGAGCCGTCTCGCTACTCGGGCGACGGCTTTCACCCGAACGATGCCGGCTACGAGTTCCTGGCGGAGGTGTTCCTGCGGGGGATTCTCGAGGGCCAGGGCGGGCTGCCGGCCTCCTGTGCGTACATGGAGGTCGTGCCGAGCCTCTAGAACCCCCTCACATCTGCGACGCCGTCCGCCGGCAGGCGGCCAGCTCGCGTTCGGCCTGGTCGAGCCGCGTGGCGTCGGTGCCGGTCAGCGCGCCCCGCTTGTCGAGTGCCGCGAAGCCGTCCCGAGCGCGCTCGTACCATCGGCACGCGTTCGCCTGGCGCTGCGATGCCGCCACCCCGCGCTCGGTCGCGGCCACGGCCGCCGTCGCCTGGCCCAACTGCGCATAGACGGTTGCCAGACCGTATTGCATCTCCACGTTGGCGGCATCGGCCTGTGTGAGGGCGTCCTGGATGAGCAGCATGCGGCGGAACACCTCCAGCGCCGCGGCGGGACGGCCGCGGCGGAGCCAGATGTCGCCGACGAGGGAGTAGGCCACGGCCAGGTCCGATTGCGCGACGCCGCTCGAGGGATCCCGCCGCGCGAGTTCCTCGAACTCGTGCTGCGCGGCAACCGCCAGCCGGACCGCCTCGTCGAGGTGTCCCGTCTCGCTCTCGAGCTGCGCCAGCTTCCATTGGCCGAGCGCGACGTCGCGGCGCGCCGTCATGTTGGCGGCGTCGGCGCGGGCGAGCGCCTCGAAGTGTCCCTGCGCCTCGCGGTTGGCGGCGACGCTCGCCTTCAGTTCCTTGCGGCCCATGTGCACATCGCCGACGTTGCCCAGTACCACTGCCAAGCTGCGCCGCACGATCGCGTTGTCGGGGTGCCGCGCGTGCAGCCGCGCCAGCAGGTCGCGGGCGCGGCCAAGTTCCACGAGTGCGCCGGCCGTGTCGCCCACGTTGGGATGGTTCGGGTTCCCCAGGGCGTTTCCAAGCCGGTGGTAGCCGACGGCCATGCTGCGCTGCAGCTCGATGTTGTCGGGATCGGCCGAGGCCAGCGGCTCGAGCGTGGCGTTCGAGCGCCGGAAGTAGGCGAGCGCCTCGGTGATGTCACCTCCCGACGCGATGGCGCTTCCCAGGCGATCGTAGGCCGACGAGAGCTCTCGCACGGTGGAGGCGCTGCCATCGCCGAGATCGCGGGCGCGTTCGAGCGCTGCGACGGCCAGGCGAAAGCTGCGGATGGCCTCGCCCGTGCCGGCCTGCATCAGCAGCAGCTCGCCGATTCGAGCCTGGCTCGTTCCGACGGCGGCCTGCAGCGTGGCCTCGTCCGGGGAGACCGCGAGCAGCCGCTCCCTGAGGGCGAGCGCCTTGCGCTGGCTGGCGAGCGCCCCCGAGGTGTCGCCAAGGTTCGCCGTGAGCCGCCGGCCCTGCACGTCTCCCAGCCGCTCGTAGGCGGACGCCAGCTCGCGCATCAGGGCGGGAGGGGCCTCTGGCTCGGACGAGAGCCGATCCAGATACTCGAGCGCGCGCGTGACGAGCAGCGACCGTGCCGCCGTGGAGCCGGGCAGCGGTGCGATGGCGTCGTGGATGTCGAAGATCACCGACTGGGCCAGCGACCGCACGTCGTTGAACCGGGCCTCGGCGCGCGCCCGCTCGGTGCGCGCGATGCGAGCCTGCCAGGCGATGCCGACCAGCCCGGCGACGAGGGCCACGAAGACCATCGCGGTCGCGGCGACGGCCGCACGGTTCCGGCGAATGAACTTCGAGGAACGGTAGAAGAACGTGTCCGGACGGGCCGTCACGGGCCGCCCCTCGAGGTGCCGTCGGATGTCGGCGGCGAACTCGTCGGCCGAAGCATAGCGCCGCGATGGCTCCTTGGCCATCGCCTTGAGCACGATGTTGTCGAGGTCGCCCTCCAGGCGGCGCCGCAACCGATCCCCGCCGTGGCGCCGATGCGATCCGGGTCCGGCCTCTGCGGGACGCAAGGGGCCCGTCGTCGATGCCTCGGGGGACGGCCCGTCTTGCGGAGCGAGGACGGCCGTACTCGGGCGCACCGGGTCGGCGGCACAGACGACCCGGGCCACGTCTTCGGGCCGACGGGACGGCAGACGGTACGGGCGCCGATCCGTGAGCAGTTCGTAGAGAATCACGCCCAGCGAGTACACGTCGCTGGCCGTGGTCAGCATCTCTCCTCGGACCTGCTCGGGGCTGGCATACTCCGGCGTCATAAGGCGCATGCCCGGCGCGGTCGACTCGACGGTTGCCGACTCGGTCCCGGAATCGAGCAGTTTTGCGATCCCGAAGTCGAGCAGCTTCGGGGCGCCTTCCGACGTGACCAGGATGTTCGACGGCTTCAGATCGCGGTGGATGACGAGCTTCTGGTGGGCGTGGTGGACCGCGCCGGCGACCCGCAGGAAGAGCGTGAGCCGCGCGGAGATCGACAGCGCGTGCCGGCGGACATACTCCCCGATGGGCTCGCCGTCCACGTACTCCATGACGAAGTAGGGGAGCCCGTCGGGCGTGCTGCCGCCGTCCAGCAGGCGTGCGATGTGCGGGTGGTCGAGACCGGCGACGATCTGCCGTTCGTGGCGGAAGCGCTGCAGGATGAAGTCGGTATCCATCCCGCGCTTGACGACCTTGACGGCGACGTCCTGCCGGAACTCGTCGGCCTCGCGCACGGCGTGGTAGACCACGCCCATCCCGCCGCGGCCGATCTCCGCCAGCACTCGATAGGGGCCGATCCGCGTCGGGGGCTCGCCGCGTCCGTCACGCGCGTCCGGGTCGATGGCGGTCGCGGCTCCCGGCATCTCGCCGAGCGCCGCGGTGACCGCGTCGGCCGTTGCGGGATCGCGGCCGGCCAGGCGTGCCAGCCAACAGCCTCTCGCCTGCGCGTCCAGGCGTCGGCCCTCGGCGACGAGGTCGGCGAGCGACGGGCGGTCGGACTCGCTCATTCCGGCTTGTCGAGCGGGGGAAGCACCGCCAGGTGGTCGCGCTCGATGCGCCGCACGTAGTCGGCCAGCAGCGACTGTATCCGTTCGTCACTCGGTGAGGCGACGACGAGGCCGACGTGGTGGCGCTTGTGCACCCGCTCCACGATCTCGGAGTCGGTGAAGGCCGAGGTGTCGGGCCATTCCTCGCGCGCCAGGGCGAGGGCGACGCCGCCGTACCCGCGCCGCGGCTCGGGAAGCGCGTAGGCGTGCCGGTCGCGCGCGAGCTCGATGTTGGCCCACTCGCGCCAGATGTTGATGCCGCTGGCAGCCTCGAGCACCTCGGCGATGTAGGCCCCGCCCACGCGCGCGGCCACCTCCAGGAAGTAGAAGCGCCCGTCGTCGGCCTTGATGAACTCCGCGTGCGTCGCCCCGCGCACGAAGTTGAGCGCCCTCAGCAGGGCCCGGTTCATCTCGAGGAGCACCTGTTCGTCCTCGGACCCGTGCTCGACGGTGCAGGTGACGAACACGCCGCCGTGGTGCGCGACCTCCATGGGCGGGCGCCAGTACCGGTTCACTCCGGCAAAGACCACCTCGCCGTTCTGCGCGAGCGCGTCCACGTGGTAGACCGCGCCCGGGACGAAGCGCTCGAGCAGGTAGTACGACGATCGCTCGGTGATGGCGGGGCGGGCGTCGAGGGCCGCGATGGCGTGCCACACGAGATCGGCCGACGTGAGCTTCTGGATGCCGACGGCCGAGACGTCGCTGCGCGGCTTGAGGACCCACGGCGGCGGCACCTGCGCCATATAGCCCCGCAGCTCGTCCTCGTTGAGCACGTGCACGAAGGCGGGCACGCGGATGCCGGCCTCGTGCGCCTTGACGCGCATGGCGAGCTTGTCGCGGAACAGGCGGGCGGTCGTCGTGCCCATGCCGGGGACGCGCAGGTGCTCGCGGATGAGCGCGGCGTTCATGACGTCGTACTCCTCGAGCGCCACCACGCGGTCGATGCGCCGATGCCGCGCCAACTCGCTGACCGTGTGCACGAAGAGCTCGGGCGACGCGGTGTTGGGCACGGTCACGAGCTCGTCCACCGCCTCGCGCGCCCAGTCGTCGCCGGCGAGCTTCTCCTTGATGACCAGCACCACGTGACAGCCCTGCGCCCGCAGCTGGCGCAGGAACGGATTGCCCTTGAAGTAGCTGGCGAGGCAGACGACGGTGAGCCCGGTAAATGGCATGGCGGTCACGAACGTGATGGACGATGACGCTGTGGCGGCGCGGGGAGCGGACTGGCCGCCTCTGCCTCGCGCGACTCTCCCGGATAGTACACGCGCTCGAGGAACAACCCCGCCGCCGGCGCCGTCAGCGCCGCCGGACGCGGCGAGTGAGTCCGCAGGAGCCGGGGCACGTCGGTCGGGACGAGCCCGCCCCGGCCGACCTCGACGAGGACGCCGACCATGCGCCGCACCATCTTCCAGAGGAAGTGCGAGCCCTCGATGGAGATCAGGACGAAGGGTTCGGCCTCGCGGATCGCCACGTCTTCGACCAGCACCCGCGTCGACTTCTCCTCCGCGGCGTCGTCGGTGAACGAGCGGAAGTCGTGCAGGCCGACGAATGCGTTCGCCCCGTCGGCCATCGCCGCGAGATCGAGTGGCTCGCGCACCCACCACGCATATGGCTTGGCAAACGCCGTCCGGCGGGTCGTGAGCTGGTAGCGGTACCGGCGCGCCACCGCGTCGCGCCGTGCGTGAAACCGGTGGGACACCACGGCCGCCTCGAGGACGACGACATCGGAGGGCAGCACGGCGTTCAGCCGGTCGCGCAGGTCCTCGGCCGCGAGGCGCGTGGCGACGTCGAGGTGGGCCACCTGCGCGAGCGCGTGCACGCCCGCGTCGGTGCGCCCCGAGCCGTAGACCTCGAAGCGATCGCGCCCGGTTACCTCGCGCACCGCGTCCATGACGACACCCTGGACGGTCCGGGCGTTCCGCTGGACTTGCCAGCCGCTGTACCGGGTGCCGGCGTACTCGAGGGTCAGCTTGAAGCGTGGCACGGTCAGCGCCCATTATCCGGGATCGTGCCCCTCACATGACGGTCCGATCCACGCGGCCAATGAGCTGTCCGGCCTCCGTTTCGACGTCGATGCGCAGGCGTTCGCCGGGCCCGGCGGCGGGCACCGTGGCGTGTGTCCACAACCGGAAGCCGTCCTGCCGCCCGCCCTCGACGAGGTAATAGGGCGATCGGTAGAACTCGCGGCCGCCCACCCGCCAGCGATGGCGTACGCGATCGCGCAGCCCGAGGGGCGCGTAGATGTTGGTCTGCACGTGCAGCCGGCGCGCTCGGCCGGCGCCGAGGGCGGCCATCGGCTCGACGATGCGGCGCCCGCGCGGATCGAAGCCGGCGCCGACCTCTGACCGCGTCAGCCGCAGGGGGGCCGGGGGTACGAGCGGGCGTCCGAGCTCCACGAAGAAGGCCACGACGAGCGCCGCCACGGCGACGGCACGCCACATGGCGCCGCGGTACCAGTCGCGGGGCGGGAGCCAGAGCGTCACGAAACCCACGAGCGCGAGGGCGCCGGCCAGGCGCAGCGCGCGCGCGTTGCTCACCTGCCAGACCAGCGGCAGCGTGACATTCACGCAGGCGAACAGGGCGAAGGCGAAGAACGGCGCCCTGAACATCCGGCGTCGCGCCACGTGGCGGTCGTAGACGACATCGAAGGTCGACAGCACGGCCGAGACCGCGACCAGCCCGACAAACAGCGTGTTCGGCGAGCCCACGGTCGTCGAGGCCGCGTAGACCGGCAGCACGAAGAACAAGAGCTGCTGGTAGAAGTTCTTGTTGAAGTAGTTGACGACGAGCGTCGCCGCGCGCTGCCAGCGCACGCCCAGGCGAGGATGGCGCGCGAGCCACGGCGCCACGAGGCTCGTCAGCCAGATGAAGGCGATTTGCGCGAAGGCGAGCCTCAGGAGGCGGGGATGGCGCGAGCCGAGCCACATCGCGCCCACCCCGAAGGCCAGCGCCCAGGCACTGTGCAGCCACCAGAGCAGCGTCTCGTACCGCGCCACGCGACCACCCCAGCGCGCGAGCGGCGTGTCGTGGCTGGCGCCGGGCCCGCCGTCATGCGCCGGGACGTCGTCATCGGGACCCGGAGGGACCGGCTGGGCATCCCGAGGCGGCGATGAGAGGTTCAGGGAGGTGACCACGGCGGCAGGTGGTCAGCATAGCGCACCGCCGGAGGGCCCGGTGCCGCACGCTACAATGGAGGCCATGAGCGACGTCCTCGAGAGCGAGGCCGGCGTGCCCCGTGCGGTGCGCCGGCCCGACCGCCGTACCGCCGACCTGCTTGCCGCCGAACTCACGCCCGACGATCTGCAGCGCTTCCATCGCGCGCTCCTCCTGCCACGCCTCATCGAGGAGAAGATGCTGCGGGTCCTGCGCCAGGGCCGCCTGAGCAAGTGGTTTTCGGGCATCGGTCAGGAGGCGATCGCCGTGGGCGTCACGCTGGCGCTCGAGGGCGCCGACGCCATCCTCCCGATGCACCGCAACCTCGGCGTGTTCACGACGCGCGGCGTCGATCTGGCCACGCTCTTCCGGCAGCTGCTCGGCAAGGACGGCGGGTTCACGAAGGGGCGCGATCGCACCTTTCATTTCGGGCTGCCGTCGCATCACCTCGTCGGCATGATCAGCCACCTTGGCGCGATGCTGCCAGTGGCCAACGGCATGGCCCTCGCGGCTCGGCTGCGCGGCGAGCCGCGCGTGGCCGTGGCCTTCACGGGCGACGGCGCCACGAGCGAGGGCGACTTCCACGAGGCGCTGAACCTCGCTGCCGTCTGGAGGCTGCCGGTCGTCTTCGTCATCGAGAACAACCAGTACGGACTGTCGACACCGGCCTCCGAGCAGTACGCCTGCCGTGATCTCGCCGATCGCGCGGTGGGGTACGGCATGCACGGTGTCGTCGCCGACGGGAACGACCTCCTCGAGGTCTACCGCGTCATGCGCGAGGCGGCCGCCCGCGCGCGAGCGGGCGAGGGGCCGACGCTCGTCGAATTCAAGACCTTCCGCATGCGTGGGCACGAGGAAGCGTCCGGGACGGCCTACGTGCCGCGCGAGCTGATGGCCGAGTGGGCCGCGCGCGATCCCGTGGTGCGCTTCGAAGCACACCTCGAGGCGGGCGGGCTCCTCGACGCCGCGGCCCGGGAACGCGTCAGGGCCGACCTCAAGGCGCTCGTGGATCGCCTCGTCGAGGAGGCGCTGGCGGCCCCCGATCCCTCGTCGACGCCGGAGCGGGAACTCGACGACGTGTATGCGCCGTCGCGCGTGGTGGCCAAGGCGCCTCCGCCAGCGGAACAGGCGGCGGCGCCAGTGCGCCGTTACATCGACGCCATCACCGACGGCCTGCGCGTGGCCATGCGGCGCGATGCGCGCGTCGTGCTGCTCGGCCAGGACATCGCGGAGTACGGCGGCGTCTTCAAGGCGACCGACGGGTTCCTCGCCGAGTTCGGACGCGAGCGCGTCCGCAACACGCCGATCATCGAGTCGGGCGCCATCGGGGCGGCCATGGGCCTCGCGATCGAAGGCTTCCGCCCGATGGTCGAAATGCAGTTCGGCGACTTCATCTCGTGCGGCTTCAACCAGGTGGTCAACAACCTGGCGAAGACGTACTACCGGTGGGGCCGGCCGGTGCCGGTCGTCCTTCGCGTGCCGGTCGGTGGGGGTACGGGCGCCGGCCCGTTTCACTCGCAGAACCCCGAGTCGTGGTTCACGGCGGTGGCCGGACTCAAAGTGGTCGCCCCGTCGACGCCGTACGACGCGAAGGGCCTGCTCCTGGCGTCGTTCGAGGACGGCAACCCGGTGCTCTTCCTCGAGCACAAGTTCCTCTATCGATCATTGAAGGGGCCGGTGCCCGAGGGCTACTACACGTGCCCGCTCGGCGAAGCGGCCATCGTGCGCGAGGGCCGCGACGCCACGATCGTCACCTATGGCGTCGGCGTGCAGTGGGCGCTCGAGGCCGCCCGCCAGTTCGAGGCCCGCGGCGCGTCGATCGAAGTCGTCGATCTGCGGACGCTGTTGCCGTGGGATGTCGCGACCGTGGTGGCCTCGGCGCGATCCACCCACCGCGTCCTCGTGCTGCACGAGGCGCCGCTGACCGGCGGGTTCGGCGGAGAAATCGCGGCCACGATCGCCCGCGAGGCCTTCGAGTGGCTCGATGCGCCCGTCGAGCGCCTGGGGGCCCTCGACACGCCCGTCCCGTTCAGCAAGGCGCTCGAGGAGCAGTTCTCTCCGAAGGGCCGGCTCGCCGGCACTCTCGAGGCCCTTCTCGCGTATTAGCGCGCCCTCACGCGCGCCCGCCTGCGGGGCGCGGTCAGGGCTCTCCGAGCAGCACGAAGCTGGCCCAGAACACCGGGCGTTCCGGGAGCGCCACCGGGCCGCCCGGCGTGGCGACCTTGACGCGCCGGGCGCGCAGGTCCCCGAGCAGCCGGAGCTGTGCGCGGCGGAGTGCCGTCGCCTTGTCCGTGGTGTTCAACTCGCGGTAGAAGTCGGGCAGCAGCCGTGCTGGCGGCCCGTCGACGACGTCCCAGAGCGTCGCCACGACCGAAGGGGTGCCGGCGTAGAAGAACGCACGCGTGAGGCCGGCAATGCCTTCGCCGCCCACGTCGCCCGTCCCCGACCGGCAGGCGCTCAGCACGACGAGGTCGGCATCGAGCCTGCTGCGGTAGATCTCGTGCGCGCTCAGGCGGCCATTCGAGTCCTCGGCCGCCGCGGGCGCCGCGGAGGCCAGGGCCAGGAACGACTCGAGCGGTTCGTCGTCGCGGACGACGCCGTGCGTGGCGAAGTGAACGGTGCGCTTGCCGGCGAGCGCCGCGACCACGGCGTCCTCGCCGGCGGCGGCCCCGTCGAGTACCGTCGCCCCGCGCCCGCCGAGCGTGCGCACGATGGCCTGGACCTCCGCCGCCGCGCCAGGCAGTTCCGGGAGCTGGTGGCCCGCTCCGTCGGTCATCCGGGCAGGGTTGGCGACCAGCAGCATCGGTGATGGTATCCGCCGGGGTCCGGGCCGCCGCATCGTGCCGGTCACCTCGAGGAGGCTCGCCGAGGGCGAATAGTGCGTCGTGAACCGCTCGACGAGATAGCGGTTGCGCCCGTCGACCAGGGCCGCAAACGACAGGCGGTTGAGCGGGCCGTGCGGCACGATCGTCAGGCGCGCGCCAGTAACGCGCGGCAGGTGCGGTTCGAGCGGTTCGATGAGCCACCGGTAGAGTTCCCGCGCGGCACGCCGGGTGGAAATCGGCGCCCGCGCGGCTGCCGCGGGGTCCTCGCCATCCGATCGCAGGCTCGTCTCCGGGAGGCTCGCCACGTCGAGACCGGCCCAGAGCGCCTTGACGTGCCGCGCCAGCTCCGCGCGCGCGACGCGTGTCGTGTGCGAGACGAGCTGGCCGGCCGGCGTCGCCAGCCAAATGTGCGTGGCCTCCTCGCTCACCCAGTAGCTGACGAGCGTCGTGCGCAGGCGGCCCGCCTCGCGCTGCAGCACCTCGTATGAGGCGGCCGTCACCGACACCGGGCTCGTGATGTCGATGGGTTCGGCCACGCGCGCGGCAATCGCCTCGGTGGTGCCCGCGAGCGCACCGCGGACGGGTCCCGGCGTGTCCACGGCCGGCCGGACCGACGCGACGTGCCCGGTCTCGACGGGACGCCGATCCGTGACGGTGCGGACCTCCGCCACCTCACGGGCATTCATCAGGTCGAGGAAGGCCCTGGCGCGCGCCTGCTCCGAGACCTCGAGGGCCTCCATCTCGCGCCGGGCCGCCTGCAACAGATCGATCGCGATGGCCGCGAGATGGCGGTGCCGCTCGTGGAACCCGCGCTTCAGATAATCGTTGGGCAGCAGGTTGGCGCGAACCCGCTCGAGCACCGCGAGGGCATCGCGCGCATCGACGATGGCGAGATCGCGCTGGCCGAGATCGCGGTACGCCTCGGCCCGCAGGAAGAGCACCGAGAACAGGCGCTCGTTGTCGCCGTACTTCCGGAGGGTCTCGACGCTGCGCGTGGCGTGCTCGACCGCGGTCTCGAGCCGACCCAGGCCCACGTGCGCCTCGGCAATCTGCGCCTCGCGAATCCCGACGACGACGGGGCGCACCTCGTGCTGGGCGCTCTCCTCGAGCAGGGGCAGCGCCTCGGCGTACCGCTGGACGCGCAACAGGTGCCCTCCCAGGTTGCCGCGCTGCATGTTCACGATGCGCGGCGAACCCGTCTTGGCGGCCAGGGCGAGCGCACGCTGGTAGAGCAGGCCCGCGTCTTCGTTCCGGCCGAGGATGTAGCACGCGTTGGCGCCGATGTTGAGGCTCTGGACGGCGCCCTGCAGGTCGCCGATCTCCTCCTGCACCGCGGCGGCGCGCTGGTGGTAGTCGAGGGCGATGTCGGCGGCGCCGTGGGCCCGATAGAGTCGACCCAGGCTCGTCCAGACCCGCGCGAGGTTGCGGCGATCGCCGGTCTCCTCGAAGTACGTCGCCGCGGCCGACAGCAACGGTTCGGCCGTCGCGTATTCGGCGTTGTTGAACGCGTGGTCACCCTGGGCGTGCAGGTAGTGCGCCTCGAACTTGCGGTTGCCATGCTGCCGGGCGAGAGCCAGGCCCCGCTCGAGGTAGGCGGTCGAGGCGGGCGTGTCGTCGGCGATGTTGGCCAGCGTCAACAACACTCGCATGGCTTCTTCGGGTGCGTCGACCTCGGTGAAGAGACCGAGCGCGAGGTCGGCCTTGGCGCGCGCCACCGCCATGTCGCCCATCAGCCAGGCCAGCGTCGACTGATGGCGGAGCACCTTGCCGAGGCTCAGGCGGTTGTCGAGCGCGGAGAACTTCGCGAAGGCGCGCGACAGCTCGGTGGCAGCCTCGTCGTAGCGCGCCAGCTCGATCCACGTGATCCCGAGCATGCGTGCCGCCTCGGCTTCGGACTCGGCGTCGCCGGTGGCGACGGCGAGCCGGGCGGCTTCGGCGAAGGCGTCGGCGGCCTCGTGGTACTCGTCCCGGTCGTAGTGTTCGCGGCCCCGCGACATGACCGTCGAGACGGCCGGGACCGCGGCCCCGTCCTGGGCGGCCCCGTCCTGCACGGTTCCCGGGGTCCCGCCCGTCGCGGCCTGGACCGGCGTGGCGTTGGGCCCTGGCACGAGCACGGCAAGAAGGCTCCCCGCCGCGAGCAGGCGAGTGACCGGGAGGCGGAGCGCGAATGTCACGGCGTGAAACTCCCTTTGGCTGGCACAGAACGCCAGCGATTGCCCTCCCACCGGAAGCGCGCCGGCGGGGGCAGGCGCATCTCTTCCTCTGGCGGATACCACGGGTCGCCCGGCAGGACGAGCCAGCGCTGCCCCCCCTCCTCGACCAGGTGCGGCAGGGCTTCGGACACGCGGCGCCGCCCGAGCTGGACGGCAATCGACTCGAC
>JAHDVQ010000005.1:15551-18373 GCA_023384595.1 Vicinamibacteraceae bacterium | reverse complement strand
CGCGCCCCTCCGCTGACCAGCTCCTGGACGGCCGCGACGTCGGCCGGTCCGGCGCGGCGGCCGTCGAGACGGCGGGCCGCCAGCACGCCGGTTTCCTCGAACAGCTCACGCACGGCGGCCAGGGCGTGCGCCGTGAAATCGGCGAGACCGAGTCCCGTCCGGGCGGCCTCTCCGACGAGCGCGCCAATGCCGTCTGCCACTTCGCTGGCATCCGCCAGATAATCGTCGCTGTCGAGCCGCCCCCCGGGGAACACGTGCGCGGCGGCGAAGGCGGCCGCCGACGAGGGGCGGCGGACGAGCAGCACCTCGATTCCACCCGTCTCGTGCGGGCGGCCGACAATCAGCGTCGCGGCCGGGACCGGGCGTGCGCGCATGGGTGGGGTGATCCTACGCCATGTGCGCTGCCAGGCGGGGAGAAGTGGCTGAGAGGATGGCGCACGTCGCGTGGAGATCGGCATGCAGATCGGCATAGATCTTGGCGGCACGAAGATCGAGGGGGTCCTGCTGGACCCCGACGGGAGTGAACTGGCCCGCCTGCGCCGTCCCACCCCGCGAGGCGATTACGCCGCGACGCTCGATGCCATTGCGGCGCTCGTCACCCGCCTCGAAGCTACATGCGACAAACCCTGCACGGTCGGGCTTGGCATGCCGGGCGCCATCTCGCCCGCCACCGGGCTCGTCAAAAACGCCAACTCCACCTGGCTCAATGGCCGGCCGTTCCACGAGGACCTGCGCCGTCGCCTTGGACGCGACGTGCGCCTGGCCAACGACGCCAACTGTTTTGCCCTGTCGGAGGCCCTCGATGGCGCCGCCGCCGGCGAGGCGGTCGTCTTCGGAGTGATCCTCGGGACCGGCACTGGTGGGGGAGTGGTGGTTGGCGGGCAGATCGTGACGGGGCACAACGCGATCGGCGGCGAATGGGGACACAACCCCCTGCCCTGGGCCCGTGATGCGGAGCGTCCCGGGCCGGCCTGCTACTGCGGGCGTCGCGGGTGTCTCGAGACCTGGCTCTCGGGACCGGCCCTCGAACGCGAGTATGTCCTCCGGTCTGGTCAGGCGCTGGCGGGCCCCCGGATCGTCGAGGCGGCCGATCGCGGCGAGGCCGCCGCCGCCGCAGTGCTCGACGACTACGCGGAGCGGCTGGCGCGAGGGCTGGCCACGGTGATCAACGTGCTCGACCCGGACGTCATCGTGCTCGGCGGCGGGCTTTCGCGCATCGCGCGGCTCTACGAGCGGGTGCCCCAGCAGTGGGGCGCGTGGGTGTTTTCCGACGAGGTCGCGACGCGGCTCGTCCCGCCCCGATTCGGCGACGCGAGCGGCGTCCGAGGCGCCGCGTGGCTGGGCGCCGCCGGGGGCCGGCCCTGATCGGCCGCTCCGGATGCCGGATGCCGGACGCCGGATGTCGTGTTACACTGAGCGGTCGTCAGCGCGGCGATTTCCCCGACTTGATGGGCCGCGCACCGTTCACGCCCGGGCGTGTTCGGTTCACGCTATCTAAGTCGCGAATCGGGGGCTCGCGACAGACCGTCGGCGAGCCAATGACCTCCCCAACGAGTCCACTGGCTAGGCCGAACCCCGGAGCGCGCAGTTCAGGGGCAGGGCATGCGCCCGCGTCGAGCGGTTCGCCCACCCCGCAGGAGTAGTTCTGAATGGCCGGTGATTCGAAAGGGTACGTGTTCACGTCGGAGTCGGTCTCGGAAGGCCATCCCGACAAGGTCTGCGACTTCATCGCCGACTCCATCCTCGACCAGGCCCTCGAAGGCGACCGTGGCAGCCGCGTGGCCTGCGAAGTCCTCTGCAAGTCGGGCAACGTCGTCCTCGCCGGCGAGATCACGACGGCCTCGTCGATGGACTACGACAAGATCGTCCGCGACGCGATCCGCTACATCGGCTACACGGAGAGCGATCAGGACTTCTGCTGCGACACGGTGAAGATTCATCACTTTCTGACGACGCAGTCGCCCGAGATCTCGCAGGGCGTGACGGCGACGACCAGCCTCGCCGGCGAGCAGGGCGCCGGCGACCAGGGCATCATGTTCGGCTATGCGACCGACGAGACGCCGGAGCTGATGCCCCTGCCGATCCTCCTGGCGCATCGGTTGACCCACGGCCTGGCCGACGATCGCCGGTCGGGCAAGTTCCCCTGGCTGCGGCCCGATTCCAAGTCGCAGGTGGCCGTGCGCTACAACGGGCATCAGCCCGTGGGCCTCACGCACGTGCTCGTCTCGACCCAGCACACCGCCAGCGTCACCCGCGACGAGATCCACGACTACGTGGCGACCGTGCTCGCGCCCCGCGTGCTCGGCGAGTGGTTCACGGGAGACGTGCCCGTGGAGGTGAACCCGACCGGCAGCTTCGTGCACGGCGGTCCGTCGGCGGATGCCGGTGTGACCGGCCGCAAGATCATCGTGGACAGCTACGGCGGCATGGGCCGGCACGGCGGCGGCGCCTTCTCGGGCAAGGACCCGTCGAAGGTGGATCGCAGCGGGGCGTACTTCTGCCGTTTCGTGGCGCGCGAGATCCTGAAGGCCGGGCTCGCGAAGAAAGCCGAGGTCCAGGTCGCCTACGCCATCGGCATGGCGCAGCCGGTGTCGGTCAAGGTCGACACCTTCGGCACGGGCGACGACTGCAAGGCGGCCGCGTACGTGCGCGAGAAGTTCGACTTCCGGCCAGGCGCCATCATCGAGCGTCTCGACCTGCTCCGGCCGATCTTCCGCCAGACGACCAACTACGGTCACTTCGGCAAGAAGGGCCTGAGCTGGGAAGCGTAGAGGTCTCGCGCGAGCCGCGACGAGCCGTCAAGACAGGGGCCTCCTGCCACG
>JAHDVQ010000005.1:9994-15451 GCA_023384595.1 Vicinamibacteraceae bacterium | reverse complement strand
CCGGATGCCGGATGCCGGATGCCGGATGCCGTACAATGTTCGGGATCCAGCAAGACGCGCGTCCTACGTGGATCCCGGATGACGAGTCCGTGGCGCGGGGTGGAGCGCCACGGACCTGGCAGAGTGGAGGAGCGGTCGGAGAGAGAACCGGCCTCGCCGGCCGGGCCGGGCGCGTCAGTGCAGCCGTTCGTACTTCGACTGGAGGGCCTCAGGGCTCTCGACGTGATTCGGATCGTGGATGATGCAGCCATCGACCGGGCAGACCTCGACGCACTTCGGCGTGTCGAACGCGCCGACGCACTCGGTGCAGCGGTCGGGATCGATCACGTAGATCGAGTCACCCTGGGAGATGGCTTCGTTGGGGCATTCCGGCTCACAAGCGGAGCAGCTGATGCAGTCCTCGTTAATCAGCATGGCCATGGTCGTGAATCCTCGCAGTGACGCCGGGTCAATGGGGGCGTCTGCCCAGGTAACTGCAAGAACAAGGCCGATGGGACATCGGCCAAAAACAGGCCGGTTTTCGAGCTAGACGACACGAAACCGGGACGCGTGCGCCGGGACCCCGCCGGAAAGGCGGCGGTCGGCGCATGACTGGGGGACCGAGATGACCGACACGATGACGGGCGCTGGGGCGCCGGCCTCCGCGCCGGCCCGCTCGACGAACCCGCTGCGCCTGAAGAGCATCCACCACGTCGAGTTCTACGTCGGCAACGCCAAGCAGGCGGCTTATTACTACCGCGAGGCGTTCGGCTTCTCGGGGTTCGCGTATCTCGGGCTCGAGACCGGCCGCCGCGACGTCACCTCGTACGCGCTCGAGCAGGGGAAGGCCCGCCTCGTGCTGACGACGCCGATGACCGCCGACGGGCCCATCGTCGACCACATCCGCCGCCACGGCGATGGCGTGCGCGACATCGCGTTCCACGTCGACGATGCGGCGGCGGCCTTCGAGGAGGCCGTGCGCCGGGGCGCGACGCCGGTGGCCGAGCCCCACGAGGTGAGCGATGCCCACGGCGCCATCCGGCGCGCATCGATTGCCACCTACGGCGACACCATCCACTCGTTCATCAGCGAGGCCGGCTACCGCGGCCCGTTCCTGCCCGGCTACGTGGAGAAGCGCGTCGCCGGCCGTGACGCCGGCCTCCTCCGCATCGATCACATGGTGGGGAACGTCGAGCTGGGCAGGATGGAGCACTGGGCGGCGTTCTACGCCGACGTCCTCGGCTTCTCGCGCTTCATCAGCTTCGACGACAAGGACATCTCGACCGAGTACTCCGCGCTCATGTCGATCGTGATGTCCGACGACTCCTATGCGATCAAGTTCCCGTTGAACGAGCCCGCAGCGGGACGGCGCAAGAGCCAGATCGACGAGTACCTGGAGTTCTACGGCGGGCCGGGCGTGCAGCACCTGGCGCTGCTCAGCACCGACATCATCTCGACGGTACGGACGCTCAAGGCCAACGGCGTGGAGTTTCTCTCGGTGCCTTCGAGCTACTACGAGATGCTCGCGTCGCGGGTGGGAGCCATCGACGAAGCGCTCGACACGATTCGCGAGCTCGGCATCCTCGTCGATCGTGACGAAGAAGGGTACCTGCTGCAGCTGTTCACCAAACCGGTCGAGGACCGTCCGACGGTGTTCTTCGAGATCATCCAGCGGAAGGGCAGCCGCGGCTTCGGCAAGGGCAACTTCAAGGCGCTCTTCGAAGCGATCGAGCGCGAGCAGGCGCTGCGGGGGAACCTCTGATGCCTATTTATCATCAGCTGGGCCGCGTGCCCCGGAAACGGCACATCGTCTTCCGCGATGGCGGCGGCGCGCTGCTCACTGAGGAGCTCATCGGCAACAAGGGCTTCGTCGGGCCGTCGTCGCTCGTTTACCACCTGCAGCAGCCGACACAGGTCAAGGGGGCCAGGCTGCTGAAGGCGCTCGACTGGCAGATCGATCCCGAGCCGTTCTTCCGCCACCGGCACTTCCGGACGGCGCAGATTGGTGCGGGGGGCACGGTGAGCGTCGACCGGACGCCGCTGCTCTTCAACACCGACGTGGCGATGTCGATGGCGCTGCCCGACGCCAACGAGGAGTTCTTCTACCGGAACGCGCAGGGCGATGAGGTCGTCTTCGTGAGCGACGGGGCGGGGGTGCTCGAGAGCCCGCTCGGCGAGCTGGCGTTCGGCCGTGGCGACTACCTGGTGATTCCGAGGGGCATCCTCTACCGGCTGCGGTTCGAGGACTTTCCCGCGCGCTGCCTCGTCATCGAGAGCCGGGGCTACGTGCGGACGCCACACCGTTACCGGAACGAGCACGGACAGCTCACCGAGAACGCGCCGTTCTCGGAGCGCGACATCAGGCGGCCCTCCTCGCTGCGCACGATCGACGAGAAGGGGGAGTTCCGCCTCGTGGTCAAGAAGGACCATCGCCTCACCGAGTTCATCCTCGACCATCACCCGTTCGACGTCGTGGGGTGGGACGGGTACTACTACCCGTGGGCGTTCAACATCCACGACTTCGAGCCGCGGGTGGGACGCGTCCACCTGCCGCCGCCGGTCCACCAGACGTTCGAGGGCGACGGCTTCGTGATCTGCTCGTTCTGCCCGCGGCCGTACGACTTCGACCCCGAGGCCGTGCCGGTGCCCTACAACCACTCGAACGTGATGTCGGACGAGGTGCTCTACTACGCGAGCTCCGAGTTCATGAGCCGCAAGGGCATCGAGTACGGGTCGGTGACGCTGCATCCCGACGGGGTGCCGCACGGGCCGCATCCCGGCCGCACGGAGGCGTCGCTGGGTGAGAAGGCGACGACGGAGCTGGCCGTGATGCTCGACACGTTCAAGCCGCTCCGCGTGAGCACGGCCGCCGTGGCGGTCGAGGATCCGGACTACTATCTTTCCTGGGTACAGGAATCCTGACGTATGACCTCGACGACCGAGACGGGACACGGGGTGGCGCCGGCGCTCGAGGCGCTGCTCGCTGGCGCCATCGACTACGCGGGACTGTTTCCTCCGGCCTCGCTCGACATGAGGACGGCCGTCACGCGGTACCATGCCTACCGGCAGGGACCTCACGCGTGGATGCTGGGTCGCTTCGTGCTGCCGGCCGGCCGCCTCGACGAGTTCATGGAGATCGCGTGGCCGCTGGCGAAGAGCGAACAGGGGAACGGCCGGTGGAGGCTGAGCGCGCTCATCTCGCACCAGATGGCCGCGGATTTCGCGCACATCGAGCGCTTCCGGGCGACCTACAACCCGGACGCGCGAGGCCCCGTGCGGGTCGACGCCCTCGAGATCAAGGTCTCGCCCGAGCGCGTGGCCTGGGCCATCGAGACGCTCACCGAGGCGCGGCAGGCCGAGGCCGAGCGCTACGAGTCGACGCTGCACCGGCAGGCGGCCTTCGAGCTGCCGTGGACAGTCGAGGCGTCGGTGCTGTCGCTCGTGAAGGCCACCGGGAGCTGGGCGAAGTTCCGCATGGGCGGTGTGGTGTCGGCTGCCTTTCCCGCACCCGAGACCGTGGCCCGCGCGCTCTGGCGCGCCGCGTACGTCGATGTGCCGATGAAGTTCACGGCGGGCCTCCACCATGCGCTGCGCGGCGTGTATCCGCTGACCTACGCCGACGGCGGCCCCACGGGGACGATGTTCGGCTTCCTGAACGTCCTGCTGGCCGTCGCGCTCGCGCGCCGGCTCGCGCGCGACGTGCGCATGGATGAAGCGATGGCGGTCGCCACGCTCGTGCCCCTGCTGGACGAGCAGCGGATCGATGCCCTGACCTTCGACCAACGCTACGCGCGGTGGCGCGAGGTGGGCTTCGATCTCCCGGTGCTCCACGAGACGCGGCTGCATGGGGCCGTGTCGTTCGGGTCATGCTCGTTCGACGACCCGGTCGCCGAACTGGCGCTTCTGAAATAGGGCTGTCGTGCTCGACGCCACACACGATCCCGACGCCCGCAGCTGGGTCGATTCGGCCGGGCTTTCCGGCACGCCGTTCCCCCTGCAGAATCTGCCCTTCGGTGTCTTCGACCACCCGGTCGGCGGCGGCGCGCCGGAGACCACGCGGGTGGGCGTGGCCATCGGCGACCTGCTCGTCGATCTCGCGGCGACGGCCTCGGCCGGCGTGCTCGACGCGCTGGGCCCCGCGCTGCGCGATGCGTGCCTCGCGCCGCGGCTCAACACGCTGATGGCCCTCGGGCCGGACGCGTGGTCGGCTCTTCGCCGGCACCTGCATCACCTGCTGCGCGAGGGCGACCCGCTTGGCGACGCGCATCGGCCCGCCGTCGAGGCCGCGCTCCGCGAGCGCGCCTCGGTGCGGATGGCTGTACCCGCGCACATCGGGGACTACACCGATTTCTATGCGTCGCTGCACCACGCCACGAACGTGGGCACGATGATGCGGCCCGACAACCCGCTGCTCCCGAACTACAAGTGGGTGCCCATCGGCTATCACGGGCGGGCGTCCTCGGTCGTCGTGAGCGGCACGGGGGTGGTGCGGCCCGTCGGGCAGACGCGTCCCGAGGGCGTCGCGGCGCCGCTGTGGGGGCCGAGCCGACGGATCGACTACGAGCTCGAACTCGGCCTCTTCGTGGGGATCGGCAACGAGATGGGCCGCGCCATTCCGATTGCCGACGCCGACCGGCACATCTTCGGAGTGTGCCTGGTGAACGACTGGTCGGCGCGCGACATGCAGCAGTGGGAGTATCAGCCGCTCGGGCCCTTCCTCGCGAAGAGCTTCGCCACGACGGTGTCGCCGTGGGTGGTGACGCGCGAGGCGCTCGCGCCTTTCCGGGTGGCGCTGGCGTCGCGGACCGCCGACGACCCGGCGCCGCTGCCGTACCTCGCGCACCCCGGGATTGCCGCGCGTGGCGCCTTCGACATCGAGCTCGAGGTGCTGTTGCAGACGGCGCGCATGCGCGAGGTCGGCGACGCGCCGGTTCGCCTGAGCCGCAGCCGCACCCGCGATCTGTACTGGGCGCCCGCGCAACTGGTGACGCACCATGCGAGCAACGGCTGCAATCTGCGTCCGGGCGACCTGCTGGCGAGCGGCACCGTGTCGGGGCCGGAACGCGCGCAGCGCGGCTGCCTGCTCGAGCTCGCCTGGCGCGGGACCGAGCCCGTCGAGCTGCCGAATGGCGAGCGGCGGTCGTTTCTCGAGGACGGCGACGAAGTCGTGCTCACCGGGTGGTGCGCCTGCGAAGGGGCGGCCTCGATCGGCCTCGGTGAGTGCCGGGGACGGGTGCTCCCGGCCGCCGGGGCGGACGCCTGATCGCCCCGCTGGTCGATGCCGCGCGAGGGCGGGATGAGTCACGAAATGCGCAGGTCCCGCCGATTACAGGGACGCGTGCCGATCAACCGGTGTCCCGTCTGCCAGTCGTCGTTCATCCGCCCCGTGGCCCCGCGGTGGTGGGAACGTCTGTTGGCACGCTGGCTGAAGGGCACGCCGGCGCAGTGCTGGCATTGCAGCTGGCACGGGCGGATGAC
>JAHDVQ010000005.1:6510-9894 GCA_023384595.1 Vicinamibacteraceae bacterium | reverse complement strand
GGCTGAAGGGCACGCCGGCGCAGTGCTGGCATTGCAGCTGGCACGGGCGGATGACCTTCGTCGTGCCGGACGCGGCAACCGGCGCGCCCGCCGCGACGCCGCCCCGGGACGAGTCCGCCGCCGACCCCGAGAGCCTACCGCTCCAACGCTGAGACCTGGCGCGTCCGCGGCGCGGGCCCCTGGCCGAAGAGCTCACGCAGCGTCGGGTGTTGCCGATCGCGGGCGGAGAGGAGCGGCGACGGCGAGGGCCAGACGATGCCGACGTCGGGATCGGACCAGAGCAAGCCCCGCTCCTCCTCGGGCGCGTAGTAGTCGGTGCACTTGTACTCGACCTGCGCCACAGGGCTGGTGACGTAGAACCCGTGGGCGAACCCCGGGGGGATGTAGCACTGCAGGAAGTTGTCGGCGCTGAGCGTCACGGCCACGTGGTGCCCGAAGGTCGGCGACTGGGGCCGGATGTCGACGGCGACATCGAGGATCGATCCCTCGATGACGCGGACCAGTTTTCCCTGCGGGCGTCCTTCCTGCCAGTGCAAGCCCCTGAGCGTGCCTTCGACAGAGCGGGAGTGGTTGTCCTGCACGAAGGGGACATCGAGGCCCGCCTCGCGATAGCGCGCGGCGTGCCAGGTCTCGACGAAGAAGCCGCGGGCATCGCGCCAGACCGTCGGCTCGACGAGCACCACCCCCTCGAGCGCGGTCTCATGCACCCGCATTCAGCGCCGACTCCTGTTCGAGCATGTGCAGCAGATACTGCCCGTAGCTGTTGCTGCGCATGGGATGCGCGATGCGCCGCAGCGTTTCGGCATCGATGTACCCCATCCGGTACGCGATCTCTTCGACCGACGCCATCATCAGGCCCTGGCGCTCCTCGATGGTCTGGACGAAGGTGGCGGCCTGCAGCAGCGACTCGTGCGTGCCCGTGTCGAGCCACGCGAAGCCCCGCCCGAGGCGCTCGACCACCAGGTCGCCGCGCCGCAGGTAGGTCAGGTTGACGTCGGTGATCTCCAGCTCGCCGCGCGCCGACGGGCGCAGGCCGGCGGCAATGTCGACCACGTCGTTGTCGTAGAAATAGAGCCCGGTCACCGCCCAGGGGGAACGCGGATGGGCGGGCTTCTCCTCGAGGCTCACGGCGCGGCCGTCAGCGTCGAACTCGACGACGCCGTAGCGCTCCGGATCGCGCACGAGGTATCCGAACACCGTCGCGCCGTGCTCCCGGGCCGCCGCGGCCCTCAGCAGGTCCGACAGGCCGTGGCCGTAGAAGATGTTGTCGCCGAGCGCGAGCGCCACGCGATCGCGCCCGATGAACTCGCGGCCGAGCAGGAAGGCCTGCGCGAGGCCGTCGGGGCTCGGCTGCGCGGTGTACGCCAGCGAGAGGCCCACCTCGGAGCCGTCGCCGAGCAGCCGGACGAAGTTCGCCTGGTCCTGTGGCGTCGTGATGATCAGGATCTCCCGGATGCCGGCGAGCATGAGCGTCGACAGCGGGTAGTAGATCATCGGCTTGTTGTAGATGGGGACGAGCTGCTTGCACAGCCCGCGCGTGACGGGGTAGAGCCGCGTGCCCGACCCGCCGGCGAGGATGATGCCCTTCATGATCAGATCAGCGCTTCATGAGCCGGCACATTCCCAGCGCGGTGGCCGGATCGAGCGCGGCGCGGTCCTGATCAATGTGCCGCACGATGCCCCCGGTGTCGATGACGAACGTCGTGCGTCGCGACACGCCGGACTCCTCGTTGTAGACGCCGTAGGTCCGGCTGACGCGTCCCTTCGGATCGCTCACGATCGGGAACTCGACGCCGAGGTGCTCGCGAAAGGCCTTGTTCGCCCAGACGCTGTCGGTGCTCACGCCGATGATCTCCGTGTTGGCCTCGGTGAAGTCGGTGCGTGCGTCCCGGAACCGGGACAGCTCGTTGGTTCAACCCGGCGAGAACGCCGCGGGGAAGAAGGCGAGCACGACGTGCTTCTGGCCGCGGAAGCTCGCGAGCGTCACCTGTCGCGTCTCGAAGCCACCGCCGTCCTTCGGCACGAGATAGGACAGCGTGAAATCGGGGGCCGCCTGCCCCACGGCGACGGCCGTTTCGGGACCTGCGGCGTCCTGCGGGGTCGCCGCCGCGCCCGCGGCCGGTGCCTGCGCAGCGGGCTGGGCAGGTTCGGCCGGGGCCTGCGTCGTGGTCTGCGATGGGGCGTGCGCTTCGCTGCAGGAGGGCAGCGCCGCGAGGGCGGCCACCATGAGCGGAGACAGCAGGAGCGAGGCCGCACACGGGCGTCCCGCCCTCGAATCTCTGGTCACCATGCTGAACACGCTACCACGGAAGCCGGGTGCCGGCGCCCGGGACGGCCGCGCGCCTCACGCGGACCGCGTCAACTCCTCGGCCACGCGATCGCGCGCCTCGGTCAGGTAGCCTTCGTCCATCTCGATGCCGTCACACGGGAGGCCCAGCCGCGCGCACGCTTGCATGGTGTGGCCCAAGCCGAGGAAGGGATCGAGGGCGCGACGCACGCGCGACACCCCATGGAGCCGCGCGCAGAACTCGGCGAGGCGTACAGGGAAGGTGGCCGGGTGGGGCCGATCGCGATCCCGGCTCTGGATGGTCTCGTACGGCAGGAACCACGTGTTGCCGCGGCAGCGCCGTCCTCCGGCGGCCGCCCGCCAGCGGCCGACGTTCGACGCATCCTGATAGGCGACGCCGACGGCCTCGCGATCGAGCGGTGACCGTCCGGTCGGCGTGAAGTGAAAGACGAACTCGTGGCAGTCGTTGACGAAGCGCCGGCTGTTGATGGGCTTGTAGTGGCCGACCGCGAGATCGCGCGTGAGTCCAGCAGCGGTTCCGACGGCATCGCGATCGATGGCAATCGATTTCACCCAGTGCAGCGTGTTCTGCAGGTGCAGGAACGGCCGGACGGCGAGGGCGACGTCGATGGCGGCCCACGGGTCGGTGGGCTTCGAGCCGACGTTGAGGAAGAGCGATCCCGACGGCGTGAGCACGCGGGCCAGCTCACGGATCCACGAGGCCACCCAGGCCAGGTACTCCTCCCGGGGCCGGTCGTCGGAGTACGAGCGGTACGCGACGCCCAGGTTGTAGGGGGGCGAGGTGACGACCAGGTCGACGCTCGCCGAAGGGAAACGGGAGAGCCACGCGAGGCAGTCGCCGTGAAACAGCCGGTACCGGCTGCCGCGGTGCGTGAGTTCGTAGGTGGGGAGCAGCGCGGGCTGCGACGAGGTCGCCATGGGCGGCCCCACACTGCGGGACGGGGCGGTCGCCTGTCAAGCGATCGCGCCGCCCGGTGGTCCGCACCGCCTGGCCCCAGCGCTAGCGCGCGGGGACGCCTGCCGCGCGGATCGGGAAGTCGGCCGACGGCGGATGGAGCCGGGCCCCGGCCACGGTG
>JAHDVQ010000005.1:0-6410 GCA_023384595.1 Vicinamibacteraceae bacterium | reverse complement strand
CGCGCGGATCGGGAAGTCGGCCGACGGCGGATGGAGCCGGGCCCCGGCCACGGTGTGGTTGCGCCGGTGCGACGCGGCGCTGCACGCCAACCCCTTTTCCTCGATGTAGGTGACGCGCCGCTGCGAGTGGACGTCGCGGTATTCGCCGACCACGCACCCACAGGGCAGGGTCTGGATGCCGAGCAATCGCACGACGCTCATCACGCCCCTCCGTTCTGCTCAGGTCTCTGCAAGCTTCGCGCCGCCCACGGTCGCGCTGCGCTGGCGGGCGCTTCGCCTCCCGGCCTCGCCGGTTTCCGCGCGAAAACGTGACGGCTGGGGTGCCAGACGTCACCAGGGCGGCGCCACCTTCAGATCCGGGAGCAGATCGCTTGGATCGCGGCTCCAGAATTTCGGAGGACACGACGCGTCGTCGTTCAACCAATCGACCGGCAGTTCCGTCTTCTTGAAGAGGGCCGCATCGGCGGTGTCGCGTGCCCGACACCGTGCGACGACGACCAGCCCCGCCTGGAGGTCCCTTTGGGCGGAACGATGTCTCCTCTGAAGGAGACTTTCTCTAAATGTTTGCGTTTTAAAGGATGTCAGCTAGAATACCGATACCTGTTCTAGGCGACACTCCTTCCCCCGAGGTGTGACCGGATGCAGCAGCGGACGAAAAAGTGGATGAGGCGCCTGGCCGCCGTTGTGCTGGGGGGTGCGATGTTCGTACCCGCCGGCGTCATTGAAGTCGAAGCCGCGGCAGCCACGCAGAAGTCGAAGGCCTCGTCCAGCAAGACGACTGCCCGGAAGACCACCGCGAAGAGACCCACGGCCAGGAAGACGACCGTCAGGAAGACGGTCAAGAAGAAGCCGACAGTCCGGCGGGCGACCACCAGGCGTTACTCGTCGAGCCGCTCGCGGGCGCGTGCCGCGCGGCTCGCGCGCGCCCGCGCCGCCGCGTATCAGCGCGAGCTTCGCGAGCTGCAGACGCCGCTCTACAGGGTGGGAGCCGACGGGGCGCTGGTCCCCGACGTGCGGGCGGAGGCTGCCATCATCTACAACCCGGTCACCCGCGAGGTGCTCTGGGAGGAGAACGCGAGTTCGCCGAGGTCGATTGCCAGCATCACCAAAGTGATGACGGCGATCGTGTTCCTCGAGAACGAGTTCGATCTCGATCGCGTCGTCACGGTCGACCCGGTCGACATGAGGGGGGCGTCGACCACGTATCTCCGCGGCAATGAGCGGCTGGCGGTGCGCGATCTGCTGCACCTGCTGCTCATCGCGTCCGACAACGCGGCCGCCCGCACCCTGGCGCGCGTGTCGCCGTTCGGGCCAGCGGGCTTCATCGACCGGATGAACCTGAAGGCAACGGAGCTCGGCCTCGACGCGACGCACTACGCCGACCCGTCGGGTCTCTTCGCCGACAACATCTCGTCGGCGCTCGACATGGCACAGCTCATCACCTTCGCCGCCTCCGACGAGCGCATCGCGGAGGTCATGCGCAAGCCGAGCTACACGTTCACGACGAGCCGGCGCACGCTGACCATCAACAACACGAACAAGCTCGTGGGAGCCGACGGCGTCGACGTGCGGGGCGGGAAGACCGGCTTCATCCGCAAGGCCGGCTACTGCCTGGCCACCCTGCTGCAGCTTCCGCAGACCAACCAGCAGGTGGCCGTCGTGGTGCTTGGTGCCCGGTCGAACGCCGGGCGGTTCATGGAGACGCGTCACCTCGTCAACTGGATTTCCGCGAAGACACAGGCCGTGTTCTCGCCGTCCTCCGCGTCGACCCAGGACGAGTAGCCCGGTCATTTCCGGTTCGCGCCACGACGGGGCGGCCTCACGGGGCCGCCCCGTCGTGCGTACGGCCCCCAGGGTCTGTCGCTACGCGTAGCCCTGCTGGATCGCGGCGGCGTCGAGCGGCAGCGTCGCCACGGCATCGACCGACACGAGCAGGCCGCGTGGTGCGCCGCGCTCGTCGTAGCCCTTGATGTAGCGATGGCAGGCGTCGCAGGCGAAGACGACGTGGCGTCCGCCCGAGGCGGCGAAACGGCGGAGCCGGGCCCGGTCGTCGGTCCCGCAGTGCGGGCAGGCGGCGGGGTCCCACGTCCAGCGGCCATGGCACCGGGCGCACACCAGGTCGCGACGACCGTCGGGGCCGATGACGCAGAAGTCGGGCTCGGCGCCGCAGAGGGGGCAGCTGCGATCCTGCCACGCGGACAGGTCGAGCCGCGGGAGCATGGCCAGCGCGGCTCCCACCAGGAACGGCCGCATCGCCACGGTGAGTAACGTGGCAAAGGGCTCCAGGGCCGAGGACAGGGGCGGACGTGGGCCCGAGGCGAGGGGCGCTGCCGAGGCGTCGTACCACTCCCGCACCATGGGCTCGATGGCCTGTCCCTGGCGACTGAGCGCGGCCATGTGCTGATGGTCCGCGGGGTCGAGGATCTCGTGATGGCGCAACAGATCGGCGGCCTCGCGGAGCGACACGCGAAACTCACTCCACTCGAGCTGGATGTCGTCGAAGTCGAGGAGGCGGCGGCCCGACTCGAGGCGCGCCAGTACGCGCTCGGGCGCGAACGCGTCGACCGGGAGCGGCACACGGGCCTGGAGGCGGCGGAGCAGTCCAATCAGGTCGAGCTCGAGGTCGATCGCGGGAGCGAGTTCAGGGTGCCGGCGGCGGAGTTCGCGCAGTTCAGCGACGTCGCGCGGTTCGGAGCGTTCGGTCCTGGGGGGCACGCGAGGACGGCTGGTCACGCACGGGATTGTCGCAGAAAGTGAAATCCGGGGTCGGGAGTATTTTCGGTTTTTGCGAGGACGGTGTTTCCGTTCAGCGGTACGCAAAAACCGAAAATACTCCCGACCCCGTGTCAGAGAACCGACATGAGGGCGACGCGGGCAGGTCCGTATAATGGACTATTCGCCGTGTCACCGGACCGCGCACATGTAACCCGCATCCGCGGGTGTGTGCGCAGCAGATGCGTGATCGGCCCGAGAAGAGGGCATGTCGAAGAAAGCCAGTTCCAGCAAGCCAGCCAGGACCACACCCGCCCGCGCCTCTGCCGTGCCGGCGTCCACCTCACGCCGTCGAGCCAAGAGCCAGCCGCCCGTTCCCGCGCAGACAGCGGCCGCAGTCCCGGTCCCCGACGAGACCGCGCCGGCGGCGCCGGGTGAGGTCGACACGGGTACCGCCGCCGGACCCGTTGCCGCCAAGCCTCGAGCCAGCAAGCCGGCCCCGAAGCCGCGGAAAGCGGCCGGGCCAACCGCCGGGCGGACACCCGCCCGTAGCCGGGTGGCCAGGAAAGCGGCCGCACCCGCACCTGAGGCCGAGCCCGTGCACGTCGAGCCGTCGGCCGCCGCGCCGGCAGCCGAGGCGCCGGACGCCGCCACCGTGGCCGCCCCGGCGCCGCCCGTGGACACGACCGATGCGGCTACGGCCGTCGCCCCCGGCGACAACGAGGTCGTCCCCGTCGGCACGCCGGAGCCGTCGCCGTCGCTCTCGATTCTGATGGTGGCGCCCGAGGCGCTGCCCTTTGCCAAGACCGGCGGCCTTGCCGACGTGGCCGGTGCGCTTCCGCTCGCGTTCGGGCGGCTCGGCCACCGCGTGACGCTGGTCCTGCCCCGATACCGCGGCATGCCCGTGGAAGGACCGCCCGTGGCGCGCCTGGCCGTCCCCATGGGCGGCACGGCGCTCGACACGAGCTTCTACGAGGTGCGGCTCGGCGACCGGGCCCGCGCGGTGCTCGTCGATCGGCCCGACCTGTTCGACCGGGAGTTCCTCTACGGCGTGGGGAACGACGACTACGCCGACAACCCGTTCCGCTTCGGATTTCTCTCGCGCGCGGCCCTGGAGTTTGCCGCGCACACCGGCATGCGGCCCGACGTCGTGCACGCGCACGACTGGCAGGCGGGCCTCGTGCCCGCCTACCTCGAGACCGCGTTTGCCGGGCATCCGGCATTCGCGCAGGCGGCGCGGGTCTTCACCGTGCACAACCTGGCCTACCAGGGGCTGTGCTCGTCCGAGTGGCTGCCCCGGCTCGGCCTCCCGTGGAGCATCTTCAACATCGACGGCCTCGAGTACTGGCTGCACGCCAGCCTGCTCAAGAGCGGCATCGTCTTCAGCCACATGGTGACGACGGTGAGCCCCAGCTACGCGCGCCAGACCCTCACGCCGGAGTTCGGCTTCGGGTTCGAGGGGATTCTCGCGGCCCGCGCCGACGAGTACGTCGGCATCCTCAACGGCATCGACGCCGGGCAGTGGGACCCCGCACGCGATCCCTACCTGCCGCTGCCGTACGACGCGTCGCGGCTGGCCGACAAGCGCGCGAGCAAGCACGCGCTCCTCACCCGCTACGGGCTCCCCACCGACGAGGGCACCATGTCCCGGCCGCTGGTCGGCATGATCTCGCGCATGGTCGACCAGAAGGGGCTCGACATCATCGCCGCCAATGCGGCGGTGCTGCCGGACCTTGGCGCGACGTTCGCCATCCTCGGAACGGGCGAGTCGCGCTATCAGGACATGTGGCGCGCGCTCGCCGCCCACGCCCCCGATCGGATCGGCGTGTTCGTGGGATTCGACGAGGCCCGGGCGCACCTCATCGAGGCCGGTGCCGACATCTTCATGATGCCGTCACGCTTCGAGCCGTGCGGCCTGAACCAGATGTACAGCATGCGCTACGGCACGGTGCCGGTGGTGCACGCGACGGGAGGGCTGGCCGACACCGTCGAGCCGTGGAACCCGGCGACGCGCCGCGGCACCGGGTTCACCTTCACCGACTACCGGCCGGGAGCGTTCCTGGCGGCGCTCCGCGACGCGATCGACGCCTATGGCCATCGCGAGACGTGGCGCAGCCTGCAGCAGCAGGGCATGGCGCAGGACTTCTCGTGGGAGCGCTCCGCGCGCGCCTACATCGACCTGTATGCCACCGCCCGGGCACGCGCGGGAGTGACCGGCAACTGAGCAGGGTCTGATACGCTAACAGGCCGTGCCGGGTCATCGGCGCGGCCAGCGCTTGCGGCGGCCAGCCGTAACCGGGGACGCCGATTCTGAATCTCAATTCCGAGGGGCTGGTCTCGTAGGAGGCCGGCCCCACGGCTATCATGTTCACAGAAGAGGTATCAATGGCTTCCGACAAGGTGAAGACGTTCAGTGACGCGGATTTCGAGACGACCGTCATGCAGTCGGCCACACCCGTGCTCGTCGACTTCTGGGCCGAGTGGTGCGGGCCGTGCCGCATGATCGCGCCGACGGTCGACGCGCTGGCGACCGAGATGGACGGCAAGGTCGTCGTCGGCAAGCTGAACGTGGACGACAACCCGATGACGCCCGGACGGTTCGGCATCCGCGGCATCCCGACGCTGCTGCTCATCAAGGGCGGCAAGGTCGTCGAGCAGGTCGTGGGCGTGACCGACAAGACCCGGCTGAAGGCGCTCATCGAAGCGCACGTGTAAGGCGACGCCGGCGGAGCAGCGACGATGGCCAACGAACAGGTGCGCGAGGTGGTGATCATCGGGTCGGGCCCGGCAGGCCTGACCGCCGCGCTCTACGCGGCGCGGGCGGCCCTGTCGCCCCTTCTCATCGAGGGGCTCGCCGCCGGCGGTCAGCTCATGCTGACCACGATGGTCGAGAACTGGCCGGGCTTCCGCGATGGCATCATGGGTCCCGAGCTCATGACCGAAATGCGGGCGCAGGCCGAGCGCTTCGGTACCGAGATCGTCCAGGGGCAGGTGACGGCCGTCGATCTCTCGACACGGCCGTTCCGCATCACTTACGGCGACCACGTCGTCGTGGCCAACGCGCTCATCATCGCGACTGGTGCCTCGGCGCGGCTTCTCGGGCTTCCGTCCGAGCAGCGCCTCATGGGGCACGGCGTGTCGACCTGCGCCACCTGCGACGGGTTCTTCTTCCGCAACCGTCCCGTTGCCGTCGTCGGCGGCGGCGACACCGCGATGGAGGAGGCGATCTACCTCGCCAAGCTGGCCTCCAAGGTCACGGTGATCCACCGGCGCGACGAGCTGCGCGCGTCGAAGGCCATGCAGGAGAAGGCGTTCGACACCCCGAAGATCGAGTTCCTGTGGGACAGCGTCGTCGACGATGTGATCGGCAGTGACACGGGGGAGGTCACGGGCGTGGCGGTGCGCAACGTCAAGACCGACGAAACGCAGCACCTGCCAGTCGACGGCGTCTTCGTCGCCATCGGCCACATCCCGAACACGGACCTGTTCAAGGGCCAGCTGACGATGGACGAGAACGGGTACCTCGTCACTTCACGCAACGTCAGGACGAACGTCGAGGGCGTGTTCGCCTGCGGGGACGTGCAGGATCACGTCTACCGCCAGGCCATCACGGCCGCGGGCACCGGGTGCATGGCGGCCATCGAGGCCGAGCGGTTCCTCTCGGGTGTCTCGGCCCACTTGCCGGACCACCCGGCTGC
>JAHDVQ010000189.1:2840-6629 GCA_023384595.1 Vicinamibacteraceae bacterium | reverse complement strand
CCCTCAGAGCGGGAGGTCGGAGGGCCCTGGTCCCTCGACACGGTCGCGAGCGCGGACGGTGGCGCCGCGCGTGCGATGGCCGATGATGCCCGCGAGCGCCACGAGGACGACGACGTCGAGCACGAAGACCGCGCGGATGCTTCGCGCCGCGAGCAGCCCGGCGAGCATGGGCGACAGCGCGAGCCCCGCGAGCGAGGCGCTCGTGATGAACCCGAAGCCGGTGGCGCGTCCCTCGACCGGCAGCGCCTCGCCGGCCACCGTGTAGGTGGCCGTCATCGCCACGCCGATGCCCGCCCCGAAGATGAGCGACCCGAGCCCCATGGCCAGCGGCGAGGGCCAGACCGCGTAGATCAGCGCGCCGACCGCGCCCACCCCCGACGAGACGAGGATGACGCGCGAGGGCCGGTAGCGCTTCATCAGGCGTCCGCACGCGACGTTGCCGAGCGCGCCCGCCCCCGCGATGAGCGAGAACAGCACGCCCGACACGAGCGCCACGCGGCTTCCCTCGGTGCCGTGCTGGGCGACGTAGAGGGGCAGCACCGGGCCGAAGCTCCGGTCGGCGAGCTGCAGCACGAACATGGCCGCCATCATGCCGGCCACGCGCGGCAGCGTCAGCACCTCGCGAAAGCGCTGCAGCAGCGGCGCCGTGTCGCGGCCGACCGACGCCCGCTGGCCGCTCGCACGGTCTTCCCGGTACATGAACAGCACGAGCAGGAACCCCGCGGCGTAGAAGCACGCGGCGACGAGAAAGGCGCGACGGAGACCGACGAGTTCGGCCACCACGCCGCCGATGACGGGGCCGAAGGCGGGGCCGAGGCGCTGTGCGACCTGCACGGTGCCGATGGCGCCCGCCATCCGCCCTTGGGGCGCCGAGTCGGCCGCCATGGTGAGCGCCAGCGCGCCGTAGCCGGCGAAGAAGCCCTGCACGCACCGCAGCGCGAACACGTGCCACGGCTCGCTCACGTAGGCCGTGGCGGCCATGATCACGACGAAGCTCAGAAGCGACCGTTCGACCATGATCTTGCGGCCGAACCGGTCGGCGAGCCGGCCCCAAAGCGGAGACAGCACGGCGGTCATCGCCGGCGTCACGCCCAGCGTCAGCCCCGACCACAGCGCGATGGCGCCCGGGTCGTCGAGCCCGAGTTGTTCGAAGTAGAGCGGAAGGAACGGCATCACGAGCGTGAAGCCCATGAAGCCGATGAAGGTGGCCGCCGTGACGGCGAAGAGGTTGCGCCGGTAATAGGGGGTCGGGAGTGTTTTCACCTTCTGCGACATCGAGTCCTATCCGTGGCAGAAAGTGAAAATACTCCCGACCCCCCCACCCTGGTTCAGAACCTCACGATGGCTTCGGTGTTGTGCACGTGAATCGTATCGATGAAGCGGATGCGATGCGGACTGCTCTGCATCACCACCGAGCTCGTGCGCATGCCGTCGCCGAAGAAGCGCACGCCCTTCATCAGCGAGCCGTCGGTGACCCCGGTCGCCGCGAAGATGAGGCGCTTGCCCGAGGCCAGCTCCTCGGAGGTGAAGATCTTCTTGATGTCCTTGATCCCCATCTGCGCGCAGCGCGCCTCGTCCTCGGGCTTGTTGACGACGAGACGGCCGAAGATCTCCCCGTTCAGGCACCGCATGGCGGCCGCCGTCAGCACGCCCTCGGGCGCGCCCCCGATGCCCATCACCGCGTGCACGCCCGATCCGGCCACCGCCGCCGCAATCCCCGCCGAGAGGTCGCCGTCGCCAATCAGCTGGATGCGGGCCCCGGTCGCGCGGATGTCCGCGACGAGCTTCTCGTGCCGCGGCCGCTCGAGCACCACCACCACCAGATCCTCGACGCGGCGATCGAGCGCCTTCGCAATGCCCTTCAGGTTGTGCGACACGGGGGCGTCGAGGAACACGGCGTGCTTGGCCGAGGGCCCGACGACGATCTTCTCCATGTACATGTCGGGCGCATGGAGCAAGCCGCCCTTCTCCGAGGCGGCGAGGACGGCGATGGCGTTCGGGGCACCGGTGGCGCACAGATTGGTGCCCTCGAGGGGATCGACCGCGATATCGATCTCGGGGAGGGCCCCGTTGCCGCCCATGCCCAGCTTCTCGCCGATGAAGAGCATCGGCGCCTCGTCGCGCTCCCCCTCACCGATGACGATGGTGCCGTCGATGGGCACGCTGTCGAGCGTGCGGCGCATGGCCTCGACGGCCGCCTGATCCGACTTGTGGCGATCGCCGTGGCCGATGGTGTGGGCGCACGCGATGGCGGCCTGTTCGACGACCCTGAGGAAGTGCAGCGACAGCTCGCGGTCGATGCCGTCGGTCGGTGAGATGGACATCGGTTGGTCTCCGGAGACGGGACGGGCCCCCCGCGTCTGGGCGGGCCGCACGCGAACGCGTGCGGCCCATCCATTCTCCCTGATCGGGCGGGAAAAGACGACCGCCGGCCCGTCGAGGCGACGTCAGGCGCGGCGCTCGCCCGCGGGCGCCGTCCAGGCCGGCAGCTCGCAGCGCGTGGGGCGATCCACCCGGTATCCGAGCAGGTAGTCGGCCTGCATGATCTTGTGGATCTCCCGGGTGCCCTCGTAGATGACCGCGCCCTTGCAGTTGCGGTAGAAGCGGCCCACCGGGTACTCGTCCGAGTAGCCATTGGCCCCGTGAATCTGCACCGCGTCGCCCGCGGCGCGCTCCGAGGCGACGGTGGCAAACCACTTGGCGAGCCCCGTCTCCTTGGTGTTGCGCCGCCCGATGTTCTTCAGCCAGCCCGCCCTGAGCCACAACAGCCGCGCGGCCTCGTAGTCGGACTCCATCTGGGCGATCATCTCCTTGACCAGCTGGTGCTGTCCGATCTCGACGCCGAAGGTCTTCCGATCGAGCGCGTACTTCACGCTCGCGTCGCGGCAGGCGCGAATGAGGCCGGTCGCCCCGGCCGCCACGGTGAAGCGCCCCTGATCGAGCGCGAACATCGCGATCTTGAACCCCTCACCCTCGCGCCCGAGCAGGTTCGCGGCCGGCACCTCGACGTCGGCCATCGTGAAGTAGCCAGTGTTGCCCGCGAGAATGCCCCACTTGTGCGTCAGCGTCCCGCTCGAGAAGCCCTTGAAGCTGCGCTCCACGATGAACGCGCTCAGGCCGGATGTGTCGCGCGCCTTCTTCTTCTCGAGATCCGTCCACGCGACGACGAGGAAATGGTCGGCGACATCGGCCAGCGAGATCCACATCTTCTCGCCGTTCAGCACGTAACGGTCGCCACGCTTGACGGCCACCGTCTGAATGCCGCGCACGTCGCTGCCGGCCGCGGGTTCGGTGAGCCCGAAGGTCGCAATCTTCTTCCCCTGGGCCTGCGGCACCAGGTAGCGCTGCTTCTGGTCCTCGGTGCCCCAGGAGAGCAGCGACAGGCAGTTGAGGCCGACGTGGACCGACAGGATCACACGCAGCGAGGTGTCCACGTACTCCATCTCCTCGGACGCGAGGCCGAGGCTGATGTAGTCCATCCCCGCGCCGCCGTACTCGGCCGGGACGCAGATGCCGAGCAGGCCGAGGTCGGCCATCCCGGGCAGAATCTTCGGGTCGAACGTGTGCTGGCGGTCGAGTTCCGCAATCTGCGGGGCCACCTCGCGGTGCGCCCACTCGCGAGCCGTCTGGGCGAGCAGACGATGCTCCTCGGTCAGGTCGAAGTCAATCATGGCGTGGTCGGGCCTCTCGATGAATGGCCGAAGTCGACGTAGGGCCGTAGAGGGGGCACGTCGGTCGCACCCGGCACGGAACAGATAACGGGAAATGCTAACACGGGGGATCGGGGGA
>JAHDVQ010000189.1:0-2740 GCA_023384595.1 Vicinamibacteraceae bacterium | reverse complement strand
TGCCTACTTCCGCAGCAGCACTTCCCTGACCTGGGTCAGCAGGAGGAAGGACTCCGTCACGCGCAGCGTGTCGAACAGCCGGTTGATGTCTCGATTGGTGGTCGGGCGCTGACGGGGGCGCGAGGCCGGGATCGCCCGCGCGGAGAGCGTCTGCTCGTCGACGATCGAGAACCGGGTGTACGACTCGTCGGTCGAGGGCGCCGTCGCGAACATGGCAAACAGCGCGCCGCCCGGGCTGAGCACCCGCACGAGTTCCCGGGCGAGCACCGGCGCCGAGGCCTTGTCGAGGTGATCGAACGCATCCCAGCAGAGGATGCCATCGACGGACCCGTCGGCCTGGGTGATGCGTGTCGCAAGGAACTCCGGGAGCGTGTCGAGCCGCCGCTCGCGGGCGAGGCGCTCTAGATCGGCGTAGAGGTCCTCCACGAGCAGACGGCAGCCCAGGCGCTCGCCGAAGAACGAGACGTTGGCCCCGACAACCGGACCGAGGTCGAGCAGGACGGGCGATTCGCGGTTTGCGAGCGTCGCGATGAACTTCGATAGGCCCTTGGTGGGCACAGTGCGGTCGTCGGCCGTGTGCTCGGCTACCGGGGCGTCGGCTTCGCGCCGACGCCCCAGCCACCCGAACCACGACGCGCGGCCGCGCGAGGGCGCGTCGGCCACGGGCGCGCCCCGCTAGGCCTTGGCCGGCGCTGCCGCCGCGGGCTTCGACTCGGTGGCCGGCGCGTTGGACGCCGCCGAGGGAGCCGCGGCCGGCTTCTGCGCCTGGGCCCCGCCCTTCTGCATGTCGATGCTGCCGCGGAAGTGCGCGCCTTCGGCAATCGCGACGCGCGGCGACGTGATGTCGCCGTCGACAGCGCCGTTGTCGCGGATGTCGACCTTCTCCGACGCCGTGATGTTGCCGGTGACCTCGCCCTGGACCACGACGGCCTTGGCGAACACCTGAGCCTTGATCTTGCCGTTGGGCCCGATCGTGAGGACGTTCTGCCGCAGCTCGATCTTGCCGTCGACCTGGCCTTCGATCGTCAGATCCTCGCTGCCGCTCAACTCACCCTTGATGATCACAGACTTGCCAATATTCACCATATCTTTGTTCAGCATCGCAGGACGGGCAGACACGGGACTCGACTCCGCCGCGGGAGCCACTGGCGTCGGGGCCGGCGAGGGCGGCGGCGCCGCCGGCGGACGAACACTCTCATCGCGCTTCCACATCTCGGCTCTCTCCAGGAGGAAATCAGGTTATCGCAGGGCGATCCGTGGAAACCGCGCTACGCGGGCAACGGTCGGGCCAGTATAAGCAAGGGCGTTTCCGGCTGTCTAGCCCCTTTTATTGCTGAGGGTTACAGCGAATGGTACCATGAAGGCATCCCCACCATGCGAATCTACCTGGATCACAACGCGACGACGCCCGTCGCGCCGGCCGTGCTCGACGTCATGGCGCGGGTGCTCCGCGACGTGCACGGCAACCCGTCGAGCGTGCACTACTACGGGCAGGCCGCGAAGGCCGTCATCGATACCGCGCGGCAGCAGGTGGCCGCCCTCCTGGGAGGTGTGGCGGCGGAGATCGTCTTCACGAGCGGGGGGACGGAAGCCGACAACCTCATCCTGCGCGGAGCGGCCCTCGCCGCGCAGGGCCAGCGGCGCCGCCTGGTCGCGAGCAGCATCGAGCACGAGGCCGTCCTCTCCACGCTGAAGGCCCTCGAGCGTCAAGGCTGGCCGACGACCCTCGTGCCCGTGACGCGTGGCGGCCTCGTCGATCCCTCCGCCCTCGAATCGGTGATGGGCGAGGACGTCGCGCTCGTGTCGATCATGCACGCCAACAACGAGGTGGGCACGGTACAGCCGATCGCCGAGCTGGCCGCCATCGCGCATACCCACGGCGCGCTGTTCCACACCGACGCCGTCCAGTCGGCGGGCAAGCTGCCGCTCGACACGGGGCGGCTGGGCGTCGATGCGCTCTCCATCTCGGCCCACAAGTTCTACGGGCCGAAGGGCGCCGGGGCGTTGTGGATCAGGCGCGGCACCCGACTGGTCCCCACGCTCACAGGCGGGAGGCAGGAGCGCAATCGCCGCGCCGGCACCGAGAACGTGCCGGCCATCGCGGGTCTTGGGGCGGCGGCGGCCGACGCGGCCGCACACCTCGACGAGGACACGGCGCGCGTGTCGGCGCTCCGCGACCGGCTCGAGGCCGGCCTCCTCGACCGCGTGGCCGCGACCGTGGTGAACGGCGCCCCGGATTGGCGCGTGGCCAACACGTCGAACATGAGCTTCGACGGCGTCGAAGCCGAGTCGCTGCTCATCGCGCTGGATCTCGAGGGCATCGCCGTCTCGACGGGGTCGGCGTGCTCGTCGGGCACGCTCGAACCCTCGCACGTGCTGCGCGCGATGGGCCTCGGCACGCATCGCACCCAGAACTCGCTGCGCTTCAGCCTGGGTCGCGGCACGACCGGGGCCGATGTCGACCGCGTGCTCGACGTGCTGCCGTCGCTCGTGGCGCGTCTGCGCCAGCTGGCCCGTCCGGCCCGCGCCGCACGGGAGGCGTGAGGACGGCCATGCGCGTGGTGGTCGCCATGTCGGGCGGCGTCGATTCGACGGTCGCGGCGGCGCTGCTCGCCGAGCAGGGCCACGACGTCGTGGGACTCTCGATGCAGCTCTACGATCAGCAGCAGGGCGAAACGCGGTTTGGCAGCTGCTGCACGCTCGACGATCTCCACGACGCCCGGCGCGCCGCGGCCGCACT
>JAHDVQ010000500.1 GCA_023384595.1 Vicinamibacteraceae bacterium | reverse complement strand
CCTGGCAGCGCGGCTCGAACGAAAACACCAACGGTCTGTTGCGGCAGTACCTGCCCCACGGGATCGACCTGACGAGCTATAGCCAGGCACGACTCGATGCCATCGCGCAGCGCCTGAATACCCGGCCCCGCAAGACGCTGGGTTATCGAACGCCTGCGGCAAAACTAGCGGAGATCGTTGCGTCGACGGGTTGAAAGCGCGTAACACCCTATTCCGGAGCGCGAACTCCGGCAGGATGCCATCATGACAAGTGAGCGCTGACCTACGGCGACCGCCGGGTGTACAGCAGGTCGTAGTTCACGCTCCACGTGCCGTCGGCGTTCAGCCGCTCCGAGCGCTGGCGCACTCGCCCGTCGCCGAGGTCGAAGAACGTGAGGCGCACCTGGTGTCGCACGGCAGGGTCGGTACGCGAAGGCGTCGAGCCGTGGAAGACCATCGTGGTGCCGTCGCGCCGGCCCCAATACTCATGCAGGCCGCCCGTGCTGTCGACCCACGTCTGGTGCCACTGGCCGCGCGACCTGTCGTAGATGTTGACGCTCTCGCCGCTGAAGGATCCCGCCTGATAGTGCTCCAGCACGACGCACCCCGCGTGCGCCTTCGTGATCGTGTTCCGTGACGGGCCCTGGCCGGCCGCGACGGGCTGGCCATACGGCGTCACATCCCACTCGCCAAGCCAGAAATCGAACTGACGATGCTCGGCCGACTCGCACGTGGGCGGCTTGGGCGCTGGCTGGGCCGGAGCGGCGGAAGCCGCGGGAGCCACCGGCGGCGCCGCTTGCGCCGGCTGGGGCGGCGTCGTGGCGTTGGCCGATGCAGTCGGGGACCCGGTGTGCGGCGCGGTCGCGGTGACGGCGCGAGGCGGGAGAGACGCTGCGGTGAGATGCGCCGCAAAGGTCGCGAGCAGCAACAGCGGGGGCATGCGCGGAGTGTACCGCCGGACACGGCCGCGCGGCAGCGATGTGGGACGAACTGGTGGTCTCACTGCATGCCCAGCACCCTGTTCACC
>JAHDVQ010000499.1 GCA_023384595.1 Vicinamibacteraceae bacterium | reverse complement strand
CTAGCTGTCGTTGCCAAGGAGGTTGTTCCTTGGCAGGCGGCTGATGGGTGGCTTTCCGGCGAGGGCGGAGTGTGGTCGCAGGCTGTTGTAGTGGCAGAGCCAGGCGGGCATGGCCTGTGCGCGCTCGGCCGAGCTGTGGAAGGGGCTGGCGTAGGCCCGTTCGCGCAGGCTGGTCTGGATGAAGCGCTCGGCCTTGCCGTTGGTGCGCGGCGTGTAGGGCCGGGTGCGCTTGTGCGTCAGCCCGTGCGCCTGGATGGCGGTGGCGAACAGCCTGCTTTTGAAGGCGGAGCCGTGATCGGTCATGACGCGCTCGACGACGACGCCATGGGCGGCGAACCAGGCGAGCGCGTCGTCGAGGAAACGCACGGCGCTCTCCTTCCTCTCGTCGGGCAGCAGCGCGGTGTAGGCGAGGCGGGAGGCGTCATCGATGGCGACGTGCAGATACTCCCAGCCAATGCCGCGCGCGCGGCTCTGGCCGGCGCGGTCGCCGGTGATGCGATGGCCGAGGCGCTCGATGCGGCCGAGCTTCTTGGTGTCAAGGTGGATCAGCTCGCCGGGCCGCTCGCGCTCGTAGCGGATGACCTGGCGGGGCGGGTCGAGGGCGGCGAGCCGGCCGAGGCCGAGACGGCGCAGCGCGACACCGACGGTGGAGACGGGCCGCCCGAGCTGGTGCGCGATGGCTGGGCCGGAACGGCGCTGACGCCGCAGCGCCTCGATCTCGGCCTCGGCCGCCGCGGGCAGCCGCGTCGGGCTGAGATGCGGCCGCGAGGAGCGGTCGCGCAGGCCGGGCTCACCCTCGGCAGCGAAACGCTCGCGCCACTTGCGCACGGTCTTGGTCGTGACGCCGGCGGCCGCGGCGACCTCCGCCACCGACCAGCCGGCGGCCAGCCGCTCGACCATCAGCATTCGACCCCAAGGCGTGGTTCGGGCATTCTCATGGCTGTCCATCCGGGGCTCCGGCTTGGCGGTTGAAGGTGTGGCAACCACAGCCTCCAACCTCAGCCCCG
>JAHDVQ010000188.1 GCA_023384595.1 Vicinamibacteraceae bacterium | reverse complement strand
GGCCTGACGTAACGCGTAGGGCGGGCTTAAGCCCGCCCCTACACAGAATCCGCCCCTACGGGGATCCGGCTACGGGATCCGGCACCGCGGTGTCCCGATTCACCGGCGGGGCGGCGGCGGGCTTCCCGTCATGCGCTGGTAGATGCCCTGCACCGTCGCGATCGTGTCGGCCTCCGACGCCGGCTTGTCGGTGCGATAGCGCTTGACGCGCGCAAAGCGCAGGGCAAGGCCGCCAGGGTAGTTCGGGCTCACCTGCAGGTCGTTGAACGCGATCTCCACCACCAGCTCCGGGCGTACGTGGACGATGTAGCGGTCGCGGCCAATCTCGAGCGCGAGCAGCCGTTCGGTCTGCCACGCGAGCATCGCGTCGGTCAGCCCCTTGAAGGTCTTCCCGAGCATGACGAACGCCCCGAGCTCCGGGTCGCGGGCGCCGAGGTGCAGGTTGCTGAGCCATCCCTGGCGGCGGCCGTTTCCCCACTCGGCGGCGAGCACGACGAGGTCGAGTGTCTGCGCCTGCTTCACCTTCAGCCACGACGCCCCGCGGCTGCCGGCCGCGTAGGACGACTGGCGCGCCTTGGCCACGAGGCCTTCGTGGCCGGCCGCAAGCGCGCGCCGCATGAACGCGTCGGCCTCGTCGGGAGAGGCCGTGACGAGGTGCGGCACGACGAGCAGCCGCGAAGCCGAGGCATCGGCGTCCGCGTCGGCGCCCGCGTCGGCGCCCGCGTCGGCACCGGGGCCGGCGCTCGCGTCGGCACCGGGACCGGCGCCTGGCCCGGCGCCGGGTGGGCCGGGCACGACCTCGCGGAGGGCCTCGAACCGGCGATGCTGCGGCGCATCAACCAGGACGTCGTTGTCGACGAGCAGGGCATCGAAGAGGAATCCCTGCAGCGGCAGCTCGGTACGCAGGGCGTCCACGTCGAGCCGGCGGCCGAACCGGCGCATCGTCACCTGGAATGGGTGCGGGGTGCCATCGCGCCGGAGCGCGATCACTTCGCCGTCGAGCACGAGGCGTCGCGCGGGCAGGGCGCGCACGAGATCGACGATCTCCGGCACGGCCGGCGTGACGTCGTTCAACGCACGCGAGTAGACCCGCACGTCGTCGCCGTCGCGGTGCACCTGGATGCGTGCGCCGTCGAGCTTGTATTCGAGGGACGCGTCGCCGAGTGCGGCGAGCGCGTCGGCGGCGCTCTCGGCGGTGTCCGCGAGCATCGGCTGCACGGGTCTGAAGACCTCGACGCCGAGTCGCGCCAGCGCGGGGGCGCCCTCGGTGAGCGCGACCCGGGCGACCTGGCCGAGATTCCCTGTCATCATCGTCGCCCGCCGCACGAGGTCGGGCGCGAGCCCGGCGGCCCGTGCCACGGCGTCGATGACGAGGCCCTCGAGCGCGCCCTGCCGAAGCTCGCCCATGAGGAGGCGGACGAGGAATTCCTGCTCGGGCGCCGTGGCTCGCGTAAAGAGCGCGCGCAGCGTGTCGACACGCGCCGCCGTCGATCCGGGGCCGCTCGTGGCCGCGACCCTGGCCAGGGCAGTGTCGGCGTCGTCGACGCCGAGGCTGGCCTCCGCCGCCGGGGCCACGTCCTTCGCGCCAGCCAGTTGTGCCCAGCCCACGCCGAGGCGTCCCTGCCGTGCGGTCCCCGACAGGTAGGCGACGACGGTCTCCACCTCGGGCGGCGCGGCCCGCGCGATGAGCGCCGCCATTCGCGCGATCTTGTCACCGCGGCGGCGCGTGGCCGCCACGGCGAGCGACGTCTCGACGAGGTCGAGCAGACGCATCAGTGTCAGTGTCCCATCGACGTCACGATGCCGGTGTCCTCTCCCGTCCGCGATCGAACGCGGATGTGCGCAATGGCGCCCTTCTGCGCGTCGGCCAGCTCGTGGTCGAGCAGGATGTAGTCGCCCTCCTCGGGCGCGATGAACTCCACGACGGCCCCGTTGCTCGCACCGAGCACCACGGTCTGGAGGCCGCGCCAGTCGTTGCCGGGATTGCCTTCATAGTACACGCGATCCAGCACGGTCCCGATGACGTGGTGGCTCGCCTGATCATTCGGCCCCACGTTGTGGAGGTACAGCCGCACGCGTTCGCCGGCATCGGCCGTGAGCGGATGTGTCGTGAGCGCGAGCAGGTGTCCGTTGAAGATCACGTGCGACGGGTCCTTGCGCGCGGCCCGTTCGAAGTCGAGGGCGTACAGTCCGTCCTCGCCCTCTGTGAGGTAGAACTCCGACTGCACGACGACGTACTCACGGTCCACCAGACCGTCGGTGGGATACCCGTTCCGCGGCGAAACGACGACCACGCCGTACTGCCCCATGGCCACATGCTGCAGCACGGGCGGAACACCGCAGTGGTAGATGAAGACGCCCGGGTAGTTGGCGACCCACTCGAACCGGATGCTCTCGCCCGGCTGGATCATCTGCCACTTGTCGTCGCCCGCCACCGTGGCGGCATGGAAGTCGATAGAGTGGTGCATGGGCACGGCCACGGCCTCGGGCCGCTGCAGGTCGGCCGTGGCGAACGCCTGCAGAAACGGCGATGCGCCCGTCGACGGCGGCGTCACGGCGACGCGCTCGGCCGAGCGGTTCTTCATCGTGAACCGCACCCGGTCGCCTTCGCGCACGTGCAGCACCGGACCGGGCACCGAGCCGCCGAAGGTCCACGCGTCGTAACGCACACCGGGGGCAATCTCGATCCGCTGCGCCACGATGTCCATCCGTACGTCGTGCGTGTGGTTGCCTGGCGCGAGCGGCGACAGTTCCGGCAGCTTGGTGACGGCGTCACCCACCACGGGCGGGCCGTCGTAGTCTTCGGTGAAGACCTCCGCCCTCGGCATGCCGAAGACCCGGCCCTCGACGACGTACTCGCCGGGATGCACGAGGACCGGGCTGTCCTGCCGGGCTGCAGCCAGCGCGGCGGCGAGGCCGAACCCGGCGACGATGGCAATGAGGACACGCCGGGCCGTCATTTCACCACCAGCACGCCCTTCATTCCCGCGGCGTAGTGGCCGGGGAACGAGCAGACATAGTCGTAGCGCCCGCGGGTGCCGGGTGCGGTGAAGACGACGGCCACGACCTCGCCGGGGCCGGCCATCGGCGTGTGCGCAATGACCGATGTGGTGAAAGCCGGCGCGATGTACGCCGTCGTTCGCGCGGTGGCCGACGCGTTGATGAATCCCTGGACGTTCGTGCCCTTCTTCAGCACGACGACGTTATGGGCCATCACGCTCTTCGGCATCGTGCCGGTCACGACCAGGGTGATGCGCAGTTGCTCGCCTGGGGCTGCTTCGATCCGGGTGACGCTGAACTTCATCGCGTCGTCGGAGCGGATGGCGATGGTGCGGGGCGGGGGCGGCGGGGCACCCGCCGGCGAGGAGGCCGCAAGCACGACGCCCGGAAGACCGGCAAGCGACGCGGCCAGGACGGCAATCAGGGAAGGACGAGGGATCATGAGGCGACTCCTGGATGAATGGAAGGCAGGAGTCGATGTTGCCCCCGGCCCGCAGGGCCGGCACGGAGTCGGCACGCGTGTCAGCGGCGGCGCTTCGGTCGTGCCGGCGCGGCGACGGGCGGACACCGCAGTGCGTCGAGAAGCGTGTCGCCATCCACCGCGTATTCGCGCACGGCGTCGGCAATCGTCTCGAAGCGAGCCAGGGGGCAGCCGGGACAGGCCATGGCGCGCGACACGAACGCCGCGGCGGCGAGGGGATGCGCCGCCAGCGCGTCGGCGATTGTCGTCTGCATGGTGATCCGCGGCATCGAGTTCCCGCCTTCGAAAGGAGCATCTCCCGCGGCGCAGGCCGTGTCGTTGCGCGAGCGCAAACTCAGTGCGGCGGCCGGGAGGCGGGCGCTTCGGGCGGAGGCGCCTCCGCGCGTGGGGCAGCGGGCATCCCGGCCGGGCCGAGGACGGGCGTCCACGAAGGCGCGTCGCTCGCGGGGAACGACTCTTCCGAGGACTCGTCCACCACGTCGCGTGCGTGACCAGCGCGTGGACCCTCGAGCCCCGCCAGCTCGTGTCTGCGATTATCGGATGACCACGATCCGATCATGGCTGCCCTCCTGGCGTGATGACCCAGCATACCGCCGGCACCGCGCGTGTCGTTGCGCCAGCGCAACCAGCACCTCGACGGTCGCTGTGGACTGTGGGGCGGACGGGGCGCCAAGGGGACCGCCGTTGCCGGAACGTCGGGACTCGCGCGTTGAGGGTCAGGCGGGCAGATCCTCGGCGATGACCACCAGCGCGTGCGGGCGCCGTATCGTGAGTCGGCGACGGCCGGCCGCAACGAGACCACGCGCCTGCCAGGCGCTCACCACTCGGCTCACGGTGAACAGCGAAGTGCCCGTCATGTCGGCCAGATCCTGCCTCGACAAGGGGAAGTCGATCTCGATGCCCGACTCGCTGCGGCGTCCGGCATGCTGGACGAGTCGCAGCAGGGCGCGCGCAATGCGCTGTTCCACGCGTTCGGTCATCAACTCCCGGTGACGCCGCTGAAGATCGTGCAGCCGGCTTGCGACGGTGCGGAGCGCGTTCATGGCAATCACCGGGTGCGCGGCCATCAGCCGGGCCATCGCCGCGCCGTCCCAGGCGGCCGCCTCGGTGCGCCCCACCGGCACCACCGACACGGGGTAGACACCCTTGTCGCCAGCGAAGGCCGAGACGGTGCCGAAGACGTCGCCGGGGCCGATGATCCGCAGGATCACCTCGTGGCCTTCCGGCGTCAACTGCACGAGCTTCACCCGGCCCGACACGATCACGAAGAACGTCGTGGCGGCTTCACCCTCGGTGAAGAACGGACGACCGGGGGCGCGTCGAACCAGCCGGGCCTCGGCCGCAATGACGGGGAGCGCACTGGCCGCGACGCCGTTGAAGAGCGTGACGCGCGTCAGCAGCGCCGCGTCGAGACTGGGCGGCATGGCGCCGATCATACAGGTCCTTGCTTGCGCTGCCGCAAAGACGCGGCGGTCGGCTCCGACCCATACTCGGGGCATCGACAGGAGGTGCGGCCATGGCTTCAGGGATTCCCCCGAGAACGCCCATTGAGTTCCCAGAGTTCGACATCCTCGAGTACGCGTCCATCATGGTGCCATGTGACGCGTGCGGCGATCAGCTCCCGGTGAGCTTGAGAGAGGTGCTCGATGCGCAGGAGCGGCTGCACGCAGGCTGCACGAGCCAGGATGAGCGCGAGTGTCCGTCGCTCACCCATGCCGCACTCGCCGAGGAATCGGCCCTCCGCGATCTCGCGCGCAGCTGGAGGCGGGTGATGAGCCAGGTGGAGGCCACTGGCTTCGACGTGGCCTTCCGCCTGCCGCGCCGGCGCCACTGACCCGGTGCCGCGCCACCTCCATCGACGCGGCAGCCCCGTCCCGACGGAGGACGAACGGGCGGGCTCAGCGCTGCGACGTCGGCAGCAGCAGATCTTCGAGGAAGAATGCGGACAATTCCGACCGGCCTCGCAGGCCGGCCTTGCGATAGACCGCGAGCGCCTGCTGCCTGATGGTCGTTTCCGACGTGCGGCGCACCTCGGCCACCGCCTTGTGGCTCAGGCCTTTCAGCAACAGCAGGCCGACCTCTCGCTCGGCCCCGGTCAGCAGCCAGCGGTCGAACTGCCGATCGATGGCCTCACCGAGGCCGCGTAACGCGTCGTGCGCTTCGTTGCGGAAGCGCCGGGCCTCCTCTTGCGCCGCCTCGAGGTCGATGCGCAGCCGCTCCGCGTCGTGCCGGGCCGATCGCCCCTCCTGCCAGAGCGCGGCCACGCCCGCCAAAGCGAGCACCATCACCAGGGCCTCCGCGACCAGGTGCGAGGGCGGTGTTCCCGCGCGCGCGTCCCACGCGATATCGGCGGCGACGAGCGTCGCGATCAGCGCGAAGAGGCCGGCGCCGATCAGCAGCCGGCCGGGCCTCACATCCGTGCGATGCGAGTTCACGAAGTCTGACTCCTTCAACGCGTTAACGGGCCCCGAACATTCGTCTGATGAACGGCCGGCGTTTCTGCGCGTATCTTCGCACGTCGACTGGTCGAGCGGGCGTCGGTTCACGGCGCGCCCGGACCCGGCCGACAAAGGAGGCCCCCGTGAGCTCTTTACCACTGCACCCCGCCATCGTCCACCTGCCGCTTGGCCTGGCATTCGTCATGCCACTCATCGTCTTGGGCTTTACGTGGGCCCTCTGGACGGGTCGAATCGGCCGGCGCGGCTGGATGGCCGTCGTGGCCCTGCAGTTGCTGCTCGTGGGTGCCGGGGTGGCGGCGAAGACGACGGGCGAGCGCGAAGAAGACCGGGTCGAGCCGGAGGTGCCCGGGAGTGCCCTGGAGTTGCACGAGGAGCGCGCGGACCAGTTCGTCTGGGCCGCGGCAGCGACCCTGGCCGTCGCGTTGCTGGTGTTGGCGGTCCCCAGGCCGGCGGCCGCGCGGTTGGTGGCCGCCGTCACGCTGACGAGCGCCGTTGTCGTCACGACGGCGGCGATTCGTGTGGGCCATGCCGGCGGACAACTGGTCTACGTGCACAACGCGGGCGCCGCCTACGCGACGGGGCAGTCGCGGGTGCGCCGATCGGAGGCGACGCGTCTGCGGCCTCGCGGTTCGGAAGTGCTCGGCCGACGCGGCGACGCACGCCTGGTTCCACGAGACGAGCGCGACGATCGCTGATGCGGGGACGCGGCGCGGCGACGCACGCCTGGTTCCACGAGACGAGCGCGACGATCGCTGATGCGGGG
>JAHDVQ010000187.1 GCA_023384595.1 Vicinamibacteraceae bacterium | reverse complement strand
CCGCAGCTCCAGCGGCTGGTCGCCTTCACGGGGGCGCTCGCGCACCTGGCGGCCGGCGTCTCGCTCTTCATGACCGTCGAGGCGTCCGGGGCCGTGGCCCTGCAGGTGTCGAGCTGGGAAGCGCCGTTCGGCATCACGCTCGTGGCCGACATCTTCGCCGCAATGCTGGTGGTGGCGGCGGGCATCGTGGGCGTGGCGGTGACGGCGGCCGCGTTTGTCGGCGTCGATCCGCTGCGGGAATCGTTCGGCTACCATGCGCTCCTGCTGGTGCTGCTCACGGGGGTGACGGGCGCGTTCCTCACGGGCGACCTCTTCAACCTGTACGTCTGGTTCGAGGTGATGCTGGTCGCCTCGTTCGTGCTGATGGCGCTCCACCGCACGAGCGCGCAGGTGGAGGCCGCGTTCAAGTACGTCACGCTCAACCTGCTGGCGTCGGCCATCTTCCTCACGGCGCTCGGGCTGCTCTACGGCGCGACGGGCACCCTGAACATGGCCGACCTCGCGGTGATCTGGCCGGAGCGCGCGACGTCGGGCGTCGACCGCGTGCTGGCGGTGCTGTTCCTGCTCGCCTTCGGCATCAAGGCCGGGCTCTTCCCGCTCTTCTTCTGGCTGCCCGCGTCGTACCACGCGCCGCCGGCGGCCATCGGGGCGGCCTTCGCCGGCCTCCTCACAAAGGTGGGCGTCTACGCGCTCACCCGCATCTTCACTCTGCTGTTTCGTGAGTCGACGCCGGGCGTCTTCACGCTCCTGCTCGCGATGGGGGCGGCGACGATGGTCGTCGGGCTCGTCGCGGCGCTCGCCGAGCGCGACTTCAGGCGCATCCTGTCGTTCAACCTCGTCGGTCACATCGGCTACACGATCGCCGCGCTCGCCCTGCTCACGCCGCTGGCGCTCGCGGGCTCGATTCTCTACACCCTCCACCACATCGTGGTCATCACGAGCCTGTTCCTCGCGAGCGGCGTGCTGCTGCGGCTCCGGCGGACGACGGACATCGGGGGCCTCGGCTCGCTCTATCGCGACCAGCCCGTGTTCGTCGCGCTCGCCATGGTGCCCATCTTCTCGCTGGCCGGAGTGCCGCCGCTCTCGGGCTTCATCGGAAAGCTGGCGATCGTGCGCGGCGCGTTCGAGGCGGGGGCCTACTGGGTGGGCGCGCTCGTGCTCTTCGTCGGGTTCCTGACGTTGCTCTCGATGGGACGGACCTGGGCCGAGGCGTTCTGGGCCCCGGCCACCACGGGCCGCGACGCGATGCCGGCGGGGCGCTCGCTGCTGGCCACCATGGCCGGCCTCGGCGTCGTCACGCTCGCGATGACGGCCGGCGCCGAGCCGCTGTACGGACTGGCGGCGCGGGCGGCCGAGCAGTTGCTGCAGCCGGACACCTACATCACCGCGGTGCTTGGAGGGGCCCGCTAGCCATGCTCCTGGCCAGCATCCTCCTCGCGCTCGCCTGGGCCGCCCTTCAGGGCGATTTCTCGCTCGAGTCGCTGGTGGTCGGGTACGTCCTGGGCTACCTCGTGCTGTTCGTGCTCGGCCGGGGCGGCGTGCTGCCCGCCAGACTCACGCAGAAGCTCTGGCACGCCACGGCGTTGGGCGCCTTCTTCGTGTGGGAGATCCTCCTGGCCAACATCCGTGTCGCGCGCGACGTCCTGACCCCGTCGCGGACCATCAGCCCCGCGGTGGTGGCGGTGCCGCTCGACATCACGACCGACGGCGAGATCCTGCTGCTGTCGGCCCTCATCAACATCACGCCGGGGAGCGTCACCATCGACCTCTCCGACGACCGCCGCACGCTCTACGTCCACGTGATGCACATGGAGACGCCGGAGCAGACGCGGCACGAGATCAAGCACGGCTTCGAGCGGCGCGTGCACCGGCTGTTCGCCTGAAGGACCCGAACGTCATGTCCGAGTTCGTCACGCCCATCGTGCTCGTCATGCTCGCCGTTGCGATCCTCATCGCGTTGGTGCGGCTGCTGGCCGGGCCCTCGCTCCCGGACCGCGTCGTCGCGATGGATCTCATCGGCGTCCTCACCGTCGGCCTCATCGTCGTCATCGCCGCGGCCACGGAGTACCGCGCGCTGCTCGATGCCGCCATCGTCATCGCGCTCGTCGGCTTCGTGGCGACCGTGGCGTACGCGCGGTTCGTCGAACGGGAGGGGGAGTCGTGATCGACGTGCTCGTCGCCGTGGTCTGGCTCGTGGGCGCGGGCTTCGCGCTGCTCGCGGCGATTGGCGTCCTGCAGCTGCCTGACGTCTTCACGCGGATGCAGGCCTCGACCAAGGCGTCCACGCTCGGTATCGGCTGCCTGCTCGTCGGCGCGGCACTGCAACTGGCCGACGTCGCTGGCGTCGTGCGGGCCGCGAGCATCGGCGCCTTCGTGCTCCTCACCTCGCCCGTCGCCTCGCACGTCATCGCGCGGGCGGCCTACATCGCCGAGGTCCCACTCTGGAAGGGCACGAAGCTCGACGAACGCCGGCGCGATGCCAGGCGCGACCGCGGCGAGTTCGACGGCGTCGAGTCCACGCCGTAGCGCGGCCCGGCTGCGGACCCCTCATAGCCGCTCCGGCCCGGATGGCCGCTCCTCCTCTTCCTGCTCCTGCGCGTCGAGCAGCCGCGCGTACAGGCCGCCAGCCCGGGCAAGCGCCCCGTGCGTTCCGCGCTCGACGATACGGCCGTCGGCAATGACCAGGATGACGTCGGCCCGCCGGACCGTCGCCAGACGATGCGCGATGACGAAGGTGGTCCGCCCGTTCCGCAGCCGCCTGAGCGCCTCGAAGACCAGTCGCTCCGACGCGGCGTCGAGCCCCGATGTGGGCTCGTCGAGCACGAGGATGCGCGCGTCGCGCACCATGGCGCGTGCGATGCCCAGCCGCTGACGCTGCCCTCCCGACAGCGTGAGGCCGCCCTGGCCCACCACGGTGTCGTATCCCTGAGGAAGCGCCTCGATGAAGTCGTGCGCCTGCGCCAGCCTCGCCGCATCGAGGATCTGGTCGCGCGTGGCGTCGGGCCGGCCGTAGGCGATGTTGTGCCAGACCGGGGCGTGGAAGAGCTGCGTGTCCTGAAGAACGAAGCCGATCTGGCCGCGCAGCGAGCGGATGGTCGCCTCGCGAATATCGCGTCCGTCGATGAGCACCGCGCCCTGCTGCGGGTCGTAGAACCGGGCGAGCAGGCCGACGAGCGTCGACTTGCCGCCGCCGCTCGGGCCGACGAGGCCCACGAGCTGGCCGGGCTCGATGGTGAACGAGATGTCGCGAAGCACCGGCCGTGACGGGTCGTAGCCGAAGGTGACGTCCCTGAACTCGACCCGTCCCTCGACGGGGCCGAGAGGCGCGGCGTTGGGCGCGCGCACGAGCCGGTCGTCGGCGTCGAGCACGTCCCTCACCCGCTCGAGCCCTACGGTGGCCTGCGCGATGTTGGTGCTGGCCCGCGCCACCGCCTGGATCGGCCGGAAGAGACGCCCGAGGTAGGTCAGGAAGACGACGAGGGCTCCGGCAGTCATCGCGCCCTCGAGCACGAGCCTGGCGCCGAACCAGAGCACCGCCGCGGTGCCGAGCGCCACCAGCGCGGTCACCACCGGCCCGAGCAGCGACCGCACGCGCCGCGCCTTGAGGGCGGCCTCGACGCTCTCCACGCTCTTGGCTTCGAGACGCTGGCGCTCGAAGCGCCCTTGCGCGAAGGCCTTCACCACGCGGATGGCGCCAAGCCCCTCCTGCACGATCGTCACCAGCTCGCTCTGGCGGCGCCGCACGTCGTGGGTCGCCGACTTGACGGCCGCGCGGAGCCGGTAGACGAAGATCAGCATGAGCGGCGTCACGGCCAGCGCCACGAGTGTGAACCGCCAGTTCAGCGACAGCATCACGACGAGCATGCCGGCAATCGTGAGGCTATCGATCACCAGATCGAGCAGCGACGTCGAGATGAACTCCTGCACCGCGTCGATGTCGTCGGTGATGGTACTGATGAGCGGGCCCACCTGGTGGCGGTCGTAGTACGACAGCGAGAGCCGCTGCAGGTGGGCGTAGACGCTCTGGCGGAGATCGTGCGCAATCCACTGGCCGATGCTCACCGTGTAGTACGCGTTCAGGTACGCGCCGGCGGCCTGCAGCAGCGCGATGACGACGGTGGCGCCCACGGCGATGTTGAGCAGCGCGAGTCGATCCGTGACCGGTCCCGTGAACCACGCGAACACCGGCGGGATGGGCTCGGCGCCGAACACCGAGTCGAGCACGATCTTGAGCGGCCATGGCGAGGCCAGCGTCATCACGATTTCGACCACCATCGTCGCGATGACGATCGCGAGCCACTTCCAGTAGGGCGCGACGAGCCTGAGGGAGAAGGCAAACATGCCGTGGCCGTTGACGCCGGCGTGGTCAGACGACGCGGCCCGGGTGCAGCGCGAGCACGACGTCGGCCAGGTGCACGGCCTTCTGGCCCTCGATGGCGAAGACCCCGGCCATACCCCGGCCGACCTCCGAAGCGCGGAACGTCTCGAGGGCCTCGGCCGACTCCCACAGGTAGACCGCGCCGAACTCCCCGGACTCGTAGCGAAGGTAGTACTTCTGCACGAGGCCGGGGACCTCGCGGTAGTGCGCGGCGCGCGCCTCGAACAGGGCGAGCACCTCGGCCTCAGTGAGTCCCGACTTCCAGCGCACGATCTGCACGATCATCGTCGCCCTCCGGAACCCGCGCGTGCCGTGCGGGATCCTGCACAGCGTACACGAGGCCCGACGAGTCCCGGTGCACCAGGGTGAGCCACGATGATGCGTCGAGCAGCCGCCGCTCGACATCCGTCCAGTCGGCCTCGTCGTACAGGCCGGGATGGACCACGAGATGCGTGACGCCGAAGCGGACGAGCGCGGCGCGACTGGTGTCGTCGGGAAAGCGGCGCATGGCGCGATAGAGCGCCTCGTGCGGCGGCGACTCGATGCCGCTGTAGCCGTGCACGGTCTTCTGCCAGTGCGCCATCGCGTGCAGCATGTAGGTGGTCTGCCAGCGCGCGCCGTACCCGAGCGGAACCTCGGCGACGACGAGAGGGCCTGGCTGGGACGCGAGCCAGCGGTCCACGGCCGGAAGCTCCAGGCGATAGGGCGTGGTCGGAAGCGGCGCGACGAGGAACTCCGCGGCGAGCAGGCCGGCGACGACCGTGGCGGCGACCGTGCGGCGGCGGATGTCGAGCCGGGCCGCGAGGCGGTCGAACCCGGCGCCCGTGAGCACGGCCAGGCCGAGCACGGCGAGAATCATGAAGCGCGATGGCACGCGCATGAAGTTCAGACCGGGCATCCAGTGCACGAGCGGCCAGATGCCGAGGGGCGGGCCGGCGGAGAGCCAGACGCAGGCGAGCGTCATCAGCGCATAGGGCATGGTCGCGTCACGGCAATGTGTGTCGGCACGCGCACGCCAGGCGTCAGGGAAGCGCCGCAGCGCGGAGAACGGCGCCAGCGGCACCTGTCTCAGAAGGGCGGCGCGCACCGCCAGCGCGACGGCGGCGGCCATCCACGCGCGGCGCGGGTTGCGGATCGAGAGCACGAGCTCGCCGCCCGCGCGCCACCGGACGGGACCGTCGAGCGACACGGCGATCGCGACGGCCGCCGCCGCCACTGCGGCCACCGTCGACAGCCACGCCAGCAGCTCCAGGGCACGGCGCCCCTGCCAGATGCGCCCTGGGGGGCGACTCGTCCGACGCGGGATCAGAGCTGCCCCGGCCAGCACGAGGGGCAGCCATCCGGGGAAGAGGAAGGCGGCCGCCGCGTCGTTCACGTGGGCGAGGCCGAGGCGCGCGAGAATCCAGGTGTGGACGTGCGATGGCGATGCAAGGAAGCTCGCCGGCGTGACCGCCCAGTTGTCGAGCGTGCGCGCGAGCCCCATCTCGACCTGCACCTGCCGGTAGGGGACCGCGACCAGCGCGGCTGGCAGCAGCACGGCCAGGCCGGCGAACCCGAGGTCGCGCACGGTTCGCCTCAGCGCCAGCGGTCCGCCGCGTGTGACGTGCCACGCCAGGACGATCGCGCCCGCCAGGACCGCGAAGACGGCGCCGTGGCCGCTCGTGAGTGCCTGCAGGGTGAAGAACGCGGCCGCGGCGAGCAGGGCGCCGCGCCGGCCGGAGTCGAGATAGGCGTGAAGCGACGCCAGCATGAAGGGAATCCACTGCACGGCGGTGAGGTGCAGCTGCGAGAGGCGGAAGAAGCGCGCCGGCGAGAACGCGAAGACAATGCCGCACAGGAGCGACGCCGCCATGCCCACACCCAGCCGCCTGGCGAGCACGAACGCGCCCACGCCGCAGAGGACGACCGACAGCAGCATCACCAGGTTGGTGGCGAGCACCGGGTTTCCGGTGAGCCAGAGCACGGGGGCGGCAACGAGCGCGCTCCCAATCAGGTTCTCCGAGTAGGCGAGGGTGTGGCCGTGAGGGTGGAAGATGTTGGCGTCGAAGATTGCGAGGGGCTGCGTCACGAACGCGTGGGCATCCCACGCGAGCGTCCACATGTAGAGGTGCGCGTCGGGGTTGTCGACGACGAGCGAGGTGCCTGGCGCGAGCGAGAAGGGGTAGGTGAAGGCGGCGGTCAGAAAGACGAAGAGGAGGGAGACGCCGGCGATGCCACGCGTCGCTACGTTCCCGCCTCTCGACTCCGTGCCCCGGCCCGCCATCTGCCGCGGGCATGATACGGCAGAAGTGCGGAGTGGCGCAGGGGCCGCGCGGCCCCAAGCCGA
>JAHDVQ010000498.1 GCA_023384595.1 Vicinamibacteraceae bacterium | reverse complement strand
ACCCTGGCGCACCGTCGCCGCCGCGGCGAGCCTGGCCGCCGTCGTCGTGTCGTCGGCCCTGGTGCTCGATCGCTGGTCGGTCGCGGCCTCGGCCGAACGCCTCCTGAGCGAGGCGCAGGTGGTCGAGCGCGCGTGGCGCTACCAGCCCGGCAAGATCCGGGTGGAGGTCGTCGACACCACGTGGCGCCATGCCGACGGGCGGGTTGACCGGGCGGTGACGACGCTCTGGTTCAACAACCTGCCGGGCCAGGAGGGATACACCGCACGACGCTACGACGCGCAGGGACGGCTCCGCGCGGCGTGGTGGATGAAGACCGACGGCTGGTCGGCCCAGTTCGTCGGCGAGGGCGTGAACCGGCTGAGCCTCGACCCGGCGATTGGCGAGGTCGAGGCCCTGGTGCCCGGCCTCGGATCCGAGGATCAGGCCGCGGTGCGCTACTGGCTCGCGGATCGACAGAAGCAGGTGCGTCCGCTGCGCCTCGCCGCGACGCTCGCCGCGCTCATGAGCGAGGCCGGCGAGGTCGCGCCCAGCCAGGAGCGCGGGCGGCCCACGCTCCTGCGCGCCGGGCCCACGTACATCCTCAGGTATCCCGTGAAGCGCACGCTCGCCGACGGCCGGCGCGTGCACGTGGAGCACGAGGACACGCTGCGCGTCGAGGACCTCGCACGCGAGCGCAGCCACGAGCGCGAGTTCGACGCGAACGGCAACCTGGTGAGCGAGGTCGAGCGGCGGGCGGTGAGCCGCCGCGACAGCACCATCGAGGAGTTCACCCGGCTGATGGACGAAGTGGACGGCGGGTACCCCGCACACTGGACGATCGTGCGCCGGACGCCTGCCGACATCCTCGCGTGGGCCAGGCGCGCGTGGAGGTCCAGACCCGTTCAGACGCCCGGCGGTGAGCCAACCCGTTCGCAGGCGCGGCCGTCTACAGATTGATCCCGCCCGCAATGCCCTGAGACCGACATGATCCGAGCGGCCCGAACCTCGTTGGCATTTGCCATGCTGTCGCT
>JAHDVQ010000497.1 GCA_023384595.1 Vicinamibacteraceae bacterium | reverse complement strand
TGTAGCCGAGCTGCGACACGGTCGAGTACGCCAGCACGCGCTTGATGTCGTTCTGCACCAGCCCGATGGTGGCGGCCATGAGCGCCGTGAGCACGCCGACGACCGCCACGATCGTCATCACGATGGGCGCATGCTCGAAGAGCACCGCGTTGCGCGCGACCATGTAGACGCCGGCCGTCACCATCGTGGCGGCGTGGATGAGGGCCGACACGGGGGTCGGACCCTCCATCGCGTCCGGCAGCCACACGTACAGCGGGATCTGCGCCGACTTGCCCGTCGCGCCCACGAACAGCAGGATGGCCGCCAGCGAGACGACGCCGAACCCGGCGCTCTCGACCGGCCGGAGCGCGACGGCCTCGGCCACGCCCCGGAAATCGAGCGTGCCGAAGGTGAAGAAGATCAGGAACATGCCGAGCATGAACCCGAAGTCGCCGATGCGGTTGGTGAGGAACGCCTTCTTGCCCGCGTCGCTCGCGCTCTGCTTCTGGTAGTAGTAGCCGATGAGAAGGTAGGAGCAGAATCCCACGCCCTCCCAGCCGACGAACATCACGACGAAGTTCGTGCCGAGCACGAGCGTCAGCATGAAGAAGACGAACAGGTTCATGTAGGTGAAGAACCTGTTGTAGGCCACCCGCGTCTCGTCGTGCATGTACGCGATCGAGTACACGTGGATGAGGAAGCCCACGCCGGTGACGACGAGAATCATCACCGCCGAGAGCGGGTCGAGCCGGAGCGCCCAGTCGAGCGCGAAGGGCTTGACGCCGTCGGCGGTCTGCAGGGGGATCGGCGGAATCCACGTCAGGACGGTCTCGACGACGTCGCGGCCCGCGGGCGGAAGCGCGATCAGGTCGATGAACGCCTTCACCGACAGCGCCAGGGCGAGGCCGACCGTCGAGCACGCCAGCAGCGCGGAGACGCGCTTGGAGAAGTACCGGACGCCGACGAGCCCGTTGACCAGGGCGCCGAATGCCGGCAGGAGCGGAATCAGGACCAGGTAGCGCATGACGTTCGGCT
>JAHDVQ010000496.1 GCA_023384595.1 Vicinamibacteraceae bacterium | reverse complement strand
TGTCAGACGACCGACATCAGGCGCGGGATGTCCACGTTCGCGCCCGACACGACGACCGCCACGCGCTGTCCGGCCGTCCGGACCGCGCCGCCGAGCACCGCGGCCGCCGCCACCGCGCCCGCGCCCTCGACGACCAGCCGCTCCTCGGTGAGCAGGCCCCGCATCGCGTCGCGCAACTGGTCTTCGGACACGACGACGACCGAGTCGAGAAGGTCGCGCACCATCTCGAAGGTGATGGAGCCGGGCTCCAGGTTGCCGCCCAGGCCATCGGCCAGGGTCGGGCCGGGCACGATGGGGGTGATGCCGCCCTGCGCGAGCGCCGTCGTGAACGCCTGGCTGGCCTCGATCTCGACGCCCACGACCCGTGCGTGCGACGAGCCGGCCAGCGCCAGCGCGATGCCGCTCGCCAGCCCGCCGCCGCCGAGCGGCACGACGACCAGGTCGACGTCCGGCCACTCCTCGACGATTTCGAGACCGACGGTGCCTGCGCCGGCAATCACATCGGGATGGTTGTAGGGTGAGATGAAGGTCGCCCCATGCGCGACCCCCCAGGCGAGCGCCATCCGCTCGGCCTCATCGTAGTCGCGCGCCTCGCGTCGCAGTTCCGCCCCCGCCCGCCGAATGGCCTCGATCTTGGCCCGCGGCGCTCCGGAGGGCGTGAACACCACGCACGCGAGTCCGGCCTCGTGCGCCGCCGTCGCCAGGGCCAGCCCGTGGTTGCCGGCCGACGCGGTCACAACGGTCTTCGCCGCGGCCCGCTCGTTCCCGGGTCCCTCAGCCCGCTCGCGTGGCGGGCCCGCCACCAGCCGGTGCGCCGCATTCAGCGCCCCGCGAATCTTGAAGGACCGGGTACGCTGCCAGCACTCGAGCTTCAGACGCACCTCGCCGCCCGCCGTCTCCGACAGCCACGGCGAGTCCGCCAGCGGCGTGCGCCGCACGCGCGTGCCAAGCCGGACCTGCGCAGCCACGACATCATCGCGTGTGGGACGCACGGGGAGACTATGCCACAGCGTGG
>JAHDVQ010000495.1 GCA_023384595.1 Vicinamibacteraceae bacterium | reverse complement strand
GTGGCGCGGATGACCGTCGCCCCGTACAGCTCGTCCACGTAGTACTTCCGGCTCAGGATGCGATGGGCCGCCGGGAACCGGCCGGCCAGGCGCTCCGAGATCGCCGGGTGCGTCACGTAGAAGCGCCGGGCGAGCAGGATGCCCGCAATGGCGATGCCCACCGAGAGCGCCATGAGCCCCCACTCGACGGCGACGTTGTGCTCCTCGTGGCCGGCGCCGGACCCCGCGCCGTGTCCGCCGGCCTCGGCCGTGGCCGCGTGGTCCGCCGGGGTGGCCGCATGCGCGTCGACGGCCGCGACCTCGTGCGCGCTGCCGCGCGCCGTGAAGCTCGGCTCGAGGAAGTGCTCGATGGCGTTGCCGCCCCCGAGCGCCGCCGGGACCCCCACAAAGCCGGCCACCGTCGCGCCGACGGCGAGCGCGATGAGGGGCCAGGTCATCACCCGCGGCGACTCGTGCGGCCCGTGCCACGGCCCGTGCCCGTGTCCGTGGCCCTGGTCGCCGGCCGCGACGTGCCCGTGATCGCCCACGTGCCCGTGCGCGCCGTGCGCCTCGTGGGCGGCACCACCCCCGCCGTGCGCGCCGGCGTACGCCGGGCCCCGGTAAGTCCCGAAGAAGGTCATCGACATCAGCCGCCACATGTAGAAGGCCGTCAGGCCCGCGGTGATGGCCGCCAGCACCCAGAGCACGCGCTGACTGAGGAACGTGCGGTACAGGATCTCGTCCTTGCTGAAGAACCCCGAGAAGATCGGGATGCCCGCAATGGCCAGCGTGCCGACGAGCATGGTGCCGTAGGTGATGGGGAGCGCCGCCCTGAGCGCGCCCATCCGCCGCATGTCCTGCTCGCCGTTCATGGCGTGGATGACCGAGCCGCTCCCGAGGAAGAGCAGCGCCTTGAAGAAGGCGTGCGTCATCAGGTGGAAGATGCCCGCCGCGAAGGCGCCGACGCCGGTCGCGAGGAACATGTAGCCGAGCTGCGACACGGTCGAGTACGCCAGCACGCGCTTGATGTCGTTCTG
>JAHDVQ010000494.1 GCA_023384595.1 Vicinamibacteraceae bacterium | reverse complement strand
GAGGCCACGAGGTGCTCCACGAGGAGCGACGCCTGGAAATAGGCGAGCGAGATGAGGCGCGGATCCGAGAAGGCGGCGTTCAGCCGCGCGAGCGGGATGATCTCGCCGGCAGCCAGCGCGTTCGCGAACCGCCACTCCGACTCGCGGCCCCACGAGGCGTCGGCGCGGCGCTCCTCGTACACCGAAATGCCCTCGGTGAGCCAGCGCGGCACACGCTGCGCCGACATCTGCAGCGTGACAACGTGCGCCAGCTCGTGCCAGAGCGTCGCCTTCCAGTTGAAGGCGCCGGGCGGGCGGGCCCGCGGCGAGTCGAGCGTCACCACGCGCCCGAAGCACGCGCCGAGCGCGCCGACCATGCCGGGCAGCCCGAGATTCCGCACCGCGAAGTGATCGTGCTGCGGGAACAGCTCGATGAGGATGGGCCCGCGCACGTCGAGGCCGTAGCGCGCCGACATGGCCCCGAGCGCCGTCTCGGCGAGGTGGACGACCTCGTCGCCGAGCAACGCCGCCTCGTCGGGGTGCAGCTTCACCAGGAGCGGGCCTCGCTCGATCACCTCGTACCGATCGAGCGTGTCGAGCAGGGCGAGCAGGTTGAACGTGACGACGTCGTACGGGTCGAGGGCGAAGGCGGCCTCGAGGGCGCGCCGCGCGCCCGGCTCGTCGCCGGTCCGCAGCAGGTGCATGCCGAGCTCGGCCTGCGAGGCCGCGTGCGAGGCGTCGAGCGCGATGCCGCGCCGGGCGAGCGCCGCCGCCTCGTCGAACCGGTAGCGGGCGGCAAGGAGCGCCGCGACGCTGCGGTAGGCCTCGGCGTAGGCCGGGTGAATCGCGAGCACTTCGCGAACCGCCGCCTCGAAGCCCGCCTCGTCGTCGTCGAGGTAGCGCATCGCGGCCCGCAGCGCGAGCGCGTCGAGGTCGCGGGGATTCTGCGCGAGGGCCTCGGCAATGTGGAGAGCGGCCTGGTCAGGCTGCCGATCGTCGAGCGCCAGGCGCGCCAGCAGGACGCGCGCCTCGTTCAGCGACGCGTCG
>JAHDVQ010000186.1:3403-6889 GCA_023384595.1 Vicinamibacteraceae bacterium | reverse complement strand
GACGTCGGCATCTGGCGAATCTCGTCGAGCAGCTGCTCGATGCGCTCGCCGCGCTCGACCGACTCGTCGTAGTGGAACGCGAGCTCCGGCGCGCGCCTGAGGCGCAGGCGCTGCGCGATCTCGCGGCGCAGGAAGGGGAGCGCGCGGTCGAGCGCGCGGGCCGTGTCCTTCCTCGCGCGCGCGTCGCCGAGCACCGTGTAGTACACGCGCGCGTTCTGCAGATCGGGGCTCACCTTCACCCACTGCACCGTGACGAACCCCAGGCCGGGATCCTTCACGTGCCGCGAGAGCAGCTCGGCGAGCTCCTCGCGGATCTGGTCGCCGACGCGCGCCGGCCGTGAGCCCTGCATGGTGCCGATGTCCTCGCGACGGCTACGAAACCGTCGCGGCGATCTGCTCGACGACGAACGCCTCGATGACGTCGCCGAGCTTGATGTCGTTGAAGCGCTCGAAGCCGATGCCGCACTCGAAGCCGGCCTTCACCTCGCCCACGTCGTCCTTGAAGCGGCGGAGCGAGCCGATGACGCCCTCGTGGACGACGACGTTGTCGCGCAGCAGGCGCGCCTTCGCGCCGCCCGACCGGCGGATGACGCCGTCGGTCACCATGCACCCGGCGATGCTGCCGAACTTCGGCACCTTGAAGACCTGCCGGACTTCGGCCGCGCCGAGGCGCACTTCCTTGAAGGTCGGCTCGAGCAGGCCCTCCATGGCCTTCTTGATCTCGTCGGTCACGTTGTAGATGACCGAGTGCAGGCGCAGGTCCACGTGTTCGCGCTCGGCGATCTCCGCGGCGTTCCTGTCGGGACGCACGTTGAAGCCGATGACGATGGCGTTGCTCGCCGAGGCCAGCAGCACGTCCGACTCGTTGATGGCGCCCACGCCCGCGCTCACCACCTTGATCTCGACGTTCTCGTTGGTGAGCTTCGTGAGCGTGTCGGCGAGCACCTCGGCCGAGCCCTGCACGTCGGCCTTGATGACGAGCGGCAGCTCCTTCACGCCGCCCTCGGCGATGTGCTGCTGGAGCGACTCGAGGGTGAGGCGGCCGCCGCGTCCGACGAGCTTCTTCTCCTTCGCCTGGTTCTGGCGGAAGAGGGCGATCTGCCGTGCCTTCGCGGCGTCGGCAATCGTCTGGAACGTGTCGCCCGGCTGCGGCACGCCGCCCAGGCCGAGCACTTCGACGGGCGTCGACGGCCCGGCGCCCTTCGTCGACCGGCCCCGGTCGTCGATGAGCGCGCGCACCTTGCCCACGATGGTGCCGGCGATGAAGTTGTCGCCGACGCTGAGCGTGCCGTCCTGCACGAGCACCGTCGCCACGGGGCCGCGGCCCCGATCGAGCTTGGCCTCGAGCACCGTACCCGTCGCGTTGCGCTTCGGGTTGGCCTTGAGGTCGGCGATCTCGGTGACGAGCAGGATCATCTCGAGCAGCAGCTCGAGGCCCTCGCGCTTCTTCGCCGAGACGGCCACGGTGACCGTCGTGCCGCCCCAGTCCTCGGGCACGAGGCCGAGATCGGCCAGCTCCTTCTTCACGCGATCCGGGTTCGCCTCGGGCTTGTCGATCTTGTTGATCGCCACGATGATCGGCACGCCCGCCGCCTTCGCGTGGTCGATGGCCTCGCGCGTCTGCGGCATGACGCCGTCGTCGGCCGCGACGACGAGGATGACCACGTCGGTCACCCGGGCGCCGCGGGCGCGCATCATCGTGAAGGCCTCGTGGCCCGGCGTGTCGAGGAAGACGACCTTCCGCTCGTTGACGTCGACGGCGTAGGCGCCGATGTGCTGCGTGATGCCGCCGGCTTCGCGCTCGGCCACGCGCGTCGAGCGGATGGCGTCGAGCAGCGTCGTCTTGCCGTGGTCCACGTGGCCCATGACGGTGACGACCGGGGCGCGCGTGACGAGGTCGGCCTGGTCGATGGTCTCGGTCTCGGCCTCGATCAGCTCTTCCTCGAACGAGCGCATCTCGATCTCGGCGCCGAACTCGCGGGCGATCATCGCCGCCGTCTCGGTGTCGAGCGTCGAGTTGATGGTGAGCATCATCCGCTTCTCGAGGAGCTTCTTCAGGACGTCCTTGACCTTCACCTCGAGCTTGTCGGCGAGGTCCTTGACCGTCATGCCCTCGGCCAGCGTGATGAGCTTCGTGATGGGCGGCGGCGCGACCGGGGCCTGCTGCTGCTGGATGGTCTGCAGGCGATCGCGATCGCGCTGGCGCTCGCCCTGACTCTTCCGGCCCGCCGGGCGGCCGGCCGGGCGGTGCTGCGGCTGATGCGGCCGGGCAGGCGCGGGCGTCGACGGCGCGGGGCGCGCCGGCGCGACGTACCCGGTCGGGGCGTACGAAGGCCGCGGCACGCTCGTGAGCGGCGACCGGATGCCGGTCGGGCTCTGGCCGGGGCGCACGGGCTGCGACGGCACCGGGCGCGGCCCGCCGAGCGGGGGACGCTGTGGTGCCGGAGTCTCCACGCGCAGCCGCATGGTCGGCGGCACGACGCGGCCGGTCGGTTGCGGGCGGATGGGACGCGCGCCGGGCGCGGCCGGACGGGTGGCCGGGCGTGCGGCGGCGGGGGCCGGTGCCGGGGTCTCGGCTGCCGGGGGCGCGGCGGCCGCGGCGGCGGGGGCTGATGCCGGCGCGGCCGGTGCAGGCACGGGTTCGGCGGCGGCCGGGGGAACGGTCGGCGCCTCTTCGGCGGCGATCGGCGCCGCGCGCTCGGCGGCCTCGGCCGGTGCGGCCTCGGCGGCGGCCGCCGGTGCGGCGGCCGGAGCTTCTTCGACAGCCGGCGCGGGAGCCGTCTCGATCTCGATGGGCTCGGCCGGCGGCGGCGTGACGCCCTGGTTCTCTTCGAGGCGAATGCCGGTCGCGCGCGGCGGGACGATGCGCGGACGCGGGGGCGCGGCGGTTTCCGCCGCGGCCGGGGCCGGCGCCGCGGCGGCCGGAGCCTCGGCCGGCGCTTCGCCGGCGGGGGCCTCGCCCGACGGGACCTCGCCTTCCGCGGGTTCGACGGGAGCCGGCCGGTGCACGACCTTGATGAGCCGCGGCGGCGGCAGGGGGGCCTGGGCCGGCTTGGGCGGCTCGGCCGCCTTCCCCTTGCGGGCCTTGGCCGCTGGCGCGTCGGCGAACATCTGCGCCACCGAGGGCAGCGGGATGTTCCGCTGGCGGGCCTGACGCTCGACGAACGAGCGCGCCACGACCTCCTCGATGGTGCTCGAGGCGCTCTTCACCTCGATGCCGTGATCGGCCTTGAGCAGTGCGACCACCTCCTGCGAGGTGATGTTCAGCACTTCGGCGACCTTGTAAATCCGGACAGTGGCCAACGTTCCCCCGAGTTCGAAATTCGCTGCCTGCACGCCGGCTGGGGACGGCGTGAGTGATTGTCCGCGGGCCTACCCGCGGGCCGTGTCGTCGTCGCTGCTCGCGCCTTCGGCCACGACCTCGCCGGGCTCCTCGCCCTCGGCCTCGGCCCCGACGGCCGCTTCTTCGACGACGGCCTCGGCTTC
>JAHDVQ010000186.1:0-3303 GCA_023384595.1 Vicinamibacteraceae bacterium | reverse complement strand
GCCTGCGCGTCGGCCGCGGCGCGCTCGTCGAGGCCGGCAAACAGCGCGTCCATCGCCGCGCCGCCCTCGCTCGGCAGCGCCTCGCCCGGCGCCATGTCGCCGAACGAGAAGTCGGCAAACTGCGCCTCGACTTCCTTGCGCTTCTCTTCCTCGCTCTTGATGTCGATCTTCCAGCCCGTGAGCTTCGCGGCGAGCCGCACGTTCTGGCCCTTCTTGCCGATGGCGAGCGAGAGCATCTTGTCTTCGACGACCACTTCCATGATCCGCTCGGCGTCGTCCACGATGGACACGCGCTGGACCTTGGCGGGGCTGATCGCGTTCATCACGAACTCGATGGGATCCTCGGAGAACTCGACGATGTCGATCTTCTCGCCGCGCAGCTCGCGGATGATGGCCTGCACGCGCGTGCCCTTCATGCCGACGCAGGCGCCCACCGGGTCGACGTCGCGCTCGCGCGAGAAGACGGCCACCTTGGCGCGGTCGCCCGCCTCGCGGACGGCGCCGCGGATCATCACCGTGCCGTCGTAGATCTCCGGCACCTCCTGCTCGAAGAGCTTCACGAGCAGCGCCGGGTCGGTGCGCGAGAGCACGATCTGCGGCCCCTTGGCGTTCTTGTTCACCGCCTTGATGACGGCGCGCACGCGGTCGCCAATCGAGTAGTTCTCGGCGCGCGACTGCTCCTTGCGCGGGATGATGGTCTCGACGCGCCCGATCTCGGCGATGAGGTCGCCCTGTTCGAAGCGCTTGACGGTGGCGTTGACCACCTCGCCGATGCGGTCGTTGAACTCGTCGAACACGTTGTCGCGCTCGGCCTCGCGCACCTTCTGGAAGATGACCTGCTTGGCCGTCTGCGCGGCGATGCGCCCGAGGTCCTCGGTGCGGCGGGGGAACTCGACCTCCATGTCGACCTCCGCCTCGGGGCCCAGCAGCGCCCGCGCCTCCTCGAGCGCCATCTCGGTGGCCGGATCGGCGACCTCGGCGACGATGCGCTTGACGGCCGAGAGCTCCAGCTCGCCGGTCTCGGGGTTGAAGCGGGTGCGCAGCTCCTCGTTCTTGTAGCGCTTGCGCGAGGCGGTGAGCACCGCGTCCTCGATGGCCGCGACGATGACCTGCGGGTCGATGCCCTTCTCCTTGGCGAGGGCCTCGATGGTGGACTGCAGCGGATTGGTCATGATCGTCGTCTTCTAGAACTCCACGTCGAGCCGCGCGCGGCCCACCAGGGCCAGCGGCACGCGGCGCTGCTTCCCACGTCCCACCTCGATCAGCACGTCGTCGCCGTCGAGCCCGCCCAGGCGGCCCTCGAAGTGCGACTGACCGTCGACCGGGGAGCTCGCCACGAGCTTCACGAGCCGCCCCGCGAACCGGCGATAGTCGATCGCGCCGCGCAGCGGGCGGTCGAGGCCGGGCGAGGAGACCTCGAGGGTGTACTCGTGGCTGAGCGGGTCCTCGACGTCGAGCACCGCGCCCAGGTCGTCGCTCACCTGCTGGCACTCGGCGATGCCGATGCCCGCGTCGATGTCGTCGACGAGCACCTCGCCGTCCTCACCGAACCGCGGCGGGCGGTCGATGATCACCCGCAGCACCCAGCCGATGGCCTCGCGGCGCAGCTGGACGTCGAACAGTTCGAGGCCGTAGCTCCGGACCACCCGGTCGGCCAGCGCCCGCGCCCGTTCGAGTTCCTCACCGCTCACGTGTTGCCGCTCGTCCTCTCGTCCACCCCCGGCGCAGGCTCCGGCGACACCGCCGTCCGGACCCCTTCCTTCAGCAGGGGCGGCCGGGCTCGATCGCGCTCGTCGCCGGGAGTTCAGGGCCGGAAACAGAAAAAGTGGGCCGGAGCCCACTTTGGGTGGAAAACCTCAACTCCAACCCTAAACTTTAGCACACGGCTGGCAGGTCGGACAACGGACGGGCCACGAGATCGTACTCGCGGGCGCCGACAATCTCGGCGTCGATGAGCTGGCCCGGCGCGAGCGTCGAGGGGTCGCACTCGGTCAGGAACACCACGGGGTCGATGTCGGGAGCCTGGCCGGCGAGCCGCCCCTGCCACACCAGGTCGTGCTCGGGCGACGGGCCGTCCACCATCAGGCGGACGCGTTCGCCGAGCCGCCGGCGCTGCCGGCGGGCGACGATGCGCTTCTGGAGCGCCATGAGCCGGCGCTGACGGCGGCGCTTCTCGGCCGGCGCGACGTCGTCCGCCAGCCCGAAGGCCGCCGTGCCCTCCTCGTGCGAGTAGGTGAAGACGCCGAGGTGGTCGAACTCCACCGTGCGAACGAAGTCGCACAGGTCGTCGAAGTCTGCGGCCGTCTCGCCGGGGAACCCGACGATGAGCGTCGTGCGCAGCGCCACGCCGGGCACCCGCTCGCGAATGCGGGCGAGCAGGCGCTCGTAGCCCGCCCGGTGCCCCGGACGGCGCATGCGCGCGAGCACGGGGGCTGACGAGTGCTGGAGCGGCAGGTCGATGTAGCGGGCCACCTTCGTTGAGGCGGCCATCGCGTCGAGAACCTCGTCGGTGACGGTCGTCGGGTAAAGGTAGAGCAGGCGAATCCACTCGATCCCGTCGACCTCGTCGAGGGCCCGCAGGAGCCGTGCGAGGGCGCCGCGCTCGCCACGGTCGATGCCGTAGAAGCTCGTGTCCTGCGAGATGAGGATGAGTTCCTTCACCCCCCGGGCGGCAAGCGCCCGCGCCTCGTCCACGAGCGAGGCCTCGGAGCGGCTGCGGTACTGGCCGCGCAGCGTCGGGATGATGCAGAAGGCGCAGTTGTAGTCGCAGCCCTCGGCGACTTTCACGTAGGCGAAGTGTCGCGGCGTGGTGAGCGTACGCGGCGTCGTGGCGTCGTACAGGTAGGTGGGGAGGTCGCGCGCGGCGGCGGCCTCGCGATGGCGCGCGGCCACGCGGACGACCTCGCCGCTCTTGCGGCGCAGCGGCACGGCCACCGCGTGCGGCCTCGGCCCTCCGTGTTCGGTGGCGTGGGCGGCGCCGAGCGCCTCGACGATGCGCGGCACGTCGCCCGTGCCGAGCACCACGTCGATTTCGGGGATCTCGCGCTGCAGCTCCTCGCGATACCGCTCGGCGAGGCATCCCGCGACGACCAGCGTCCGGCACCGGCCCGTCTTCTTGAGCTCGGCCATCTCGAGGATGGCGTCGACCGACTCCTGCTTGGCCGAGTCGATGAAGGCGCACGTGTTCACCACGAGCACGTCGGCCTCGGCGGCCTCGCGCGTCAGCTCGTGCCCGGCCTGCTCGGCCAGGCCGAGCATGACCTCCGAGTCGACGAGGTTCTTGGGACAGCCGAGGGAGAGAAG
>JAHDVQ010000493.1 GCA_023384595.1 Vicinamibacteraceae bacterium | reverse complement strand
GCCGCTTCGACAAGATCATGGACGCCCTCGGCATGCGGCGGCCCCCGGCCGGCGCCGGCGCGTGAGCGTCCAGGAAAGGTCATCATGCCTCGTCGTCATTCGTTCCTGATCGTCGCCCTCGTGCTGGCGCTGGCGCTGCCCGCGAGCGGGCTCGCGCAGAAGCGCCACTTTGGCATCGAGGATCTCTATCGCGTGAAGAGCGTGTCGGGGTTCGCGGTGTCGCCCGACCAGCAAACGCTCGTGTACGTCGTCTCCACCACCGACCTGCCGAAGGCCAAGCGCACCTCGAAGCTGTGGATGGCGAACGCCGACGGCGCCAACCCGCGGCAGATCACCTTTGCCGACGGGAACGAGAGCGAGCCATCGTTCTCGCCCGACGGCAAGTGGATTGCCTTCGTCAGCACGCGCGACGGCGGGGCGCAGCTCTACGTCCTGCCGACGGCGGGCGGTGAGGCGCGCAAGGTCACGTCGATCTCGACGGGCGTGGGCGGACCGATCTGGGCGCCCGACTCCGCGTCGCTCGTGTTCGCGAGCGACGTGTATCCCGAGTGCGGTGCCGATGACGCCTGCAACAAGCGGATCGGTGAGCGGTGGCAGAACGGCCCCCTGAAGGCGCACATGGCCGACGAGCTGCTCTACCGGCACTGGACGGCGTGGAAGGACGGCCAGCGCACGCACCTGCTGCGCGTTGACGTCGCGACCGGCGAGGTGCGCGACCTCACGCCCGGCGACGAGGACACGCCGGCCTTCTCGCTCGGCGGGCCGCCCCAGTTCGCGTTCTCGCCCGACGGGAGCGAGCTCGTGTTCGAGTCCAAGCGCGTGGAGCATCCGGCGCGCTCGACCAACAACGACCTGTGGAGCCTGGCGCTCGCCACGCCGGAAGCCGCGCCGAAGCCCCTGACGGCGGATAACGCGGCCTTCGACGGGAGCCCCGAGTACTCGCCCGACGGCCGCTACATCGCGTACCGCATGCAGGCCACCCCGGGCTACGAGTCGGATCGCTTCCGCCTCGCCCTCTACGACCGGCAGTCGG
>JAHDVQ010000492.1 GCA_023384595.1 Vicinamibacteraceae bacterium | reverse complement strand
CCGGCGGCCTGGATGAAGTAGAAGTGGCCGCCGCCCTCGTCGGCCATCTGCTGCAGCAGCCGCTCGTCGAAGTCGGCCCCGACGCCGAATGTAGTCGTCGTCACGCGGGCCGCGCGCCGCTCGCGCGCCAGCCGCCGGATGTCGCCGTGGTCCACGATCCCGACGTTGGCGAGGCCGTCGGTGAGCAGCAGGCAGCGAGCGATCGTGTCGGGCGCGAGTCCCTGCCCGATCTGCTCGCAGCCGGCCTGCCATCCCCCGGTGAGGTCGGTGGATCCGCGCGGGCCAATAGCAGCCAGCCGCTCGATGGCACTGCGGCGCGCCTCGCTGCTGGCCTTCGCCGCCGGAAACACGATCTCGATGTCGTCGTCGTAGACGATCACCGCGAAGCGATCCTCGTCGCGCAGGAGGCGCAGGGCGCCCGCCACCGCCTCGCGCGCGAGATCGAACTTCGCGCCGTGCATCGAGCCCGAGCGGTCGAGCACGAAGGCGACGCTGATGGGCGTGCGGTTCTCGCGCGGCGGGGCCGGGGGCGCGGTGAACGACACGAGCAGGTGCCGCGTCGAGGCCGTCCCGGCCGGGACGAGGGTGTTGTCGGTGCGAAGGGTGAGATTCACGGGTGGCTCCTCGGTTCGTGGCCGCCTTTGCAGCGGCATAACCGAATTGTCGCGGCCACCCGTGACAGGTGGGGTCAGGCCGGAGGCCGGCTACCGGCGGCCGGCGGCCGGCGGTGTCAGGGCCGGCTGAAGCCGGCCCCTACGCCGTAATACGGTGCCCTTACGCCGGAACCAGGCCGAGCCCCGGTTCCGTCGGCAGCACGAGCTTCCCGTCCTTCACCGTCACGCCGCGGAACGGATCGTTCGAGATGAGCAGGTTGCCGTCGAGGTCCGCGTAGTCCACGAGCGGCGAGAGCTGCGCGGCCGCGGTGATGCTCACCGACGAGGAGATCATGCAGCCGAGCATCGTCTTCATCCCGAGCGCACGTGCGATCTGGATCATGCGGTAGCCCTGGAGCAGGCCGCCCGCCTTGTCGATCTTGA
>JAHDVQ010000491.1 GCA_023384595.1 Vicinamibacteraceae bacterium | reverse complement strand
GTTCCGGGAGCGGCCGCTCGACCACGCCCGCTTCCCGTACCTGTTCCTCGACGCGACCTACGTCAAGGCGCACCAGGGGCCCTCGGTCGTGTCCAAGGCCATCGTGGTGGCCACGGGCGTGACCGCCACGGGCGAGCGCGAGGTGCTCGGGCTCGACGTCGGGGACTCCGAGGACGGTGCCTTCTGGGCGGGCTTCCTGCGCTCGCTCCGGGCACGCGGCCTCGACGGGGTGCGCCTGGTCGTGTCCGACGCCCACTCGGGGCTCACGGGGGCCATCGGGAGCGTCCTGCTCGGCGCCGCCTGGCAGCGCTGCCGGGTCCACTTCCTGCGCAACGTCCTCGCGCGGGTGCCCCGGGCGAGCGCGCAGATGGTGCTCGCGGCGATCCGCACCATCTTCGCCCAGCCCGACGGCGCCGCCTGCCGGGCCCAGCTCGACGAGGTGGCCGACAAGCTGGCACCCGGCTTCCCCGCCGTGGCGGCGATGCTCACCGATGCGAAGGAGGACCTGCTCGCCTTCGCGGCGTTCCCGGTGGCCCACTGGCGCAAGGTCTGGTCGACCAACCCGCTCGAGCGGGTCAACAAGGAGATCAAGCGGCGCACCGACGTGGTGGGCATCTTCCCCAACGAGGCGGCCGTCATGCGCCTCACGGGCGCCGTGCTCCTCGAGATCCACGACGAGTGGCAGGTGGCCGACCGACGCTACCTGTCCGAGGGCTCCATGGCCCTCCTCGACGGCGACACGGGTGCCCTCGGGTCCGCGGACGCCTTCCTCCTGGCCTCCTGATGGGGGTATCGGGACACCACCCCCGACCGGAACGGGCGTCCTGGGGCCTCCTGCGAGGCCGTTCCCATCAACGATGATCGATACGGCGGCCGATCGACGGCCCGACCCGCATCGGGGCATCATGGACCGCACCCGGAGCACGGAGGTCTGAGCGAGCCGAAGCCCAGTTGACGGCGTCCCCACGACGCCCCTGACGCGACCCCGCTGGGATCACGTCGGCTGGCTCATTTCCCACCACTCCACGGGCCGCAGCC
>JAHDVQ010000490.1 GCA_023384595.1 Vicinamibacteraceae bacterium | reverse complement strand
CAGAAATCACCACCCGTTAACGGTTCTGAGATCGCCGTTGTCGCCAGGCCGGCCGCCAGGACTCCGGGGCATCCGCCTTTACCGCGATCACCTGGCCATGGCGACGGCCGCTGCGCATCGCGGGAACGCCGGCGCGATCAGTCGAGCAGCTCCAGGTCGGTGAAGTAGCGGCGATAGAACCCGCGGTCACGCGTGAGCAGCCGGCCGCCACGCACGGCCGCGTGAGCCCCGATGAGGAAATCGGCGACGAGTCGCGTCCGCTTGCCTCCCTGCGAGCGGTACTCTCGCCACATGGCTCCCGCTACGTCCGCACACTCACGATCGAAAGGATCGAAGGTCAGCCCGGCGTCCGCAAACGCCCCGTGCATGACGACCGGATCAACGAAGAACGCACGCACCTCCGCCCAGGCGACCGGACAGACCAGGAGCGTGCCCACCTGCCGCGCATCTCGCAGCGCTGCCAGCGACGACGCCCGGTGACGCGGGTCGTCGGTGAGCACGTCGAGCAGGATCGAGCTATCGACGGCGGTGACCACGCGGGCCCTCGTCGAGCTCGGCGTGCCACGCGGGGCCGCGCAGATCGGCCAGCGCCTCGTCGACATCGACGCGCCGCACCAGCCCCACGAGACGGCTCAGGGGATCGTGATCCGCCACGCGCCGGCCGATGAGGAGCCCCTCGCGCTCCTCGAACTCCAGGGTGGTGCCGGGCGTGAGCGCCAGGCTGTCCCGCAACGGCTTGGGAATCGTGACCTGGCCCTTCTCGCTGACCGTGCCTTTCATACTCGCATGGTAGGAATTCCTACCAGAGCCGTCAACTGCCATCTCGGCGGATGGAGAAGTACGGCGTCTTGGGACTCGACGGCCGCTCGGGCCCTACCCGGCTGTCCCGGCCATCGCCGCGACGGCCTCGCGGCTGGCGGCGAGCAGCGCGTCGATCTTCGACGCGTCCCGCCCCCCTGCCTCGGCGAAATCGGGACGCCCTCCGCCGCCGCCGCCGACGATGGGGGCGAGCTGCTTGACGAGGGTGCCGGCGTGCAGCC
>JAHDVQ010000489.1 GCA_023384595.1 Vicinamibacteraceae bacterium | reverse complement strand
CCTGCACACGGTGGCCGAGATGGTCGCGTGGATGGACAAGTGGGTGAAGCACGCGCCGCCGCGCGCGACGGCGGCGCCGTCGGCCAACGCGGGCGCCGAGGGGGCTCCCCGGCGCAGGTAGGCCATCCAGGCGGCCGGTTCCCGTTTCGGGAACCCCAGTGGGCGGGACGCCGCCAGGCGTCCCGCCCTCGTTGTCTCAGTTGGTGGGCCGGAGGATTTGCCGGAAGGTCAGCGTGTTGATGTCGCGGAACATCGGCGTCCTCGGCGGCAGCAGATTGGGATTCAGGAACTCGGCGTCGAACCGGTAGCCGCGTCCGGGCGGTCCGTAGACCACGTCGCAGCACTTGTAGGTGCCCACGCCCTGCAGGCTCGTGTAGAAGCTGATGATCGAGCCCCGGTAGTTGAGGGCCTGGCCGCCCCAGTCCTCGAGATAGCGGATGAAGTTGTGCGCCCCGCCGTCCGATCCGAAGTCCGTGTGGTCGTTGCCGGTGTTGCTCGTCGGACGCGGGAAGTTGATGCCCTTGCCGGAGATGATGCCGAGCCGGTACCAGGACGTGCGCGCGTTGCGGTTGGTGGCGACGTGCGGCTGCGTGAACGAGAGGATGTCGTTCCACACGGTCGAGAGGAACGTGACCGAGTCGGCCAGGACCGCGGCGCTCACGTGACCGTTGCCCACGGGTCCGAAGGGGCCGCCCGTCTCCGTGCACGCGCCCGGCGCATCGCCCGGCGTGCAGGCGTTGAAGTTGCCCATCACGTACAGCGGGTTCTCCGAGGCGATGGTGAGTCCCTGCGACCCGTTGGCCGGCAGCTGCCCACGCGCGCCGTTGACCACCTTCAACGCGCGCCGGAAGAACGCCGGCCGGTTGATCCGCAGGACCGGGTTGCTGGCCGTGGTCTGCAGCCTCGCCGTCGCGTCGAATGGGGCCTGCATGCCCGGCACGATCCTGGGGACGTTGCCGTAGGTGTCGAGCACGCCGTCGCCGTTCACGTCCTCGCCCGTGTCGAGCACGCCGTTGGGCACGCTCATCGACGAGGTCGGGTTG
>JAHDVQ010000488.1 GCA_023384595.1 Vicinamibacteraceae bacterium | reverse complement strand
CGCGGCGCTGGTGGTCGTCGAGGCGTTCGAGTTGACGAACGGCTTCGGCGTCATGGCCAACGTCTACGACCGATTCGACCTGCTCGCGAACGCCGCGGGCGTGCTCCTGGCCCTGCTGGTGGAGTCCGCCATGACAGGATGGCGGACGACGCATCCTCCCGCGCTGGCGGGGTGAGCGGCCGCGGCAGGCGCACGCCCGACGCCCGGAACTCACGTGAGTCGATCCGACGGCCAAGCAGGATCCCTCGGCACCAGTGAGTGCTGCGGCTGACCTGGAGAGAGCCCCCATGCAGAAGGTCAACGTCGCGGAGAAGCTGTCGCTGTTTTCCGAGTGCTGGAGCCCCCGTCTCGTCGGCGAGCTGAACGGGCAGCACGTCAAGCTCGTGAAGCTCAAAGGGGAGTTCGTCTGGCACCACCACGCGCACGAAGACGAGCTGTTCCTCGTGCTGAAGGGCCGCCTGCTGATGCGGCTGCGCCAGGGCGACATCACGCTCGACGAGGGAGAGTTCCTCATCGTGCCGAAGGGCGTCGAGCATCAGCCGGTCGCCGACGAGGAGGTGCACGTGCTGCTCTTCGAGCCGGCGAGCACGCTCAACACCGGGAACGTCCGCAACGAGCGGACGGTGGATGCCCCGGCGCGCGTGTAGGGACACGTGACCTCCGACCAGCTCCTCGTCTTCACCGCCCTCGGGGCGGCGCTCGTCCTGTTCGTCTGGGACAGGTGACCTCGTGGCGCCGATTGCGGTGGACCTCGCGGCAGGTCTTGGCGCCTCGGCGGATCCCTTCCTGATGGCCGTCGCGATTGGCGCCTCCTCGGCGTTCCTCACGCCCATCGGCCACCAGTCGAACACGCTGGTCATGACGCCAGGCGGGTACGGGGTCGGGAGTATTTTCAGTTTTTGCGACGGCGGAAAATCCCGGGGTCGGGAGTTATTTTTCGCGTACAGCGCGGACGAAAAATGACTCCCGACCCCGGGATTTTCCGCCGCTGCGATCCTGTACGCAAAAACTGAAAATACTCCCGACCCCTATTTCAGTCCCAGCTCG
>JAHDVQ010000185.1 GCA_023384595.1 Vicinamibacteraceae bacterium | reverse complement strand
GCCCTTCGAAGGCGATGAGGCGGCCGGGCATGGGATCAGTTATCAGTTATCAGTTGTCAGTTGTCAGTCGCCCAGCGCCCAAGCGCCCACCGCCCACCGCCTTGGCCGCCGGAGCGCGAAGCGCGAAGGGCGGCCCAACGCCGCTGAAGCGTGAGCGCGCAGCGCTCACGCTTCCGCCATGAGCATATCGTCCACCGACATCCGCCGGCGCACGACGCGCCAGGCGCCCTCGTCGACGAGCACTTCGGGCGGAATGGGCCGCCGGTTGTAGGTCGACGCCATCACGGCGCCGTACGCCCCCGTGTCGAGCACCGCGACGCGATCGCCGACACGAGGGTCGGGCAGCTCGCGATCGACGCCGAACGTGTCGCTGCTCTCGCAGACGGGTCCGACGACATCGCAGAGGACCGGGGGTCGGCCGCCGGCCGCGAGCGGCACGATCCGGTGGTAGGCCCCGTAGAGCGCCGGACGCAGCAGCTCCGTCATGCCCGCGTCGAGCACGACGAAGCGCCGGCCGCCCGGGTGCTCCTTCACGTCGACCACCGTGGCCACGAGGACGCCGGCCGGGCCGACGAGGCTCCGGCCGGGCTCGAGGATGAGCGAGAGGCCGAGCGGGCGCGTCGCCTCGATGACGGCGCGGGCGTACTCGGCCACGTCCACCACCGCCCCGGTGCCCTCGTAGTCGATGCCCACCCCGCCGCCGACGTCGATGTGCTGCAGCGGAAGGCCCGCGCCGACGAGCGCCCGCGCGATCTCGGCCAGGGCGCGCGCCGCGCGGGCGAGCGGCTCGATGGTGGTGATCTGCGATCCGATGTGGGCGTGGATGCCGACAATCTCCAGCCCCGGCCGCTCCGCCATCGCGGTGAGGAGCGGGACGGCCGTCTCGAGCGCGACGCCGAACTTGTTGCGCTTGAGGCCCGTGGAGATGTGCGGGTGGCTCCGGGCGTCGATGTCGGGATTGACGCGCAGCGCCACGCGCGCGCGCGTGGACTGGGCCTCGGCGATGGCGGCGATGCGCTCGAGTTCGCCCGCCGATTCGGCGTTGATGGCCTTCAGGCCGAGCGTGACGGCGCGTTCGAGCTCGTCGCGCGACTTCCCCACGCCCGTGAACACGATCTGGTCGGGAATGAAGCCGGCGCGCAGCGCGACCTCGATCTCGCCCCCCGAGTTCGCATCCGCCTCGCAGCCCAGGCTCCGGAGCAGGCGGACGATGGCGAGAGTGGAGTTCGCCTTGAGCGCGTAGTGCAGCTGGTGCGGGACGGGGGCGAAAGCGGCCGCGAGGTCGGCGACACGGCTCCGAATGGTGGCCCCGCTGTAGACGTAGCAGGGCGTCCCGACGGCCTCGGCCAGCGTGGCCAGGGGGACGCCGTCGCACGTGAGCATCGACTGTTCGTAGGTGAATCCGGGCACGGTGGGTCCGCTGCGACGCGACGGGGAGTGGGCGCCGGAGCCTGCTCGGCGCGTGACAGAAGCGTCATTCTATGGCCTTCGCGCGAGCTTGTCGATTGACCGCGCTACCCCCCTTTGTTATGAATGATGGCCGACACCCACGCCCGGAGCCCGCCCATACATGTCCGAGAGCCCGCTTGCGCAGCCCGCCCCCATCGACATGCTCATCGAGCAATGTCTCGCGGGCGACCAGCTCGCGTGGGAGCAGATCGTCCGCCAGCACTGGCGGAAGGTCTTCAACGTCGCCTACAAGTTCGTCGGCAAGCACGACGAGGCCGAGGACCTCACGCAGGACATCTTCCTCAAGATCTTCAAGTCGCTCGGGACCTTCGACCGGCGCGCGAACTTCCAGACGTGGCTCATCAGCGTGAGCCGCAACCTGTGCATCGACCACTACCGCAGCGTCAGGAAGGAGCGCGAAACGATCGACCGCGACGTCGACGCGGGCGACCTCTCGCCGGTGTCGCGCGAGGTGGGCCCCTACAGCCGCCTCGAGCACGAGGATCAACGCCTCATTCTGCGCCAGGCGCTGGAACTGCTGGCCCCCTCGCTGCGCGAGGCCGTGATGCTCCGCGACATCCGCGAGCTGTCGTACCAGGAGATCGCCGAGCGCCTGGGGCTGCCCGAGGGGACCGTCAAGTCGCGCATCAACCGGGGGCGCCTTGAACTCGCCCGCCAGATTCAGCGTCTCCAGGACGAGACGCCCTACGCGCGGCGCGAGGGCCCGGGACCGGGCCGGCCGCGCCCGCACGGAGCCACCGAATGAACTTGAGCACGGAACACCAGGGTGACATCGCCATCGTCCGCGTCAAAGAGAACCGGATGATGTACCCCATCCTCGCGGACTTCGCCAGCGCGGTCACGTCCCTCATCGAGCAGGGACAGAAGAAGGTCGTCATCGACATGGCGCCCGTCGGCTACATCGACAGCGCCACGATCGGCTGCCTGATGGATCTCTACCGCCAGATCTCGGGGGCGGGCGGAGCGCTGAAGCTCGCCAGCGTCCAGCGGCGGGTCGAGACGATGTTGACGATGACCGGCGCGCAGAACTTCATCGAGGTGCACCAGGACGAAGCGAGCGCCCTCGCCAGCTTCGGGGGTCCCCATGCGCACGATTAAGACGACCACCGGCGCCGACATCGGGCTCGACGGCGACCTGATGACGGTCCTCGAGACCCTCTTCGAGGAGGTCACGGTCCGCCTCGAACTCGAACGCACCTTCGAGGACATGATGGCGGAAATCCAGCATGTCGTGAACCAGATGACACCCGAGGAGCAGCGCGCGTATCTCGTGGAGAGCCTGTTCCTGAACACGGTGACCTACGAGAACGAACGCCTCGGGGCCTACCTGCGCAAGCTCTCCGACACGACCGCCGACGAGGCCGAGACCTAGTCCCGGGCCCGTTCCCCACCTCGCCGCAGCCCGGACCGCGGCCCCGATTGCATCTCCGCGCAAAAAAAGGGCGGCTCCGCGAGGAGCCGCCAGTCAGAGGAGTCGCCGACAGGAGAGGGTTGGGCGCCGGTCAGCCCGCGACCGCGGGACCCACCGCCACGCCCACGGGCACGCGAACGTCCACCGGCGCGTCGACGTAGTCCCACGCATCGGCCTCGGCGAGCAGGTGCCGGCCGAACGCCGTGTGCAGCGCGTGGCCGCCGCGCTCCACGACGAGGTGCCCGCAGAGCGGCGCCCCCACCAGCGCGAGGTCGCCGACCGCGTCCAGGATCTTGTGACGCACGAACTCGTCGTCGAAGCGCAACGTGTTGAGCGGCCCCGTCTCGCCGAGCACCACGGCATTGTCGAGTGACCCGCCGAGCGCCAGCCCGCGCTGCCGCAGCATCTCGACTTCCTTCAGGAACCCGAAGGTGCGCGCCGGGGCAATCTCCTCGGCGAAGACGTCGGGCGTGAGGTCGATGGTGCGCGACTGCTGTCTGATGAGCGGGTGGTCGAAGCTGATGGTGTAGGTGACGCGGAAGCCGTCGGCGGGATAGAGCGCCATCTGCTTGTCGCCGTCCTCCAGGCGCACCGGACGGCGGACCTTCAGGACGCGCCGTGACGCCGCCAGCTTCCGGGTCCCCGCCTCCTGGATGAGGTAGATGAACGGGGCCGCGCTGCCGTCCATGATCGGCACTTCGGGCTGGCTGAGCTCGACGAGCACGTTGTCGACACCCTGGCTCACCAGGGCCGCGAGCAGGTGCTCGACCGTCTCGACGCGCGCCTCGCCGTGGGCGAGCCCGGTCGCGTACGACACCCCGCGCACGTATTCCACCGAGGCGGGAATCTCCGCCCCATTGAGATCGACGCGCTGGAACCGGATGCCGTGGCCGGCCGGAGCGGGTTTGAGGGTAAGGCCAACCTTCCTGCCCGAGTGCAGTCCGATGCCTGCGCAGGAGATCGCCCGTCGAAGAGTCCGTTGAGAGTCCATCAGGTCGGTCGGTGCCAGAGGCTATGAGTCCGGGGCTAAGGCAAGCAATTCCCGCTCCGGAACCTCTTGGCTGGAGCCGACGCTCGTAACCACCATCAATTCAATATCTTACATCAATACAACGCCCGTGTGACGCCAGAGGCGGCATACGGTTGTGTTCAATTCACCACACAATCGCGCCCAAGAAGTGTGGTCGTAGAGACACGCCCCGTCAGCTGGCCTTCTTCGCCTCGGCCGCCAGCGCGGCCGCGATGAACCGCCCGGTCGCCGAGTCTCGTTTCCGCGCGACGGCTTCAGGGGTGCCTGCCGCCACCACCCTGCCGCCGCCGTCGCCGCCCTCGGGGCCCAGATCGATCACGTGGTCGGCGGTCTTCACCACGTCCAGGTTGTGCTCGATGACGACCACCGTGTTCCCCTGCTCCACGATCTGGTGCAGCACGTCGAGCAGCTTGTGGACATCGTCGAAGTGCAGGCCGGTCGTCGGCTCGTCGAGGATGTAGAGCGTCCGGCCGGTGCCTCGCCGCGACAGCTCGCGCGCGAGCTTCACGCGCTGCGCCTCGCCCCCCGAGAGGGTGGTGGCCGACTGGCCGAGCGTGATGTAGCCCAGGCCGACGCGCACCAGGGTGCGCAGCTTGTTGGCGATGGCCGGGAAATTCTCCATGAGCGGGAGCGCCTGGTCCACCGTCAACTCGAGGACGTCGGCAATCGACTTGCCGCGGTACTGCACCTCGAGCGTCTCGCGGTTGTAGCGGCGGCCCTTGCAGTGCTCGCACGTCACGTAGACGTTGGGCAGGAAGTGCATCTCGATGGCCATCACGCCATCGCCCTGGCACGCCTCGCATCGGCCGCCCTTGACGTTGAACGAGAACCGCCCCGGCTTGTAGCCACGCGAGCGCGACTCGGGCAACATCGCGAACAGCTCGCGGATGAACGTGAACAGCCCGGTGTAGGTGGCCGGGTTGCTGCGCGGGGTGCGCCCGATCGGCGACTGGTCGATCTGGATCACCTTGTCGATCGCCTCGATGCCGTCGATCCGATCGTGGGGCCCCGGCTCGTCGGCGGCCCGGTAGAGCGTCCGCGCGAGCGACTTGTAGAGGATGTCGTTGACGAGCGTGGACTTGCCCGACCCGCTCACGCCGGTGATCGCGATGAACTGCCCCAGCGGGAACTCGACGTCGATGTTCTTCAGGTTGTGGGCGCGCGCGCCGACGACGGTGAGCGAGCCCCGGAGCGCCGGACGCCGCACGGGAGGCGTCGGGATGGTGCGCTCGCCGCGCAGGTAGCGGCCGGTCATGGAGTCGTGGCCTTCCTGCATGAGCGCCGCGGGCAGCCCCTGGAAGATGACGCGGCCGCCGTGCTCGCCGGCACCCGGGCCGAGGTCGATCAGGTAGTCGGCCGTGCGAATCGTCTCCTCGTCGTGCTCGACGACGATGACCGTGTTGCCGAGATCGCGCAGCCGCCGCAGCGTCTGGAGCAGCCGCCGGTTGTCGCGCTGGTGGAGACCGATCGACGGCTCGTCGAGCACGTACAGCACGCCCGTCAGGCTCGCGCCGATCTGCGTCGCGAGCCGGATGCGCTGTCCTTCGCCGCCCGAGAGCGTCGTCGCGGCGCGCCCGAGCGTGAGGTAGCCGACGCCGACGTCGTTCAGGAAGCGGAGACGGTCGCGAATTTCGCGCACGATGCGTTCCGCGACGAGTGCATCGCGCGCGCCGAGTTCGATGCCCTCGAAGAAGCCGACGGCCTCGGCAATGGGCATGGCGACGATCTCGCCGAGCGTCCGGTCGACTACCCGCACCGTGCGGCTCTCCGGCTTCAGGCGCTCACCCTCGCACGTTGGGCACGGGCGCAGGGCGCGATATGGCTCGAGCGTCTCGCGCTCGGCCCAGGTGCCTTCGTCGTAGCGGCGCCGGAGGTTGGGCACGATGCCCTCGAAGTCCTCGCCGAAGGGATCGCGCGCCTTGCGCGATCGGCCGCTGGCCGCGCCGTTGCGGCGCGCCCCCGGGGCTCCGTAGAAGAGCACGTCGCGGTGCCGTCGCGAGAGCTTCGAGAGCGGCACGGCGGGGTCGATGCCGAAGACCTCGCGGAGCCGGGCGAAGGCTTCGGCCATCAGCGCCTCATCGCCGCCGCTCCACAGGGCGACCGCCCCCTCGGCGAGCGGCTTCGAGTCGTCGGGCGCCACCCGCGCGGGATCGAAGTCGTAGACGGCGCCGAGACCCTGGCAGGAAGGACACGCGCCGTGCGGCGAGTTGAACGAGAAGGCCCTCGGCGACATCTCGGGCACGCTGATGCCGCAGTCGATGCACGCCAGCTTGCGCGAGAACAGCCGGTCGCCACCCTCCTCGGTGTTCACGACGACAATGCCGTCGGTGAGACCGAGGGCCACGTCGAGCGAGTCGGTGAGCCGCTTCTCGATGCCCGCCTTGACGACGAGCCGATCGACGACCACGTCGATGCCGTGGTTGCGCCGCCGATCGAGCGCGATCTCCTCGTCGAGCGACCGCATGACGCCGTCGATGCGCGCACGCGTGAACCCGCGCTGCCTGAGGCTCGCCAGCTCCTTCTTGAACTCGCCTTTGCGTCCCCGCACGATTGGCGCCAGCACGTTGATCCGCTCGTCGCCGGGCATGGAGAGCACCGTGTCGACGATGCGCTCCACCGACTGGGCCGAGATCTCGCGGCCGCAGTTCGGGCAGTGCGGCCGGCCGAGGTTGGCGTAGAGGAGCCTCAGGTAGTCGTAGACCTCCGTGACGGTGCCCACCGTCGAGCGCGGATTCGACGCGGTGGTCTTCTGCTCGATGGCGATGGCGGGCGACAACCCCTCGATGAGGTCGACGTCGGGCTTCTCCATCTGCTCGAGGAACTGGCGCGCATAGGCCGAGAGCGATTCGACGTACCGGCGCTGGCCTTCCGCGTAGATGGTGTCGAAGGCGAGCGACGACTTGCCCGAGCCCGAGAGCCCGGTGATGACGACGAGCCTGTCGCGGGGCAGGTCGACGTCGATGTTCTTCAGGTTGTGCACGCGCGCGCCGCGCACGCGAATCCAATCGTGGGTCATTGAAGAGAGCAATTGTACCTTAGGGCTTGGGCCTTGGGCCTTGGGCCTTGGGCCTTGGGCCTTGGGCTCCAGGCTCCAGG
>JAHDVQ010000487.1 GCA_023384595.1 Vicinamibacteraceae bacterium | reverse complement strand
ACTGATCCTACCGCCCGTCGATGAGGTCGCCGAGGTTGAAGGCCTTGTCGAGAATCGATCCCTCGCCCTTGCGGCTGCCTCCGGTCTGCGGCGCCGCCGCGTAGATGCGGTCGGCCAGGCGGCTGAGCGGCAACGACTGCAGCCACACCTTGCCCGGGCCCGTGAGCGTCGCGAAGAACAGCCCTTCCCCGCCGAAGATGGCCGTCTTCACCTTCCCGACGAACTGGATGTCGTAGTTCACCGACGGCTGCAGCGCCACGAGGCACCCGGTATCCACGCGCAAGGTCTGGCCAGGCGCGAGTTCGAGCGTGTGAATGGTGCCGCCCGCGTGGACGAAGCAGAGGCCGTCGCCCTGCAGGCGCTGCATGATGAAGCCCTCGCCGCCGAACAATCCGACGCCGATCTTGCGCTGGAACGCGATGCCGATCGAGACGCCGCGCGCCGCGCACAGGAACGAGTCCTTCTGGCACACCAGCTCGCCCCCGACCTGCGAGAGATCCATCGGGAGGATCTTGCCGGCGTACGGCGCCGCAAAGGCGACGTGCTGCTTGCCCTGGCCCTTGTTGGTGAACAGCGTCATGAAGAGCGTCTCGCCCGTCAGCAGGCGCTTGCCCGCGCCCATGAGGGCCCCCATCACGCCCTTCTGCTGCGACGCGCTGCCGTCCCCGAACACGGTCTCCATCTCGATGCCGGGCGTCATGTACATGAAGCCGCCCGCCTCGGCCACCACGCTCTCGCCAGGATCGAGCTCGACGTCCACAAACTGCATCTCGGTGCCGTGAATGGCGAAGTCGATGTCGTGCGCCTGGCGGCCCAGCGGCGGCGGCGGCGTGACCCCGCCGGCGCGTCCCGCGCCGGCCGGGCCAGCCGAGGCGAGCAGCGCGGCCGCGCGCGGCACCTCACGGACGGGCAGCCAGTTCGCCATGCCCGCCGTGAAGACCAGCGTGCTCGCGTCCACCGTGCCGCTCCGCATCTGCTGGAGCAGTTCCTCCTCGCTCACCGGGCCGACCTGATGTCCGCCCAGCGCCATCCACCACTGCGATGCTGTCATGG
>JAHDVQ010000486.1 GCA_023384595.1 Vicinamibacteraceae bacterium | reverse complement strand
ACACGTGGGCGAAGATAGAGAGACAGGGACAGTAGACAGTTATCAGTTTTCAGTTATCAGTTATCAGTAAGGCATCCGGCATCCGGCATCCGGCATCCGGCATCCGGCATCCGGCATCCGGCACCCGGCACCCGGCACCCGCGACCGGAGGCCAGAGGCCCGACGTCCAACTGATAACTGATAACCGATAACTGTCCCTACCGCCGCGTCTCGCTCACCACCTGCCCGTCGATGACGACACCCGTCACGTGCGAGGTGTACTCGAACGGGTCGCCGTCGAAGAGCACGAGGTCGCCGTCCTTGCCCGCCGCGAGCGAGCCCACGCGGTCGTCCACACCGAGCAGCCTGGCTGCGTCGATCGTGATGGCCGCCAGCGCCTGCTCGAAGGTGAGGCCGTACGCCGCGGCGGCGGCGGCCTCGAACAGCACCACGCGCGTCTTCGGCACGTAGCCCTCGAAGCCGCTCTGCAGGGCCACGGGGATGCCCTGCTTCCGCAGCAGCGCGGCCGCCTCCATCGTCATGTTCTCCGCGTCGCCGCCGGCGCGCATCATCGTCGGATGCACGATGACGGGCACGCCCGCGGCCTTGATCCGATCGGCCACCAGGTAGGCCTCGGCCGCGCCGTCGAGAACGATGCGGATGTCGAACTCGCGCGCGACGCGCAGGGCCGCCAGGATGTCGTGGCTGCGGTGTGCCGTGACGAGCAGGGGAATCTCCTGGCGTACGACGCGGGCGAGCGCCTCCTGGCGCAGCTCGCGCGGCGGCCGCTTGTCTTCGGGTCCGGCCTGCTTCGCCGCGTACTCCTTCGCCTTGATCAGCTCTGCGCGCAGCATGGCCATCGACTTCGAGCGCGTGCCCGGCGACCGCCCGCTCTCCGAGAGGCCCGCCTGTCCGAGCGAGGCCGCCAGCATCGCCTCTCCGACCAGGGCTTCGTCGGCCGACGTCGCCGCGGTCTTGACGATCATGGTCTGTCCCGAGATGAGCGCGCCCGGCCCGTGGCCGGTGTGCACGGTCGTCACGCCGTGCTCGCGCAGCCACGCGACGAGCGTCTCGC
>JAHDVQ010000485.1 GCA_023384595.1 Vicinamibacteraceae bacterium | reverse complement strand
GAGCGGGACCAGGGCGCCGTCCTTGATGCGGACGGTGCTCGCGTGCACACGCTGGCGGCGATCGTTCTTGGCGATGTACATCAGCTCGTCGGCCGCGCGGAGCAGCTGCTTCACGAGCGCGCCGCTCACGCCCCGGCGCTCGGCCGTCGAGGCGAGCTCGAGGCAGACCACCCCGACGTCCACGCGGACGGGGTGCGACCCGAACCGCGCATCGACCTTCGTCCAGTCGTGCGCCGCCACCGCGCGGCGGAACCGATCGGCCACGCGGATGCCCGATCCCGGGTCGCGCAGCGACGTCAGGAGGAACGCGAACTCGTCGCCACCGAAACGCGCGTGGAAGTCGGCCGGGCGGCTCTCGATGCCCACCCGGTCGCTCGACCGCGTCTGCTCGGCGAGCAGGCGCGCGATTTCCTGCAGCACGACGTCGCCCGTCGCGTGCCCGAGCGTGTCGTTGACCCACTTGAAGTCGGTCACGTCGACAATGCCGAGCGCGCACCAGAAGCCGCGCTGCTCGGTCGCCAGGAACGTCTCGACGTACTCCTCGAAGGCGAGGAAGTTCATCAGCTGGGTCTTCGGATCGCGCCGGGCCTTCTCCGAGAGGTCGCGCACGACGTCCTCGAAGTAGCGCGCCAGCATGCTCACCGTCTGCTCCTTGGCCTCGATCTCGGAGTGCAGCTGCTTGACGCGCCGGGCGAAGCCAGACGACAGGGCCTCGATGGCTTCGAGCTTGGCGCGCTGTCCGCGCTCGCGCTGCATGTCGACGATGTCAACGATCGCGGCCTTGAGGTCGTCTTTCTGCGTATCCGGAATCGCCAGCGTGGCGTCGATCCACTGCAGCAGGTCGTCCAGCGTCGCTGGACGCGAGAGGCTCGGCCGGGTCGGCTGGGTGGTCACGGTGCGCGTCCCGGTGGTGGACGGGGCAGACTGCTGGCTCATGCGACGCTGCTATGACAAAGGACGTGCCGTCGAGCCCAAAAGTTGGTCCTTCTGCCTTGCGACATGGTAACTGATTCTGTTTCAATCAGTTGAAGCTCATCATCAGGAACGTTTCCGAG
>JAHDVQ010000184.1:1499-7047 GCA_023384595.1 Vicinamibacteraceae bacterium | reverse complement strand
CCCGGGCACCTCTGTAATCGGCGGGGTGCACGGCGGGTTGAGCCCGGCGGGGTGTAGGGGAGCAAACCGCGGGCCAGATCGGGCGTTGGGCTCAGGGCGTTGGGCGTCGGGCGTTGGGCGGTGGGCGGTGGGCGGTGGGCAGGTCCGGCTGAAGCCGGACCCTACTTGACCGTTTCCCGGACGACTTCCTCGATGGTCGTGACCCCGTCGGCGATCTTGCGCAGGCCGCTGTGCCGCAGGGTGAGCATCCCCTCCTCGACGGCCTTCCGGCGCAGCTCGAGGGCGGAGGCGCCCATCAGGATGAGCTCCCTGATCTCGTCCGTCAGCTCCATGACCTCGTAGAGACCGACGCGGCCGCGGTAGCCCGTGTCGTTGCACTTTTCGCACCCCGCGCCCTTCATGGGTGTCACCCTTTCGGCGACGTCGGGCGTGAATCCGACATCCACGAGCGCGTGGGCGGGCAGCGGACCAGGCTCCTTGCAGTGGGCGCAGATGCGTCGTACGAGGCGCTGCGCACAGATGAGGTTCACCGAGCTCGCCACCAGGAACGGCTCGATCCCCATGTTCATCAGGCGGCTGATGGTGCTCGGGGCGTCGTTGGTGTGCAGGGTCGAGAGCACGAGGTGCCCGGTGAGCGCGGCCTTCACGGCAATTTCCGCCGTCTCGAAGTCGCGGATCTCGCCCACGAGGATGATGTTCGGATCCTGCCGCAGGAACGATCGCAGCGCCGCCGCGAAGTTCAGCCCGATGTTGTCGCGCACGAGGACCTGGTTGACCCCCTGGAGGTTGAACTCCACCGGATCCTCGGCGGTCATGATGTTGGTCTCGGGCGTGTTGAGCCGCGAGATCGCCGAGTAGAGCGTGTTGGTCTTGCCGCTGCCCGTCGGCCCCGTCACGAGCACCATGCCCCAGGGCTTGGCGATCTGCGTCTCGAACTTCGTGAGCGACTCGGCCTCGAAACCGAGCTTCGTCATGTCGAGCATCAGCTTGTCGCGATCGAGCAGGCGCATCACGATCTTCTCGCCGAAGAGCGTGGGCAGCGTCGACACGCGGAAGTCGATCTCCTTCGACTTCCCCTGGTCGTTGAAACGAATCTTGATGCGTCCGTCCTGCGGCAGCCGCTTCTCGGCGATGTCGAGCTTCGCCATGATCTTGATGCGCGAGACGATGGCGTCGCGGAACTTCATGGGCGGCGTCATCATCGCGTAGAGGATGCCGTCGATGCGGAACCGCACGCGGAACTCACGCTCGTAGGGCTCGATGTGGATGTCGCTGGCGCCCTTCTGGATGGCCGACATCAGCACGAGGTTCACGAGCCGGATGACGGGCGCCTCGCCCCCCTGCTTCTCGAGGGCCGCGACGTCGAGCTCCTCCATCTCGTCGAGCACCTCGACGTCGCCGTCGATGCCGTGCTCCTCGAGCGACCGGTTGGCGAGATCGAGCGCGCTTGGCCCCGACGAGGACGCCGGCTTCCCTGAACCGTAATAGCGCTGGATGGCCTGCGCGACGGCGCCGTCCGACGCGACGACGGGCTCGACGTTGTACCCCGTCATGAACTTGATGTCGTCCATGGCGAAGACGTTCGTCGGGTCGGTCATCGCGATGGTCAGCGTCGTTCCGGCGCGGGCCAGCGGGACGATGTGGTATTTCTGGGCGGTCTCGCCGGGGATGAGCTTGATGACGGCGGGATCGACCTCGAACTGCGCGAGGTTGATCGACGGGACGCCGTACTGCTTGCTGAGGAGCGTCGTGATCTCCTCGTCGCGCACGTAGCCCAGCTTCACCAGGTTGAGCCCGAGCTTGCCGCCGTGGGCCTTCTGGTAGTTCAGGGCCTCCTGCAATTGCGCAGGGGTGATCTTCTTCTCCTTGAGCAGCAGCTCACCAATGCGGACGGCCATGGGAATGGGCTACGGGCTACAGGCTACAGGCTAAGGGCCAGACCGAGGCCAAGGGCGCTCCAGGCTCCGGGCTCCGGGCTCCAGGCTTCGAGGAACACCGGCGAGGCTCCTCCACTGCAACAAATCGGCCAGGGAGGAGGCAGCATCAATCCGGCGTCCGGTCTGGCATCCGGCGTCCGGCATCCGGTCTGGCATCCGGCTCCAGGCTCCGGGCTCCAGGCGCCGGGCTCCGGGCGCCTACCACCCTCCCCTGAGCCCGATGCCCCAGGCCTTGTCGGCCTCGTCGCCGCCTCTGACGAGATAGCCCTCGAGCCAGAACGACGAGGTGAGGCCGAGGCTGAGGCCTGCCGTCCCGGCGGGGCGGGCATCGCCCTCGGTTTGGGCGCGCACGCCCCCGCGAACGCCCAGCCGGCGGCCGGGAAGCCACGCCTCGAGGCCGCCCGCGACGGCCCGGCGTCTCCCGGTGTGCACCGTCGTCGTCGTGAGATCCGCGTCGAGCGCCGCCGTGATGAGGGGGGTCACCGCCACCGACGCCCCCGCCCGGACCTGTCGCTCGAGCGAGAGCGCCACCTCGCCGCCGGTCTCGAACTCGGGCTCGAGCAGGTTGCGGCCCACGACGCCCAGCCGCACGCGCCCGAGCGCGACCATCACACCAAGATCCACGTCGAACGCGCTCGAGGTCCGGCCGTCGAGATCCTCGGCCTCGTCCACGAAGTCCTGGCCGATGGGGAGCGCCGAGCCGGCCTCGCCGCGCACCCACTTGAAGGCGCCCGCGACGTGCACGCCCGGGCCGACCGTCTGGGCCAGCGCGACGCCCAGGTGCGTCGTGTGGAGGCGGGCGATGGGTGGCGGCACGTAGAGAGCGATCCGCGGGTCGTCGGTCGTGCGGAGCCGATCGCGTAGCTCGCGCGTGCTCACCCCGGCCTCGTCCACCCCGTAGTAGAACAGCCCGATCACGGGCACGTTGAAGCCGTAGAAGGACCCGCCGACGCGCCGCTGCGCGGGATAGACCGACCGCTCGTCCACGTCGATGTCGAGCCAGCCCATCTCGACGCTGGCCCCGGCGAGCTGCCCCGTCGCCATGCCCGCCGGATTCCAGTACACCGCCGTGGCATCGTCGGCCACCGCGACGAAGGCGCCGCCCATGCCCAGCGCACGCACGCCAACGGCTTCGAACACCTGCGCGGAGGCAGGCGTGGCGGTGAGGGTGAGGAGGAGGGCAAGACCGATTGGCGGGAAGCAACGCGGGAGCGGCATGGGGATCGAGGGTAACAGATGGCACGCCCCGATCCGCCGATCCCCTGATTCCCCGATCCCCTGCCATCGTCAGGCCCCTTGAACCTCAACCGGTGCCGGCTCGTATATGTCGAATGGGATAGAATCGGGGGCCGGCTGCGGCCATTTCCGCCCCTTGTTCCTCCCTCCGACCCGGGGGCTGGCGTACCCTCATGCGAGAGAACTCATGACCGAAACCCCTGTCGCTCCGAGCGTGCCGGGTGAACCGGCTCCGCTGTCGCTCCCCGCGCGCCTCATCGGCGTGCTCATCTCGCCCAGGGAGACCTACCGTCACATCGTGGCCCACCCGCGCTGGTTCGGCGCGCTGGCCGTCACGGTCCTAATCATCGCTGCCGCCTACGCGGTGTTCCTGCGGACCGAGGTGGGTCAGCAGGCCACGCTCGACCAGCAGGTGGCCGCGCTCGAAGGCTTCGGCCAGACCGTGGGCGACGCGCAGTACGAGGCGATGCGCCGCCAGGCCGGCATGGCGTGGATCATCACGCCCGTGACGATTCTGGTCATGTCGCCCCTCATGACGGCCCTCTTCGCCGGCATTCTCTACGGCGTCTTCGGCGGCCTGCTCGGCGGCGAGGGACGCTACAAGCAGGTATTCACGGTGCTCGCGCACGCCGGCGTGGTGTCGGTGGTGCAGGCGCTCTTCGTGATGCCGCTCAACTACGCGCGGGGCTCCATGTCGAGTCCCACCAACCTGTCGGTCTTCCTGCCGATGCTCGAGGAGGGGTCGTTCCTGGCGAGCCTGCTCGGGGCGATCGACCTGTTCATCGTCTGGTGGATCGTGGTCGCGGCCATCGGACTCGGGGTCCTCTACAAGCGGCGGACGGGCCCGATCGCCTGGTCGCTGCTGGCGGTCTACCTGCTCATCGCCCTGGTCATCGCGGCGGTCAAGAGCATGCTGGGGAGCGCATGACATCACGAACGAAGAAGATCCTGATCGGCGTCGGCATCCTGGTGGTGGGCGGCGCCGTCGTGGCGGCCAACCTCGCCTTCCGTCGTCAGTCGGGCAAGGAAGTCACGGCCGAGACCATCACGACGCGCGCCCTCGAGGCCATCGTGTCGGCATCGGGCACCATCCAGGCGAAGCGCTCGGTCAACATCAGCGCCGACACCATGGGACGCGTCACCGACCTCGCGGTGAACGAGGGCCAGTCGGTCAAGCGGGGCGACTTCCTCATGCAGATCGACCCGCGCAACCTCGAGAGCGCCGTGCAGCGCACGCAGGCCGGCGTCGCGGCCTCCGAGGCCACCCTGCAGCAGATGCGCTCGGCGGTGATCTCGGCGCGCGAGAACCTGGCGCTCGCCCAGCAGAACTTCAAGCGGCAGCAGGACCTGTGGGCCGAGCAGCTCACGACGCGCGAGGCCTTCGACCGCGCCGAGACCGAGCTGAAGCTGCGCGAGGCCGAGCTGCGCGAGCGCGAGCAGGCCGTGCGCACGCAGGAGGCGCGGATTCGCCAGGAGCGCGCCGGCCTGAGCAGCGCGCGGTACGATCTGAGCAAGGTCCGCATCACCTCGCCCATCGACGGCCTCATCACGCGCCGCAACATCGAGGAGGGCGAAACGGTCGTCATCGGCACGATGAACAACCCCGGCACGGTGCTGCTCACCATCGCCGACATGTCGGTCATCGAGGCCGAGGTCGAGGTCGACGAGACCGACATCCCGTCGATGCAGATCGGACAGATCGCGAAGGTCACCATCGACGCCATCCCCAACAAGACCTTCACGGGGAAGGTGACCGAGATCGGCAACAGCCCAATCCAGACGACGGCGGCCGGAGCGGGCCAGCAGGCGACCAACTTCAAGGTGGTCGTGACGCTCGATGGCCAGATTCCCGAGGTGCGTCCCGGATTCACCTGCACGGCGGAGATCACCACCGCCACGCGCCCGAAGGCGCTCGCCGTTCCCATCCAGGCGATGGCCGTGCGCGACCTCGTCTTCGACGCAAAGGGCAACATCGTGCGCGAGAAGCCCGAGGGCGACCAGCGGCGGCGCCGATCGCCGGAGGCGGCCGCCCAGGCGGCCGCGCGCGACCTGCCCGAGGGACAGACCAGGAAGGAGACCGAGGGCGTCTTCGTGCTGCGCAGCGACGCGGCCGAGTTCGTGCCCGTCACGACCGGCATCGCCGGCGAACGGCACTTCGAGGTGCTCTCCGGGCTCAAGGAAGGCGACCGCGTCGTGACCGGACCCTACGCCACGGTGCGCGATCTGCAGGACGGGGATAAGGTAAAGGTACAGGAGAACAGTGAAGGCGGTAGGCGGTAGGCGCCGGTTGCCGGATGCCGGACGCCTGTCAGCGTAAGTTCCCATGAGCCAGATTCTCGACGCCATCACGATCGCCCTCGGCGCCATCTGGGCGT
>JAHDVQ010000184.1:0-1399 GCA_023384595.1 Vicinamibacteraceae bacterium | reverse complement strand
CCCATGAGCCAGATTCTCGACGCCATCACGATCGCCCTCGGCGCCATCTGGGCGTCGAAGCTCCGCGCGTTCCTCACCGTGCTCGGCAACATCGTCGCGGTGATGTCGATCATTGCCGTGGTGTCGCTCATCCAGGGGATGAACTCCTACGTCGGCGAGGCGATCACGCGTGAGGTCGGCGCCGGCACGTTCCGCATCGACAAGGTGGGCGTCGTCACCGACGAGGAGGAGGAGCGCGAGGCCTGGCGGCGCAATCCCGACGTGTCGCTGGCCGACCTGCGCGCGGTTCGGGGCTTCAGCCCGCTCATCTCGGCGGTGATGGCCGAGTCGGGCACGCAGACGAGCCTCGCCTACCGCGACGTGACGCTCGACACCGTGCGCGTGCGCGGCGTCTCGGCCGAGTACCAGCAGTTCAGCGGCTACAACGCGGTGCTCGGGCGGCTGCCCAGCCCCATGGAGGTGCAGCGCAATCGCCCGGTGGTCCTGCTCGGGTGGGACACCGCCGAGAAGCTGATCAAGGACCGCTCGCCCATCGACCAGGTGATCCGCGTCGGCGGCACCCACATGCGCGTGGTCGGCGTCAACGAGAAGAAGGGCGCGATGATGGGGCAGTCGCAGGACGACTTCGTGGTCATGCCCCTCGGGAAGTTCCGGCAACTGTTCGGCACGCGGCGCTCGCTCGAGCTGACGGTGAAGCCGGCCAGCGCGTCGCTGCTCGAGGATGCGATGGAAGAGGCGCGCATCGCCATGCGCGTCGAGCGCAAGCTCCGCCCGCGCGATCCCGACAACTTCGGGCTCTTCACCTCCGAGACGCTGATGAACCTGTGGCGCACCTTCTCGCAGGGCGCCTTCGCGGTGCTCATCGGCATCGTGTCGCTGTCGCTCGTGGTCGGCGGCATCGTCATCATGAACATCATGCTGATGGTCGTCTCCGAGCGTACGCGCGAGATCGGCCTTCGCAAGGCGCTCGGCGCGCGCAAGCGCGACATCGTCTGGCAGGTGCTCACCGAGTCGACGACGCTGTCGGTGGTGGGCGGGATCGTGGGCACGACGCTCGGCTTCGTGGCGGCGCTGCTCGTCGCCCAGTTCACGCCGATCCCGGCCGACATCCAGCTCTGGTCGGTCGTGCTGGGCATCGGGATGACCGCGGCCGTCGGGCTCTTCTTCGGCCTCTACCCCGCGATTCGGGCGGCCAACCTCGACCCGATCGAGGCGTTGCGGAGGGAGTGATGGCGGCCCGCTTCGCGCTCTTCGCCGAGGTCGTCGTGCTCGCCCTGGGCACGCTGCGGGCCAACAAGCTGCGCTCGGCGCTCACCATCCTGGGCGTGGTCATCGGCGTGACCTCGATTGTGGCCATGACGGCGCTCGTGCGCGGCTTCGGCCAGCAGCTCGAGACGCT
>JAHDVQ010000183.1 GCA_023384595.1 Vicinamibacteraceae bacterium | reverse complement strand
AAGCGGTTGGACCAGACGTTCGAGTCGATCGACAAGCGGTTCGAGCAGGTCGACAAGCGGTTCGAGCAGGTCGACAGGCGGTTCGAGCAGGTCGACAAGCGGTTCGAGCAGGTCGACCGGAGATTTGAGCAGGTCGACCGGAGATTCGAGCAGGTCGACAGAAGATTCGAGCGGATCGAGGCCACGCTCGCCGAGCACAGCGCCAGGATGGACACGTTGGCCACCGGGCAGGACGTCCGCGACGAGGGCGAACGCACCCGCAACTACATGCGCGTGCTCTACGAGGACCTGCATGGTCAGATCCGGCTCATTGCCGAAGGCCACGGCGCTCTCGCCGACGCAGATGCGCGCACCAACGCCAGGGTCGACGCACTCGAAGACCGGACGACCCGTCTCGAACTCGCGGAGGACCACCGGAAGCGTTCTCGAGAATGAAACCGCAGCCATTGAGGCCGTGACCCGTGCGTCCCAACGTCGGCGATGCTCCTGCTCGGCCTCGCCCTTGCCGGGGTGTCCCGCGTCACGGAGCGGCGCGGCCGAAGTCCGCGTCGACGCCGAGGGCCGCCTCGAGCAACCGCAGATAGCGGCGGCGCGGAATCTCGACGGCACCAAACTGCGCCAGGTGTGGGGTCACCCACTGGATGTCGAGCAGCGTGAAGCCGCCCGCGCGCAGCCGTTCGACCAGGGCGGCCAGGGCCACCTTCGACGCGTCGGCCTCGCGGTGGAACATCGACTCGCCGAAGAACGCTCCCCTGAGCGCCACGCCGTACAGGCCGCCCACGAGCACGTTGCCGTGCCACGCTTCGACCGAATGTGCCAGGCCGAGCTCGTGGAGCCGCACATAGCTCTCGACGATCTCGCCGGTGATCCAGGTCTCGTCGCGTGCGGCGCACTCGCGCATCACCCGCTCGAAGGACGAGTCGACGCGCACGTTGAAGCGCCCCTGCCGGATGACGCGAGCCAGACGCTGCGGCACATGAAAGGCGTCGAGCGGCAGGACGCCCCGCGGGTTCGGTGAAAACCACTCGACGCCCCGCGCGCCGGTCGACGTCTCGACGCCCATCGGGAACCACCCGTTCGCGTAGGCCTCGAGCAGCACCAGGGGTTCGATCACGTCTCAATTATGGCGTGAGCCGCCCAAGGCCAACGCCCAAGGCCCAAGGCCCGAGGCCCCGTGTCACTCCCTGAACACCTCGCTCATCGGCTGCCCGGTGTAGCCCGTCATCTCCAGGTAGCCACGTCCCCTCGCCACGCGCCCGCCGAGGCGGCCCGTGATGTCGATGCTCCCCTCCCAGTAGGTGACGTTGGCCGAGCGCGTCGTGCGCAGCTCCTGGTTCGGGAGGGCCGCCCGCGCTTCGACGTCGAGCCCGAGGCGCGGCACGATCAGGCGCCAGCGCGTCGGGTACTCGGCGCCGCTCTCGGGCGAGCGCCAGCGATCGAGCGGCTCGAGGCGGAAGTCGTCCGCGCCGATCGGCAGCGTGCGACCGTCCGGCAGTACCCAGGTTCCACTGGACCGCGGATCCCGTGTCGCATCGGTACGGCGCATCTGAAACAGCATCAGCTCGTGCCCGTCCTCGAACTGCATCGAGAACCAGTCCCACCCGCGCTGGCCCCGCTCGAGGAAGCTCGTGCCGAACTCATGGTCCATCCAGCTGGCTCCACGCACCGCGACCTCCTCGCCCTCCATCCAGAGCCGGCCGCTCGTCTCCATCCGGGTGAGCGAGTAGTAGTGCGAGGCGTTCCCCTCCTCCCCGCCCTTACGTGAATACCCTTGGTCGCCGTGGAGCACCGGCGGCTTCGACGGCGTCAGCACGAGGTCAACACCCAGCCCGCCGTCGCGCGCGCGCAGCACGTGGCGCCCGGCCTCGTCGAGCGTCGCCTCCCAGAGTTCGTTCCACACGCGATACCGATCGGTCGCGGCCCCCGCCCACCCGGGACCGTCGCGGTTGAGGCGATCGCTGAAGCGGTAGCGCCCGCCATCGATGTCGGCGACCGCGAGGTGGGCCATGTGAAGGTCGCGCACGGCCCAGCGCGAGGGATTCGACGGCGCCGGATCGACGCCAACGCGGAAGAACGTCAGCTGGTAGCCGAAGCGCCGCCCGTCGGCCGCGGCGAGGTTGCCCGTGTAATACCACCACTCGATCCGGTACTCGGGATGCGCGGCGTGATCGCGGGGCAGCACCAGGCGGTACGACGGGTCGGCCTGCTTCCACGAGGAAGAGACCTGACCCCCGGCTGGTACAGCGCCGGCGATGAGGCCCGCCAGCAGCCATGCGGTCCGATGTCGCGCCATCACACGCATGGCCATGTCTCGCGTGGCATGGGCTGGCTACTCCTCACGGATGGGGGCGGCACGACGGGCGGCGAGCCGCGCGGGATACAGGCCCGCGAGCGCCGTCGCTGTGAGGATGACGAGCGTCATCTGCGTCAGGAACCACCACGGCATGTGGAACTGGATGGTCCACCCGAAGCTCTGGACGTTGATCACGTAGATGAGGACGAGCGAGAGCACCACGCCCACGACGAGGCCCACGCTCTGACTGACGGCACCCATCATCAGGGCTTCCCAGACGACCATCCGCCGCACCTGGCGGCGATCGGCGCCGACGAGCCGAAGCACCGCGAACTCGTGCTCACGTTCCAGGATGAGCGTGAGCAGCGTCGCCGCCACGCCCAGGATCGCCACGACCACGGCGATCAACTCGAGCGCGTAGGTGATCGCGAACGTGCGGTCGAAGATGCGGAGCACCTCTCCGCGAAGACCGGCATTCGTGTAGATGAAGACCCGGTGACTGGCGCCGAGCGTGTCGAGCAGCGCGCGACGCACTGCCATGGCATCGGCCCCCTCGCGCAGGTACACGTTCAAGCCCGTCGGGCGTGCCTCGCCGAAGTGACGCGCGAACACCGCCCGGTCGATGGCGATGACGCCACGGTCCGACGAGTAGTCGAAGTACACGGCGACGATACGGAACCGCGCGCGGCCCGACGGCGTCGCGAGCGAGATGTCGTCGCCCACCCCTCGCCCGTGCCGGATCGAAAACGCCTCGGAGACGACGACCACGTCCTCGCCGAGCGTAGCCCGGATGGCGGCCTTGCCGTCGCGCGGGTCCTTGAACAGTTGCTGCCCTCGCGCGACGAGCGACGTGAAATCGCCCGCCAGCAGGTAGGCCTGCGAGTCGCCGTAAGGGACGGGGATCTGGCGCACGCGATCGATGACCTCGACGGCCTCGTGTGCCGCAATCGTCCGCTCGACCTCCTCGGAGATGGTCGCCTGCCGGGCCCCTCCGCTGCGAGACGAGGGGCCGACGAAGAGATCGGCCGTCAGCGTCTGACCAACCCAGTAGACGACCGTCTCGCGGAAGCTGCCGATCATGATGGCGATGGCCGCCATCATCGCGAGGCTCACGGCCAGTGCCGCGATCGAGATCGACAGGCGCGGGATGGCACCCGAGAGGCTGGCGTTCGCGAGCCAGCCCTCCACGAAGAAGAACCGATGCGCCGGTGCTGGTGAGCCGGGCACCGGCGAGCCGCGGCGGAAGCCGAGCGCGCGCCGGCCCGCCCGTGCCATCGCGAACAGCACGGCCGGCACCAGGAACGCCGCGGCGAAGACGAACACCACGGCCGCCGCATAGCCCGCGATGGGCACGTTCCCCGACGCCGGCCGCGTCGCGAGCCACGCGCCGAGCGCCGCCAGGGCCAGGGGCGCCACGAGGAACCGCCGTCGGAGGCGGAAGCGCGTCTCGAGACGATCCGCGCCGCGAAGCGCCGCCGTCGGGCTCACCCGCGACGCCTCCAGGGCGGGCTGCGCCGCCGCGGCCAGCGACAACGGCACGCCGACGAGGAGGCCCAGCACCCAGTGCGTCCAGTCGAGCGCGGGCGGGGCCGAGCCGGTCGCGACGTAGAGCGTGCTCACCGTCCCCGACGTCAGCGCGACGGCGCCTACCGCGAGCACGCGCCCGAGGAGCACGCCCACCACCGAGGCCGGCAGCGCCAGGACCAGCGCCTCGCCCAGGAACAGTCGCAGCACCCGGCCCCGCGACACGCCCAGCGCACGCAGCGTCCCGATCTCGCTCCGTCGCGCCACGACCGAGGTCGCCACCGTGTTGTAGACCATGAAGAGGCCGACGATGAGCGCGATGTACGAGAGGGCGGCGAGGTTGTGATGGAAGGCTGCCAGCATCTGTTCCACCTGTCGGCCCCTTCGCGACGGGCGCTGCACCGTGAGCCCTTCGGGAAGGCGCGAGGCGATCAACTGCTCGGCGGCGTCCACCTGCTCCGGCTCGTCGAGGCGAACGTCGAGGCGATCGAGGCGCCCGAGCTTTCCGAAGGCGACCTGGGCGGCGGCGATGTCCATCAGGGCGATGCCCCCGTCGAGTGCGCGCGCCGGCCCCACGTCGTCGAGCAGCCCCGCCACCGTGAAGACCTCGACCCGATCGCCAATCGCGAGATCCACTCGCCCGCCATTGGACAGCCCGTGACGCCCGGCGAACTTCGCGGTGAGGATGATCGCGCGCGGGTCGCGCAGCAGGTCGAGGAACTCACGCGCCGAAGGGCCTTCGCCCTCACGGCCGGACGACCGGAGGGCGTACTCGCGGAACGGCCGGTCGCGCAGGATGTCGATGCCGACAACGCGCAGCATCTCGCCGGCGCTGGCGCGCCGGCGGCCGCCTTCGATCGCGGCGCGGTCGTCGCCTTCGGATGCAGACCCGGCAATCCCACGGGGCGCGTACATCGCCTCGCCCTCGATGACGGGACTGAGACGTCCGAGCTCGCCGAGCCACGTCAGCGCCACCAGCCGGCGCTCGTCGAAGCCCTCCGCCGACCCGACGATCTCGAGCGACGTGGCGCCCGCCATCGTCTCGAGCGCCTGCTCGAACCCGCGCACGGAGCTGACGTTGGCGAGGCGGATGGCGACGACCACCGCGACGCCCAGGGCCACGCCGAGCGCGGTGACGGCCGAGCGGAGCCGCTCGCCCGCCAGCCGTCGCGCGATGAACCGGCTAAACAGCCACACCGGCGTCGATCCGTTCGATGAGGCCGTCACGCATGTGCACGACCCGCGAGGCGATGCGCGCCACGTCGGGCGCGTGCGTCGCCATGAGGAGCGCGATGCCGGTCTCCTCGTGCACGTCGCGCAGCAGATCGAGCACGCGGGCGCCGCTGGCCGAATCGAGGTTCCCCGTCGGCTCGTCGGCGATGAGCAGCGCGGGGCGATGCACGACGGCGCGGGCGATGGCGGTGCGCTGCATCTCGCCGCCCGACAGTTGCTGCGGGTAGTGGCGCTGGCGGTGCCCGAGCCCTACGCGGTTGGCGAGCGCCGCCGCGCGCTCGAGCGCCTCACCGGGTGAACCGCCGCTCAGGAGCAGCGGCAGCGCGATGTTCTCGGCGACGGTGAGGGTCGGCAGCAGGTTGAAGAACTGGAACACGAAACCCACCCGCTCCCGCCTGACCCGCGTCAGCGCCCCATCGTCGAGCGACGACAGGTCGCGGCCCTCGATGGCCACGCGGCCCCGCGTCGGGGTGTCCATCGCCCCGCACACGTGGAGCAACGTCGACTTGCCGCACCCGGATGGCCCCATCAGGGCGACCAGCTCGCCTGCGGCAACCGACAGGCTCACGCCGCGCACGGCGGCCACGGGCGCCTCGCCTCCCGGGTACGTCTTCTCGACGCGTTCGACCTCGAGGATGGTCACGAAGACAGCGTAAAGCCAGACAGGCTACGAGGGCTACGGAGGCTACAAAGGCTACAAGGGCTACGCAGGCGATCACGATTCGGTGAGTGTGGTTTCGGTTCGGGCGGCACAGACGCACGTGGCGGGGCGGACGGGGCGGGCGGAGAGCAGCGCGAGGCGCCGGAAATCCCCCAGAAGACGCCCGTGTGCGCTGTGTGCGCGGCCTGGATCGGAGCTTGCTGTCGTCAGGGACCGGACGCACACGCCGCACATGGCTTGCAGGCGTGCGCACATTCGTGAAATCCGGCTTCATCAGGTTCGACTCATGCAGTTGCTTCGGTCCCGACTCGCAGCCCTTGTGCTGCCGGCCACCATCGCCAGTGTCCTCCTCTCTGCCTCGGCGGGGGACGCGCAGGTCGTCACCAACCCTCGACTCGTCGAATTCGATCCCTCGACCGACCACGACGCGGTGTCTCCTGGAGACAACCAGCCCGTGGTGACCTCGTATACCCTGCAGTTCTACCTGGCCGGGGCGACCTCGCCGTTTCAGACGCTCGATTTCGGTAAGCCCGCGCCGCAGACCGACGGCAAGATCCGCTACGACTTCTCGGCACGCGTCACGGCGTGGCCGCAGTTCGGCGCCCTGTACGAAGCCAGGGTCGCGGCGATTGGTCCCGGCGGTTCTGGAGTGAGCGAGGCCTCGAACCAGTTCACCGTGCAAGCGCCCTGCAGCACGACGGTGTCGCCGACGTCGGTCGCCGCGGTCGCCGGCGGCGGCACCTACACGATCGGCATCACCACGGGGGCCACGTGCACGTGGACGACGTCCGGGTCGGCGTCGTGGGCCACGCTGGCGCCCACGAGCGGCACCGGGAGCGCCACCGTCACGGTCACCGTCGCCAGCAACGGCGCCGCGTCGCCCCGCTCGATCGATCTGACGGTTGCCGGGACGGTCATCCAGGTGACGCAGGCCGCGGCGGCCTGCACCTATTCGCTCTCGGCGGCGTCCGCCTCGCTTCCCGCGACCGCCGGCGCCGGGTCGGTTGGCGTCGTCGCGCCGTCGGGCTGCGCGTGGACCGCGACGAGCAGCGCGCCCTGGCTCACCCTCGGCGACGCAGGCGGCGGCACCACCGGGTCGGGCTCCGGCAACGGGACGCTCTCCTATTCCGTGACGGCCAACACCAGCACGTCGTCTCGAAGCGCCACGATCACGGTGGCCGGCCAGGTGCACACGGTGACGCAGGCGGCCGGACTCGTCTCGCCGGCGAAGCCTCGCAACGTAAGAGTCGTCGATACCACCGAGGAGTGATCGGGAGAGGCACAGCGGCTCTTTCCTGTTACACTCTGCCGCGTGCCGAAGCTGTCGATGCTGGTGTCACCGGGACT
>JAHDVQ010000484.1 GCA_023384595.1 Vicinamibacteraceae bacterium | reverse complement strand
TCCGGATCGTCCTGCGTCACGTAGTGGACGTCGAGCGACACCTGGCCGTGGATGCTCAACGGCTGGATGCCGCGCACGATGCCGCGAATCGAGCCCTTCAGCATGCGCACTGCTCCGGAGCGAGCAGCATGAGCAGCAGCGCCTTCTGGGTGTGCAGGCGGTTCTCCGCCTGATCGAAGACGACCGACGTGGGGCCGTCGATCACGGCATCGGTGACCTCGTCGCCCCGGTGCGCCGGCAGGCAGTGCATGAAGAGCGCGCCCGGTCCGGCGGCGGCCATGAGCGCTTCGTTCACCTGGAAGGGCGCGAAGTCGGCGTGACGCCGCGCGGCGTCCGACTCCTGTCCCATCGACGCCCACACATCGGTGTAGACGGCATGGGCACGCTCCACCGCCTCGTAGGGATCGTGCGTCGTCGTGACCGTCGCGCCGTGACGCGCCACGGCGCTGGCCGCGGCGATGACCGGCTCCGGCAGTTCGTAGCCGGGCGGTGTGGCGACCCTGACGTTGACGCCGAGCATGAGCCCGGCCTGCACGAGCGAGGTGGCGACGTTGTTGCCGTCGCCCACGTAGGCCAGCGTCCGGCCCTGCAGCGAGCCCCAGTGCTCGCCGAGCGTCAGATAGTCGGCCACCGCCTGGCAGGGATGTTCCTCGTCGGTGAGCGCGTTGATGACCACGAGGCGCGGCGCCGCCTCGGCCAGCTCGACGAGGCGCTGCTGCGAGAAGGTCCGGACAACGGCCGCGGCGACCCAGCGTTCGAGATTGCGCGCGACGTCGGCGAGGCTCTCGCGCGCGCCGAGCGCGACATCGCCGGCCGGCACGACGACGTGACCGCCGATCTCGTGGACGGCAATCTCGAAGGTGGCGCGCGTGCGCAGCGAGGGCTTGTCGAAGAGCAGGGCGACGTGACGCCCGTCGAGGGCACGCGTGGTCGGCGCCGATCGTCCGCGCGGGCGGTCGCGCTTCACGGCGGCCGCCAGGCGCAGGGCGAAGTCGAGCGACTCGTGGCTCAGGTCGAGCAGAGAGATCAGGGAAGTCTTCAAACGGGCTCCAGGCTCC